>CALAGQ010000031.1 GCA_937891765.1 uncultured Nitrospina sp.
CAAATTATTCCTCTTATTTAAATTTATTGAACAGTTTTTGAAAAAAAATTTCCCTTTAAATGCAAAAAGTTAGAGTCATCCCTCCCAAGTTGCCCCCATATTTTCTGTTAATTGGTATCCTTTTTGCTCTTTAACTTTGGTTCCCAGGATTTAAGGAAACCGACTTTGATCCCTCTTCGGGGTTAAAGAAAACGTTGGGGAGATAAACTTATCAAGGATTAAATTGGGTGAATGTTATGCAGAGCATGAATGAAGCTATGGAGTTTTTATCTCATAAAGTATTTTTTATTTCTTTCGGACAAATTGCGTTTATGTTCGCGGCCTGTTTTATTTGTTTGCTCTACGGTAAGCACAAAACGGGATTGTTATTATCCTATTTCTTTATTTTTTACTGGGGCTTTGTTTCCAACCGTATTTACTGGTTGGAATTATTTGGTGACTCGGGAGTGGGGCTCCTGATGTATTTTACGGCCGCGACAGCCATAGCCCTGATGGGAGTCCTCAGCTTTTTCCAGCCAGACCATCGCTAACCGGCGAGCCGCCGGTGGCAATGGGGCGGTGACGCTGACGCGACCGCCAAGCGCGTGAATGGTGAATAAAGAGTTGTTTCGGCTTAATGAGTTTCTGCAAATTACCCCTACGGGCGCGGCTCACTCTCTCGCGAGAATAGTCTGGACGTACTGGCAGAGCCTGCGTTCATGAGCCGCATCAACCCCTTGGGAGGTTTTTTTATCAGTTGCGTTCCATATGCGGGCCAGCCTAACTTTGAAGTGACCCGGAGATTTTAACCAATTGATTGGTTAATTCGCCAATGCGCTTTTTGATTTCAGGGTCTGCCAGGTGATCTCCTTTAAACGACTCGCCGGTGACATAAACGAACCGGGGCAAAACCACACAGCGGAAGTCCAACATCAGGCTGTTAGCCAGACTCATAATGGACATATAGCTGCCTTGTCCTCCGGCAGCACATAGAAACCCCACCACCTTATCTTCCCAGCCCTTGCCGGTTAGCTCGACAAGGTTCTTTGCGGCGGCATTGGCGTCGTAGTTATAAATGGGAACGGAAAGCAAAATTCCCTCGGCCTTATTAACTCGTTCAGCCGCAGATATAACCTCTGGTTGTGCATACACTGAATCTCCATCGCAAAAAGGCAAGGGGTTATCCTTCAGAGACATAAAGTCAACCTCTACACCCGCCTGCTGTAGCGCATCTTCAGCCTGCTGTGCCAGTACTCGGCTACGGCTTTCGGGATTGAGGCTGCAAGCTATGATTAAATAAGACATTTATTTCTCCAGATTTATAGTGGAAATATTAGAAATGATTAAAATCTTTTCCCACTGGCGTTCCATCTTATTTACAGTATAAAATCCTAGTTATAAAATTTAATTTTTGGAAACTTGCTATTGCCTTTATCTTCCTTCAAAGCGGTTTTTTTTGATGTCGGGGGGACGTTGATCCGCGTTCACCCGTCGGTCGGGGATGTCTATGCCCGGCACGCCCGCCCCTTCGGCTATTCGGGTTCTGTCGAGGTTTTAAATGAAGGGTTCCGTGCGCAATGGAAAAAAATGGGGGGCATTGAGTCTTTAGGCAATCAGAGCGGAGCCGAAGCGGAAAGAAATTTTTGGCGCCAACTGGTTTATGAGGTGTTTCAACCGCTGGGCGGGCTCGACCGATTCGATGAATACTTCGATCTCATTTTTGAAGCGTTTCGAGAAAAATCCAACTGGAGGGTTTATGAAGATGTGATTGAATCCGGGATCCTCGAAACTCTAAAAAAAAGAGGCGTGGTGCTGGGAGTCATTTCCAATTGGGATTCGCGGCTGGTTTCCACCTTGGAAAATATTGGTCTGGCGCGTTATTTTGATTTTATCCTGCCCTCTGCGGTGGTTGGTTCGGCAAAGCCGGATAAAAAGATATTTGAGGAAGCGTTAAGACGGAGTGGAGTCGCAGCTCATGAAGCCTGCCATATTGGCGAT
The DNA here is from genome assembly GCA_937891765.1 of uncultured Nitrospina sp. Lineage (GTDB taxonomy): Bacteria > Nitrospinota > Nitrospinia > Nitrospinales > VA-1 > LS-NOB. Next base: position 1,978 of record CALAGQ010000031.1, read on the forward strand.
GAAATGCGAACCGATGTAGAGGGAGCTCAGGCTGTTGGCATTCATCCTGTTTTGCTGGATCGGGATAACCGTTTTGATTTGGCAGGGGTGACTAGGGTTGCTTCGTTTGCAGAACTGAATCCATCGACTAAACCGTGAAGCGCGAAAAGTAGATCGTAGAATTTAGGCTTTATAACCTTTTACGCCATCGAGTTTGGCATTTTTAAAGCTGGCGTTTTTGGTATCGGCTTTGGTTAAGTCTGCTTTAGAGAGATCGGCTCCATGAAAAGAGACGTCGTTGAGTTTTGCTTCTCTCAAGTCGCAACCGACCATAGACGCGAAAGTCATGCTGGCCTTATTGCATTTTGCCCGGATCAGTTTTGCTCCCTCCATTTTTGCTCGACTGAACGATGCATTTTCCAGATTGGTGAGACACAAGTCGGCATCTTTTAAATTAGCCTCATTAAAATCTGCATTGGTCAAATCAGAACTACGGAAATTACATTTGGCTAGAAAGGCCTTGTGGAATTTGGCCTTCTTCAGCGAGGTGTTGCTGAAGTTGGTGTCGGCGATGGTCATGTCACTAAAATCAAGGCCCGAAAGATCAAGTCCTGAAAAATCTCTATTGGATAAATGCGTTTGCGATTTATCCACAAGCATTGCTTTGATCTTCGCTACCGTTGTATTAGCCATCTCTCCCCTTTAGATCGTTTAGCTCAACGTCCCTTAAATATAACGGGTGAGTGCGATCTTAACAAGAAATTATTTGTTTTGCAAAATATCAAAACCCTTGAATTAGGCTTTGTTGGCAAAATGTTCCGGCGACTGTTTTTGCTTTTGGTTTTCCCGAAGCTCCAAGGCCAATAAAAAATAAAACGGGAGGTATTCGACCCCGGGAATCCACAGGTTAAGCGGTTGAAGTTCTTGATAATCAAAATAAAAGTCGAGGTAATAGAGGCCCACCAGTCCAGTCAATGCCATCCACGACCGTGTGGGGAACACACACAAAAAGGGCACAACCCAGCAGAGATACCACGGGTTCTGCACCGGACTCAGGAGAAAAACCAGCGCCATGATCCAGAAAAGTCCGCGCACAAATTCTACAGGCTGTTGAAGAAGAGAAGCACCTTTACACTGAAACCAGAGTAGGGCTCCGGCTAGCATGATAGCTACCGTAACTTTGCTTAGGAAAATGGGTGAGGGGTTGGAAAAAATTATTTCGTTCGCGAACCCACCCGAAATATTTCTAAAGATGAAAACCAGAACGGCGAAAATGCTGTCATTACTTTGCCAATGCAGAGTGAAGGCTTTGAGTCCGTCAAACATTTGCAGTCCGATTCCCATAAAGGGTAGATACCCCAAAATGGCCACCCCGAGAAACAGACTGGCATTTCCCAAAGGAGCCAGCCAGATCTTTTCCCCCGTCTGGCGCATTTTTTCATGACAGGCTTTGAGATATAAGGGCAGCAAAATCACCGGATACAGTTTCCCCAGAAAGCCAAAGGCCAGGAACAGAGTCGCCACGGTATGGCGATGACACAGCAAAAAATAAATCGAGCCCGTGAGCAGGGATATGCCGATGATATCCAGGTGCGTCGAGTTGAAAGTTTCTTTGATGATCAGAGGACTCCAGAAATAAATCAGGCAAGCGGATTTATCCATCCTCAATTTTGAAAGGATGCCAATGATAAAAACCAAAGTCATGATGTCGAAAATTAAAAATCCGCACCTCAGGGCGACAATGCTGTCGGGTTTTATCTGGTGCATCAGACGGAACACAAACTGCGCCATCGGCGGGTAGATGGTTGGCACCTCTGGATGGTTCACCCGTTCCAGATATTTAAGGGATTTGGGAGACGCCCATTTCAACGCGTCCAGTTGTTCCAGTTCGCGCTCGTTGCGCTCAACATAAGTTTCATAATAGCTTTCCGGATTCTGGATTCTCAGCGCCTTGAAGTCATTCACTTCGGCGGGAGCGTATTCAAACGGATTGATTCCATTTGCGAACACTTTCCCATCCCATAAATAGCGATAGACGTCATCTTCCTGAATCTGCTGAGAGGGGAGGATGACGGCGCGAAACAACAGGCCGAACACGATGATTATCCAAAAGTTGCTTGGGTTCTCGGGACGTTTGCGCACGATAAACCAGGTGAGGCCATAAAGCGCACACAGGGAAAAATAAACAGCGAGATAAGTGAGGAGGGGTCTTTCTGAATAGCCTTCTCCCCAGTTGAATTGGCTGGAAAGCTGGGTCAGAAAACCATAAAGCAGAAAGCTGGCTGTCCCCGTGAACAGGATGGGGGAGCGCACTAGGGGTTGCGGGCAAAAGAACTCTGCCCCCCCAGAGTTTTCAACTCCTGGCTTTCTTGATCTGAAAGAATTTTATAAATGTCCAGGACGCTTCGGTGGACATAGGGGTCGTCATCTTTCAAGGCTAAGGCAGACCAGTAACGGGAAAGGGCTTCCTGAAACATTTTTTCCTTCTTATACAGGTCACCGAGTTTCACATAAATTTCTAACCGGTTCGGTTGCAGAACCGAAACTCTTTCAAAATAGTTCACCGCTTCAAGATAATCTCCCGACCGCTCATATTCCGCACCCAGTGTTTCCAGATAAACTGGGTTTTCCATTTCCAGGTCGATGGACTGTTTCAGGTGTTCAATGCCTTGAGCAAATTTTCCCCGCTTAAGGTGCAACCGCCCCAGTCGATAGTGGGTGGGGGCATGCCGGTTATCAATACTCAAGGCCTTAAGATACTTTTGCTCCGCTTCGGCAAGCTTTCCCTCGCGCTCTTTAAACTCTCCCAAAATGCTGAGCGGATGCGCCGAATCCGGATTTTTATTTGTCGCGATTTCAAGTTGCTTGAAAGCCTCGTCCGAGTTTCCCTTGTCGTAATGAATCCCCGCCAGGTTGATGCGGCTGAAAGTGTCTTCGGTGATTTTCAGGATATCATGATAAAGCTTTTCGGCCTGATCGGTCTTGCCCTGGTCCTGATACACAACGGCCAGGTTATACATGGCGAAGGAGTTATCAGGATTTCCCCTGAGGGCCAGTTTATACTCTTCGACCGCCTTGGCATATTCCTGGCTGTCGTAATGCTCCACTCCCTTGTTGAAATGGTTTTCAATGGGCGCGGGAACATTGGCGCAGCCGAAGAAAAATAAAGCCGCTATCATAACCCCGTTGTTTATTTTAATCGTCATTGTCTAATTGCCGGATACCTTATCCAGCCGTTTCATGCGGATGCCCGATTGTCCTGGAACCGTGGCCTCGGCCGGGGGAACTGCAACCTCATCGGATTTGCGAACCAGTTTCCAGGGATTCCGTTTTAAGTCTTCGGTTAGGGATTTCAGGTTCTGCGATGTTTCGTTCATGTTCTGGAGAAGTTGCAGCAGGCTTCTGCGGTTCTCCACCATGATGGAGTTGCCCTGACCAAGAGTCTGTTCAACGCTTGTTGCGGTGCGGTCTATATCGGTGGTGATTTCCTGTGCGTTCGCTTCCATGCTATTGATCAAACGGGTCACACCCGGTCGCGTGTCAGCAAGCAGGGTTTCCATTTCTCGTGTCATACTTTGCATCTGATCGATGATTTTGCGGATATCCTTTTCCTTGTCGGTGACCAGTTTGTCGGCTTTCTCCGACACTGAAGCCACGTGGTCGAAAGTGGATTGCAGTTTGCCGCCATTTTTATCCATCATGTCTGAAACTTTTTTGGAAATATCGAGGGCATTTTTCATATTGGCCTGAACATACATGCGGTTTTCCGCCAATATTGCATCCACATTGTGGAGGGAGGTTCGTACATGGTTCAATGTGGATCGAGCATCGGTAACGAGTTCTTCGGTCAGCTGGGTAAAACGTCGGATCTCCAATACGACCTCGGTGGCCATGTCGCCAATTTTAGCGATTTCAAACGAGTCTTCCCCGATCAACTCCTCATTGTCCCCTAAAGGAGGCGACTCTTGCGTGCCGGGCTTAACGTCTATATAGAGTCCACCCATCAGTCCGGAAGTTTTAATCATAGCGATGGAATTCTTTTTGATGGTGATCTTGGGGTTGATCTCTGTCACCACCGCCACTCGGTCATGGCTTTTAACGTCGCCGAGCAGTTCAATGTCCTTGACCGAGCCAATGTCGAGTCCGGCATAGCGCACCGGTGCGCCGATTTCCATCCCGCCGGTGAAATTAAACACGATGCGCAACATCCTTCTGGGTTTGAAATAATCCTGAATATTGCCGAGCATGAAGATCATGACGATCAAACCCATCATGCTGATGAAAATAAAAAACCCGGATTTAACTTCTGAGGAACGGTATTCCATAGATCAGACTCGGCTCATTTCTTTAAGTTCATCTCCATAATCTGTCAGGCTTTTGCTGAACGGAATGGGTCCGTCCGGACTGCCTTCAATAAACTGTATCACTCTCGGGTCATCACTTTTACGAATTTCTTCCGGTGTGCCCTCAGCGATGATCTCGCCTTTGAACAGCATGATTATTTTATCCGAAATACGCATGGCGCTAGGAATTTCGTGTGTGACCACCACCGAGGTGATGCCCATTTTTTTGCTGAGGTCGATGATCAATTTGTCAATCACGCCGATGGAGATCGGATCCAGTCCTGCCGATGGCTCGTCATAAAAAACAATTTTAGGGTCGAGAGCAATGGCCCGGGCCAGGGCAATGCGTTTAATCATGCCGCCGGAAAGCTGGGCCGGTTTGAGGTGCTCGGCCCCTCTTAGTCCCACCATCTCCAGCTTCATCTTAACCATGATAAGAATGGTGCCTTCGTTTAGATTGGTATGCTCCCGCATGGGCAAGGCGACATTGTCCTCCACCGTCAGGGAGTTGAACAGTGCCCCGGTTTGGAACATGGTGCCAAACTTTTTGCGGACACGACTGATCGCCTCATCCTTGAGTTGGGAGACTTCTTCACCGTCGATCCAGATTTCGCCCGAGTCGGGGCGATAAGCTCCTATGAGAAGTTTGAGGATGGTGCTCTTGCCGCTGCCACTGCCGCCAATGATGGAAGTGATCTGGCCCTTTTCCATATGGGCGTTGAAATCTTCCAGCACGGTGATGCGCTTGTCGTCTTCGCCAAACGATTTTCTCAGGTTATTGACTCGTATCATTATCAGGTCACAAAGAAAAATAAAGATGTGAATACCAGATCGGCAATGATCACCAGAATCATTGAGACCACCACGGCTGAGCGGGTGTTCTGCCCGACCATTTCCGCGCCACCTTCAATGATGAAGGCCATATAACTGCCGACCATGACAATGATGACGGCGAACACGGCGCTCTTGACCAGCCCGGTCACCACGTCTTTTACCACCATCGCGTCGAGGGAGTTGTTGACATAGGTCACCGGGTCGATTCCCAGCGTGGTGGTGCCAATCAAAAACCCGCCTAATATTCCCATCAGGTCTGCCATGATGGTCAGGCACGGGAGCATGATCAAAAGGGCGATAAATCGGGGAGTGATTAAAAACTTTACCGGATTCAGCGCCATGATCTCAAGCGCAAGGATTTCATCGGAAACCTTCATCGTCCCGAGCTCGGCGGTGAATGCGGCCCCAACCCGCCCAGCCATGACCAGTGCGGTCATCAAAGGCCCGAGCTCGCGCAAAATGGCAACGCCCACCAAAGCGCCGACAAACTCCAAGGCCCCCAACCGGCTCAACTGGTGCGCTGACTGAAACGCAAGAATGACTCCGATCAGAAACGAGACCAGAAAAACAATAGTGGTGGACTTGACCCCAACCTCTTCCATCTGCGTCCACACGGGACGCCATTTAATAGGTTTGCCGCGAAAAGGTTCTATGAAGGTGCAATATAAAGTGGCACGGGTGAGATTGTATAGTCCACTGATCTCCTTGAAAAAATTTTCAAAAACAGCAGTAAACTCGAATCCCCTTCTACCAATAAACCCGAAAAATGATCTGACCATAAACATATTCCCGAGCCACGCCCGGCAGGAATGGAACAAAAGTTTCAAGACTTCTAAATCCCTGGATTTCGCACACAAATTTCCTTCAGGAACTGGCAGCCTTAAACCTCATCTAGAAGCGTAACGACTATTGTTCGCCCTAAAAGGTTTTGATCTATCGCCCGTCGAGGCTACTCGACAAGGGCTTGTTCTTTTGTGTCGAAAACTTCAAATACGCTTAACAGACGCGCGATCTCAAACACATCCTTGACGCCTGGGGTCAAAGCGGCGAGGCGGAATTTATTCTTGCTGTTGTGGCTCCACTGCAACCCTTCCACAAGAGTGGCGATACCCGAGCTGTCAATGTAGGAAACTCCTGATAAATCCACAACGATGACCTTATTGTTGTTTTGAAAAAGAGGACCCAAAGCATCCCGCACTTTGGTTGAAGAACTCATGTCGATATCGCCAGTAACTGTGACGGTCACAGAATCCCCGTCCTTATCCATTTTTAAATCCATACTCATGGTTACCTTTTGTCCTGTGTCGAAGTCAGTCCGGTTTTTAATTTTTTTATCATGGTCAGCAAAGTGCCCTTGGCCCGGTCAGTGCAATAACTGACCTCATCCATAATTTCATTCATGAAATGGGTGCCCAGTCCGCCCGGTTTTAAATCCTCCAGGCAACGCGGTTTTATCTGGTCAATTTTGCATTGTTTGCCGTAGTCGCGAATCTGAACCTTGAAGTCATCCCCTTCGATAGTGAAGGTGGCCTCAATGGGTTCATCGCAGGGGCCTTCGTAGCTGTGCTTGATAACATTCGCACATGCCTCATCGACACAAAGAATCAGGCGGCGTGCCGTATCATCGGGCACATCATGGCTGTTCAAAAGCTCCTGCAAAACTTTGCGAATCAATCCCAGATATTTCGGGTCGCTCGGTATGGAAAGTTTAATGGGTTGGGACATAAGCCCTCGCTGATTCTAATTTAAAATTTAGTAAGAATAAGATTCAACCCCCGTTATTTCAATCATATCACCCACTTGCGTGGGGGGCAATGGGCAATAGCCCACAAAACGATCAGACACTATTACGCGCTGATAAAAGCCCGTTTCAGTTGTCTATGGCGGTTCGCCGCCGCAGTGGCAATAAACAATAATTTTACCTAGGATCAGCAGGGGTAGTGGTTCGTGGGTTTTAAACAAAATTTCCTTCCACAGTAGTGGACGTGGGGGGAATGGACAAGGGCTTAATTATGTCGAGAAAAATGGTTGCTCGCCAGAGAAAGCGATTGCTCATTGTACCCCTTCGGGGCATGAAATTTATGGGAAGGGGTTTCACAGCCCCACGCATGGTGGGGAGGTAGAAATAACTTTAACTTGGTCGCTAAGATAGCTAAAATGTAATAGTGGGTCGAACCATTTCCCTTATATCTCGATTATGGAAAGAAAACTAAAACAAAGCTCAAGCAGGAACTGGTCAGAAATAAGGTCGGTTCTTTTTCAGTCTCTTCCCGATGAAATGTTTTCCAAGGCGAACCAGCAGGAATGGCTAACCTATCATTGGAATCTGGTGGTGGGAAGGGAAATCTCAGGGGTTTCCACCATTGACAAGCTGACCCGTGGGACACTCCATGTGCGGGTAGAGGGTAAAGAATGGGTGCCGGTTTTAGATTCGTTAAAAAGCAAAATTATGCAGGAAATAAACAGCAGGGCCGGTGAACCGTTGGTAAACGGTATTGTGTTTAAGGCAGTGGCCTGATAGGCTCTTAAAGAGAAATTTTCTAAATACTTAGGACAACCCAGAAGATGAAAGCCATAGCTCGTGAATTAAAGTCCATTTGCAGAACCAGAAAAACGTTGTCGAATGCTTGGTTACTCGTGCTCCTGTTTCTGGCTAGTTGCTCGACAATGTCCGGAGTTCCGGAGTCAACGAGCACCGACCTGGCTTCTTCTTATGCAGTTTTGTCGTTCGAAAAGAAAAAACAACTTTCCGGGGAACAGGATACGCGGGACCCTCGCTCCTATTACCATTACCTGATGGCGCTGAATGCGGAAAAGGGCTATCAGATGGAACAGGCCGCTTTGCATTATAGGGAAGTGGTCCGGTATGACCCGGAAGCGGAAAGGTTCCATGAAAAATGGATTCGCCTGTTGCTCCGCACCGGTCAATTGGATGAGGCCGTGCAGGCCGGTCAAAATGCGCTGACCCGTTTTCCTGAAAATGAAGAAATTTTGATGATCGTGGCAGATATTCTGGCCGGTCAGGGAAAGGTGGAAGAAGCCATCGCGTATTACGATCAGATTAGCCGGATAGACTCCGGAAACGCCCGGGCGCCATTATTAAAAGGTTCTCTGTTGGAAGGGCTGGAGCGATTTGATCAGGCTTTGGAAGAGTATAAAAAAGGCGCATTGATAGAGGCGAACAATCCGCTGGTGCAGTTTTATCTGGGCCGGGCCTATTTACGGGCCAACCAGTTGCCGGAGGCCGAGATGAGTCTCGAAAAAGCGGTTTCCCTGAAACCCAACCTGCTTCAGGCCCGACACCATTTAGCCTGGGTGCTCGAACGTCAGGGTAGGAGCGTTGAGGCGTTGAAAGAATATGGACTGTTGTTAAAGCTGACGCCGGAGAACGAATATATTAAAAACCGGGTTACCCAACTCCATTCTGCCGGGGCTTTGGGCCAGAACCCCCCGCAAGGTTTTGAAGCCATTCCTTCCGGTCTGGCAAAGCAACCCAATATCCATATGCGCATTGCCACGATTTATTTTGAACAAACTCTATATATGAGGGCGTTGGATGAGTTTCAACTTGTTCTGGCCAAACACGATTACAAGGATCCACATGTTCTCATGGCGCGGATCTATGAAACCCACGGTCGTCTGGACAAAGCTGTTGAGGAGTTTGAAAAACTCAGAAGGCTGGAACCGCAATCGCTGGACATCCTCCTTTATACAGCCAGGCTATACAGCTTGATGAAGAAGACAGAAAGCTCGATAGCTCTGCTCAACGAGGCTGTCACAATGGAACCGGAGAACGACCAGCTTCAACACTCTCTGGCGCTGGCCTACATGGCTCTGAATGAAAATGAAAAAGCCATTGCAACCATGCGCAAAGCTTTGGCCTTGAACTCTGAAAAAGACTCCTACTACTTTGAGTTGGGTGCCTTGATGGAAAAGGCAGGGGACTACAAAGGAGCCATGGAAAATATGAGGCAGGCGATTGAGTTGAATCCTTTGCACTCCAACGCACATAATTTTCTGGGGTATATGTACGCGCTGGAAGGGCACGATCTTGATCGGGCTCTTGAGCATTTGAAAAAGGCTCTGACCATCCAGCCGCGCAATGGTTATTTCCTGGACAGTCTGGGCTGGATTTATTTCAAAAAAGGCGAGCCGGAAAAAGCTTTAACACAAATTCAGAAGGCCTTGATCTACACCGATCCAGACCCGGTACTTTATGACCATCTTGGGGATATTCTGTTCTCTCTGGAAAATTATGATGAGGCCAGCGGGGCATGGAAAAACAGCCTGTTTCTCACCGTGAACCCAAAAAACGATCTGGGTGGAGAGGCGCCGGACCCGCAAACGCTTAAGAACAAAATCGACAAAGCGAAAAGGCTTTTACAGCAGAGCTATTAAGAAGGCCCGTTGAACTCCTACCCGTTGATGCGTGTGACAAACCACCCTCCTTTTTTCAGGTGCCTTGTTTTTTTTGCTTTGGTGTTTGTGAGTTGGGGATGTCAGCCCCGCGTTGAACCGGTTGCTCCGCATTTTTTAAAAGACTCGATCACCACCGGTTACGTTTTACAAAGGCAGGTAGACCGGGTCGGAAAAGTTAAAAACCTCAAATCATTCACCCGCACTAGCTTTTTAGGTCCTAAGCGGAAGCAAAGTTTCCGCCAATCCTTATTGATTCAGGATAGCCAATCTATCCGGGTGGATACCTATGGCTTGTTTGGTCAGGCTCTGGGGGTTTTCATCCATCATGAGGACAAGATCGTATTTTTCGATCCGGCAAAAGGCAGGGTTTATTCCGGGGCGGAAGTGGAATCCCTGATGGAGAAAATGCTGGGAACGCAGGTGGACTTTCACGAGCATCTTAGAATTTTTGTCGGTCATATTCCAAGGCTTGAGCTTCTCAAGGTTTTAGAGTCGCACCTCAACTCAGATCGGACGCGATACATTCTGCGATTGACCGATATACAGCGCGGAGGTGTTGTGATCCTACAATTTTCCGCTATGACTTTGCTTCCTCTTGAGATGACCCGTGAGTTGGGTGGGCGTTCCGTCTATTCGGTGACATGGGAGGAATACGCCAAAGTGGGGGACTATGACTTTCCTCATCTGGTGACGTTATCGTTTCCTGAAAAAGAAGAAACGATCCGGGTGAAATATAAAAACCCGGTTATTAATCAGGGGCTGCCTGCGGACACGTTTCAACTCCCTTTACCTTCCGCGAAAAGTCGATGACGACCCTTACTTTTAAAACCCCGGCCAAGGTGAACCTGGGGCTCCATATTCTCGGCAAGCGTGAAGACGGTTTTCATGAACTCGAAACCTTGTTCCAAATGGTGAACTGGTGTGATGAGATCAAGCTGGAACGTCTTTCGCGCGGGCTGGAACTGGTCTGTAACCAGCCGGATATTCCCACCGATGAAAGTAATCTGGTCATGAAGGCCGCCCGCTTGTTAGAAACGCGCTGTCCCGATCGTTGCAAGGGTGTAAGAATTCATTTAAAGAAAAACATTCCGCATGGGGCTGGGTTGGGAGGAGGCAGTGGCAACGCCGCCGGGGTTTTGTTGGGGCTTAATTTTTTGTGGAATTTAAAATTAAAACGGAAAGACCTGATTTTGATGGCTTCCGAACTGGGTTCAGATGTGCCTTTTTTTCTGTTTTCCCCCTGTGCCATTGGCAGGGGTCGGGGCGAAATCCTCGAACCGGTGGAAAGTTCTATTAGATTTTATGTTTTAATGGTTTATCCGGGGTTTCCCGTCTCCACGGCGATGGTTTATGGGAATCTAAAATTGAATTTGACAAAGCGGGAAAATAATATTAACATTTTGAAAAATTTTCTCTTGCAGTCGGAGTTTGCCCAATTGGGGGCGGCTTGGTCCAATGATTTGGAACCCGTTGTATTTCAAGAGCATCCGGACATTTCTGGGATAAAAAAGGAAATGCTTGCTTTGGGAGCAAAGGGGGCGCTCCTTTCAGGAAGCGGCTCTACTGTCTTTGGTATTTTCGACAATCCCGAAATAGCGAAAAATGCGTACGCCCGGCTGGAGAGAGGGAAGTTCAGGCTGTTTTTAGCTGAAAGCGTTGTCAGTTTATCCGAATTATATCCTGAGGAAATGTTGTGTTAGCGACCATCCGCACCCTCATGTTCAAGAGGCGTATGTGGTAATTTTTCATTTGCCTTCATACCCTGAAGGGGTAGACCAAATTATTAGAGGTGCTCATTTTCCTGCTTGGAAGTGAGGTGGGGAAGTTGGGAGAACAGAGAACCTCGGCCGTGTCAGTGCGGATTGGGTTTTTATACTTTGGGGCGTCGTCAAGTGGCTAAGACACAGGATTTTGATTCCTGCATTCGGAGGTTCGAGTCCTCCCGCCCCAGCCAGATTTTTACGGGGATTTTTAGCGAATGGATTCCAGCGGTAACGGGCGGTTGCTTATTTTTTCAGGTAGGGCTAATCCGCCTCTAGCGGAGGATATTTGTAAGTATCTCAAAGTTCCCGTGGGGCAAACGGTGGTTCGTGATTTCTCCGACAAGGAGATTTATGTGCGGATCGAAGAAAATGTTCGTGGCGCGGATGTTTTCGTTGTTCAGCCGACTTGTTATCCTGGCAATACCAATTTGATGGAATTGCTGATCATGATCGATGCCTTGCGACGGTCATCAGCAAAAAGGATCACGGCGGTGATCCCTTATTACGGTTACGCGCGTCAGGATCGCAAATGCGAGCCCAGGGTGCCGATCACGTCCAAGCTGGTTGCCGATTTGCTGGAAACGGCGGGGACGGATCGGGTATTGACGGTCGATCTTCATGCCGGACAGATTCAAGGGTTCTTCAATATTCCTGTGGATCATCTGTTTGCCATGAATGTGTTGATCGACTACATCCGCAAACTTGAATTACCAAACATGATTGTTATTTCACCCGATGCGGGAGGGGTGGAACGGGCCAGAGCTTACGCCAAAAGACTGGATACCTCTCTGGCCATTATCGATAAGCGGAGAGATGTCCCAAACGAAGCCAAAGCCATGAATATTATTGGTGATGTTAAGGGCAAGGTCGCGTTTATTGTGGACGATATGATTGATACTGCGGGAACCCTTATGGAGGCGACCGATGCGTTGCTGGGGGCAGGCGCTAGTGAGGTTCATGCCTGTTGTTCTCACGCAGTTCTTTCCGGGCCTGCAGGGGAGCGAATCAGTAACTCTCCGCTCAAGTCGGTGGTTACGACAAACAGCATTCCTTTGAACGAAGGGTTGCAGAAAAACCCGAAGATCAAGGTGCTGTCGGTGGCATCGTTGTTGGGAGAAGCTATTTTAAGAATTCACGAGGAAACCTCGGTCAGTTCGTTGTTTGATTCAACCCGAGAATAAAAAATCAGGCTTTGGCGTTACATATTGTATGTGGCGCACTCACAGCTTTTATCAAATGGATGGGAGTATAGAATGTCAGCTTTAGCGGGAAAAATAAGAGAAGTAACCGGCAAGTCTGCTACACGAAAACTTAGAAATGATGAGACCATGCCTGCAGTTCTGTATGGGTTGAAAGACAACGTCAGCTTGACGGTTAACCCCAAGGAATTGAAAAAGCTCCTTGCGGCAAAGGGACGCAATGCCTTGATTGAACTCAAAATTGACGGCGGCTCCGAACGTAGTGTGGTGTTGAAGGAATTTCAATCGCATCCGATAAGGCCGGGTTGGGTGCACGCGGATTTCCTGGAAGTGGATGTCACTAAAAAAATCAGGGTTAAGGTTCCTGTTTTACTGGTGGGACATTCCCCCGGTGAAAAAATGGGCGGGTTGGTCAACCACATCCTCCGTACTATTGAGGTGGAGAGTATCCCCATGAATATCCCTGAAAAAATTGAGATCCAGATGGCTGAAGTGCAGCTCGACGATGTGGTCCATGTTTCCGATATTTCAGTGGGTGAAGGTGTGGAAATCATCAATGACCCCAGTGACGCAGTGGTGACGGTTCATGTTGAAAAAGTGAAAGAAGAGAAAGCTGAAGGCGAGGAAGTTTTAGAGGGCGAAGCCGCTGCAGCTGCTGCCGAACCGGCCGATGCTGCCGGGAAGAAAGAAGACGCGAAATAAACAGTGTTCTTGATTTTAGGTTTGGGCAATCCCGGACCACGTTATGAGCTGACCCGTCACAATGCGGGTTTTTGGGTGGCGGATAACCTGGCCGATAAATATGACATCCGGCTGGGGTGCCATAAATATCTCTCCTTGTATGGAAAAGGAGAAGTGGATGGCCTCGAAGTTGTTATAGCGAAACCGATGACCTATATGAATGAAAGCGGAAAAGCGGCAAAGTCGTTGCTTTCCGCTTTTAATCTTTCTCCAGAGCAAATGCTGGTGATTCACGACGACATCGATCTTCCTCTTGGCAAGGTTAAGAAAAAGTTCAAAGGCGGCGATGGCGGGCAACGGGGAATTCGATCAACGATCCAATCCATACGGACCGGAGAATTTGCACGGGTTCGAGTGGGGATTGGCAGGCCCGAAGATAAAGACGATATTGTTGACTATGTGTTGTCTCCCTTTGATGCAGAAGATTCAGGTCTGATAAATGAAACTATGGAACAAGCGGTGCAAGCGGTAGAAGCGACGCTCAAAGAACTCAATAAACGTAAATCTACGGAGGATTGAATAGAATGTTAACGGAACACAAAGGAGAAATGGCTTTCATCGGGCTTGCCATGATTTTGTATCTGGTGATGGCCGCTTTTGATGCGTCGCAGAAATTTGTTTATCTGGCAGTCTTATTTGGATTATTCGGAATGGTCATCGCCTGGAAACTTTTTGAAAGCGTGGATGATGAACCGGCTGGTAATGAAAAAATGACCGAAATCGCCGATGCTATCCATGAGGGTGCAATGGTCTTCCTTGCCAGAGAATATAGAATACTGGGTTATTTTGTGGGAGGCGTGTTCCTCCTGTTGTTGGTTTTGATTTCCGTGCAAAGTGGTTTGTGGATGGGGCTGTGGACAGCCGTGGCCTATGTAGTAGGGGCTGGGTGCTCCATGCTTGCCGGATACTTTGGCATGAACGCGGCGACCACCGCCGGGGTACGAACCTCTCAGGCGGCTTCAGATGGCGGTCAAGCTAAAGCTCTCAACATCGCTTTCAACGGCGGTGCGGTAATGGGCCTTTGTGTGGCAAGTCTGGGTTTGATCGGGGTTGGCGGATTATTCACCCTGTTTGGCCGTGGAGACTCGATCGGCGTTATTAGTGGATTTGCTATGGGCGCCAGTTCCATTGCGCTGTTCGCACGTGTGGGCGGCGGTATCTACACCAAAACTGCCGATGTCGGTTCCGATCTCGTTGGCAAGGTGGAAGCGGGAATCCCGGAAGACGATCCTAGAAACCCGGGAGTTATTGCCGACAACGTCGGAGACTGCGTGGGCGATACTGCAGGTTTGGGAGCAGATATTTTTGAGTCTTATTGCGGTTCCATGATCGCCACCATTGCTATCGGTGCGGGTATGGCAACCATGAAATTTGAATACATGGCCTTGCCGATTCTGGTGGCCATGATCGGTCTGGTGGCATCTGTTCTGGGAATCCGGGCCATGAGCGCTTTGGGAAACATGGATCCTTCCGATGCGCTGCGTAATTGTACTTTTATTAGTGCCGGGGCCATGTTGTTCGCCACCTTTTTTCTGATTAAGGTTATGGGATTGCCTTCAGGTGTTTTTGTCGCCTTGTTGTTTGGTTGTCTGGCCGGTATCGGTATTGGTCTGATCACCGAATACTACACGGCAGGTAAACCGGTTGTCCGCATTGCAGAGGCCAGTGAAACAGGTGTTGCGACAGTCATGATCACGGGTCTTGCGATTGCAATGGAAAGCTGCGTTATACCTGTCCTGATTATTGCTTTGGCAATTTTTGTCAGCTCCGAATTCGCTGGTCTTTATGGTGTGGCTCTTGCCGCAGTTGGAATGCTGGCAACGGTAGGCATCACCATGTCGGTCGATGCATACGGGCCGATTGCCGATAACGCAGGCGGAATCTCTGAAATGGCTGGGCTGGGAGAAGAGACCCGTAAAATTACCGATGGACTGGATCAGGTGGGTAACACCACTGCGGCGATTGGTAAAGGTTTCGCCATTGGTTCTGCGGCTCTGACGGCATTGGCTTTGTTTGCGGCTTTCACCCAGGCGGCACATATTGACTCCATTGATATCACCAAAACATCGGTTGTCATCGGTGTGTTTCTGGGCGGAGTGATTCCCTTTTACGTAGCCGCTCTCACCATGACTTCGGTCGGTAATGCGGCTATGAAGATGGTTGAAGAAATCCGTCGTCAGTTCCGCGAGATTCCGGGCTTGATGGAAGGTACCGGGAAACCTGACAGTGCCCGTTGTATCGATATCAGTACCCAAGCGGCTTTGAAAGAAATGGTTGCTCCAGGTGTGGTGGCTTTCCTGATGCCGATCATTGTCGGTTCTCTGCTTGGTGCAGAAGCTCTTGGCGGCATGTTGATGGGTGCAACTCTGGTGGGCGTTTTGCTGGCTCTGTTTATGTCCAATGGTGGCGGTGCCTGGGATAACGCGAAAAAATATGTGGAAGCAGGTAATCTCGGTGGTAAAGGTTCCCCGGCTCATCACGCTACAGTAGTTGGAGACACGGTTGGAGATCCGCTGAAAGATACGTCAGGTCCGGCGATGAACATCCTGATCAAACTGATGTCTATCGTCTCTCTGGTGATGGCGCCGTTTTTCCTGTAACAGCAACAAGTTTTAAATGAAAGGGATGGGGGTTTTCCCCATCCCTTTTTCTTTTTGGAAAGGAGTTTGTTTCGTGCTTTTGGGAATCCATGACTTTATAAATTCACAACCTCTATTGGAGCCGTTGAGGAAACGGGTGCTGGGTTTGGAAATCCGTACCGACTCTCCGGCGCGGCTGGCCGATCAATTGTCCGGCGGCGAATTGGACATGGCCATGATCCCCGCCATTGAATACTTAAAGCAGGCCGACAGCTTCCGACTTATACCCAACATCTCTATAGCTTCCAGAAACAAGGTGGGAACTGTTTTGCTGGTCTCCAGGGTTCCTCTTGATGTCATTCGTTCTTTGGCGCTGGATGACCGGTCAAGAACCTCCGTCGCGTTGCTTCAGGTGCTTTACTCAAAAGTGTTTCCCGCCGGACTCAAACTGGAGAGCCAGGAACCCGATCCGGAAAAGATGCTCGAAAATCATGATGCCACATTGATCATTGGTGATCAGGCTCTGGGGTATTCCAAAGAAGGTACGTTGGTTTATGATCTCAGTGAAGAGTGGTTCAACCGGACGGGCAAAACTTTTGTTCACGCCGTGATCGCAGTTCGGAAAGGTGTTGAGGTGGAAAGTGGAATCATTCAAACCCTGCTGGACGCCAAGCAGGAAGGTATGCAAAACCTCGATGCGATTGCCGAGACCGAGGCAAAGAAAACCGGACATCCTGTGTCTTTGCTACAAGACTACCTCAAAAATAAAATTCGTTACGATTTTGGTGACGAAGAGATGGCAGGGCTCGTGCATTTTCAGTCCCTTTGTCACGAGGCTGGCTTGTTCGAGAAAAAGTTTCCCTTACAGTTCGTTTGAAGACAGGCGCTCTGTTTTCCTTCAGCAGACTGCGTAGTCCGTGAGGCCTGTTCGTGCTACAATTTCCATCGGTTTATCCAGATATATAATTTCTAGTAACGCGCTCACCAGACACGACACTCCACAGTAATATGCTAAATGGAATAACCCATAAAAAGCATTTCATGTCAGCACGCTTAAAATTTGGTTTATCCATCCTCCTTTTATCCCTGACCTTTGGTTGTGCGCATAAAGCCGATGATGTGGCCTTGCCGCAACTCGAATGGACGGGTAGGTCTGCCATGCATGAGGTGCGTAGTGCCGCACTGAGGGAGAAAATGCAGTCTCTGAGGGTGTTGATGTTCGAGGATGTCTACGATGAGTTGCAGTTTGATGAGGAGCGCGCAAGGCAGGCTAGGGCCATAGCTGAAACTGCAATCGCCATGGCCGCAGTGGCGCTGGACATTTCTACGGCGCAGCAGGAGCTAAATCTCAATGCCGATCATGCACCTGTGTTTCTCAACTATGCGCAGAGCCTGAAAAATCAGGCCATGGACCTGCAGGAGGCCGCTCGCCTGGAAAAAAGCGATGTTTATCCTTCGATGATTCGCGACATCGTTAAGACCTGTAACGGTTGTCACAGTAAATTCCGACGTATGCAATAAGCATCACTGCTCAAAGAAATCTGGAAGAACATGCTCCGTATCACCACAGCCTCATGGATGGTCATTCATTCCCTGCTGCAGTCTTTCAGCTTGGCCACTGTCGCCTTGTTGCTGATTCTACCCGCCACGGGTTCATGGGCTGGGGAAGAGATGTCATCAGGTGAGGAGGCGCGACAGTTGCGGGAACTGATGTATCAACTGAAGCACCGAGTCGAGGTTCTTGAGCGGCAGCAGTCGAAACAGCAGGTGCCCATTCCTGAAACGTCGGTCAGCGCCCCCTCTCCGCAAATCGCACCGAAGAAGCGAAAAACTCCTTTACCCATCGATCAAGCTTTGCTGGAGCCGCCGAGCGATAAGATCAATTTCTCTTTTGGGGGACAGATTACAGTGGAGACGGTGAGCAACTGGCCCGGCAATCAGGCGGCCTCAGAATTCGATCTTCGCCCCGCAAGTGTGCCTACCGGTTCGGGCGGTGAAAATGGGCAATTCGCCTTCAGTGCCCGGGAAACACGACTGTGGTTTAAAACCTCCGCAATGACCAAACTCGGTCTTTTCAAGACTTTGTTGGAAATGGACTTCAAGGGAAGTGCCGGGGAAGAGCGGGTTAATAATTCCCACAACCCACGCATGCGAAACGGTTATGCGCAGCTTGGAAGTTTTACGATTGGTCAGACAGAGTCCACATTTGCCAACTTGCTGGCTTGGCCCGATACCATTCCTGATGCGATTGCCTATATTTCAAATCGCCAGGCTATGATCCGTTGGACTCAGAAGCTGGATGAAGATTTCAGCTTGCAAATTGCCCTGGAGAATCCCGAAACCACACTTACCAATGCCAGCGGCACTCGTATCACCCCGGCAGATGACCGGTTTCCCGATCTGGCGGTGAAGGCCCTATGGTACACCAATGGTAGTTCCCTGGCCTTGTCTGGTTTGTTGCGCGAAATCCGCAGTGACGGGGCGGTGGTCGGCGGGGCCGAAGATAGTGAAGTCGGCGGTGCCCTGCACTTCTCCGGACGCCTGAATACTACGGGCAGTGACAATGTACGCTTCGGCCTGGCCGGGGGCAACACTCTTGGGCGTTACGCCAGCTTAAACTCGTTCAACGATGGTAGCATCGATGCCAATGGCCAGATCGAACTGCACATGCTGTATCTCGGTTACCTCTCTTACCAGCATTGGTTGAACGGCCATTGGCGTCTAGCCGCAACCGCCACTCACATTCAGGCTGATAATGACCTGAGCCGTGTGCCCGACACCACCGTGGAACACGCCCAGTCCTACCACCTGCGTCTTTCCTGGCTTCCATTATTGCGCACCATTTTTAGCCTGGAGTACGCGCACGTCCACAGTAAACTGGAGAGTGGCCTGGAGGGTCAGCAAAACCGACTTCACTTCAGCGCCTTGTACAAATTCTAGACTTACTATTTTGCGATTAATTCATTAAGTAATCTATAAAGCGGTGGAGATCAATCGTTTGCAGGGGCACAAGAAGCTACCGAAGTCGAAGTACTTGAGGAGAAACGGGGGATGCAGACAAAGCCAGCCCGGTCAAGTGAACTTTCTCTTTAAATAATCCCACCCCCAATTAAATCCCTCTTTAATCAACTCACCTGACTTCAGTATGGAAGATTCAATGAAGTCGAGGTATGCCTGAACAGCTTTACCGCGCCGGGGTTCGTCTGGCTCCGGTAAGGCGGGTTCCGCAACGGGAGGAGCAATTGGTTCAGTCACCGCTTTCTCAATCACTTCCTGCTCTACAGTTGGCTCAGGTTCTGCCGGGCTTGCGATTTCCTGTGGTTCTTCCGATTCTAGTGTTTGATCGAAGTCGGTGCCGGAAAGATGGGTCGATGGCATATAATCAACGGGCGCGCCGCTGATATGCGTTTCTTGGTTTTCAGGAGGCGCGGGGGAAATGGGTTCCGGGACGGCAACCGCAGTCACCTCGGGCACGTCAACGTGTTCGGGAGTTTCAGCAACCACTTCTTCCATAAAGAGGGGAGTTTGGGTTACCAATGCCGGTGGCTTGGAGGGAGCTGATTTCGGGAAAACGAGGTTTAAAATTTCAACGGGAATGAGGTTGTTGAAATAGAGATAGCTGCCCGAACCGGCCAGCACAAGGATCAAGAATAAAAAGACTTTGCCTGCGCCGGATTTTTTTCTCTCTTCCGGAGGTAGAAACTCTCCTTCTTGATCTTCAAACCCGAGGTCGAGTTCAGGGGAGTTTTCCGGCGTCTCCGGGAGATGCTCTTCGTTGTCTAAAGAGGCGGAGCCTTCTGAATCTATGTTGGGATCTTTCATAAGGGTATCCGGTTCATCAACTCAGGGAAGAAAAATCTTTCATCCAGAAGCGCAATGATCACTACTCGCCGCGGCTCTTCGCCAGAGGGGCAATGGGCATTCCCGTAAGCCGAGAAAGAGTTTGTCCGCCAATTTAAGCCATTGCTCTTTGGCCCCACGCCTAGTGGATGATTTTGTTTAAGGGGTATTCGACGATATCTTCTGCGCCGGCGTTTTTAAGGTCGGGAACAATATCGCGCACCAGTTTTTCTTCCAGAATCACATTCACGGCCACCCAGCCTTTATCGCTGAGTTCGGAGATGGTGGGTTTTTTTCCTGGAGGAAATATTTTAATAATGGTATCGAGATTATCTTTCGGGGCGTTCAGCATTATCCCTACCCGGCCGTTCGCGGCCATGGCTCCCTGCAACATCAAAACAAGGCGATCAACTTTATTCCTTTTCCATTTATCCTGACTGGCTTCTTTGTTCATGATGAAGCGGGTGGTTGATTCCATCAGGGTATCGACAATGCGCAGGTTGTTGGCTTTCAGGGAAGACCCGGTTTCGGTGACTTCAACAATGGCATCCACCAGTTTGGGGGCTTTAACTTCTGTAGCTCCCCAGGAAAACTCAACGTTCGCGGTCACTCCCTTGCCTTTCAGCCAGTCGGTGGTCAAGTTCACCACTTCGGTAGCGATGCGCTTGCCCTGCAGATCTTTAACGGTTTGAATGGAGGAATCGTTGGGGACGCACAGTACCCAGCGTACTGGCCGGGCGGAAACCTTTGAATAAACCAGAGGTGCGATCTCTTCAACATCAGCACGATTTTCCATGATCCAGTCTTTGCCGGTCAGTCCGGCATCGAGTACACCATCCGCCACATAACGGGCTATCTCCTGGGCGCGGATCAGCATGCATTCGATTTCGTCGTCGTCGATGCTGGGAAAATAGGACCGGCTCTTGATGCTGATGTTGTAACCGGCGCGTGCGAAAAGTTTAACCGTTGCTTCTTCCAGACTGCCTTTGGGAATTCCTAACTTCAATACGTTACCGCTCATGGATTGGTTTCTTTCTTAAGATAAATTAAAAAAATTGTTTTCCGCTCTCGTGGGTGGGAACGGAGCAAGGACTCATTAAGCCGAAAAAACATATTGCTTGCCAGAGCTAGTCATTGCTTGCTGGCCCCACGCCTAGTGGTTATTTTTTATAAACTTTTTCCGGATCGAAAACTTTCTCTTCAATGACTTCTACGTCGCCATTTACTTTTCTGAAAAAACAACTGGTGTAGCCTTTATGGCAGGCGGCTTTGCCGACCTGTTCGACTTTCAGCAGAACCGTATCGTCATCGCAATCGACAAAAACTTCCTTAACGATTTGCACGTTACCGCTTTCTTCACCTTTCATCCATTGCTTGTCACGTGAGCGGCTGTAGAACCAGGCTTTTCCAGTTTCCAGGGTTTTTTCCCAGGCAATGGTGTTCATGTATGCAAGCATCAGGACTTTTCCGGTTTCGGCGTCCTGAATGATGGCCGGGACCAGACCGCCCATCTTGTCAAAATCCAATTTCATATAAACTCCTCCAAT
The DNA here is from genome assembly GCA_937891765.1 of uncultured Nitrospina sp. Lineage (GTDB taxonomy): Bacteria > Nitrospinota > Nitrospinia > Nitrospinales > VA-1 > LS-NOB. The sequence goes on from CALAGQ010000031.1 coordinate 23,222, forward strand.
ACGCTATAACGCAATAAAACCGCGCTTAAATTTGAGACTAATTATGGGGTCAGAACCTGAAACCCTGAAACTTCTCCAGTAAGCGAGGAAGACCGAAATGGCACATTCATTTTATTGGGTAAAAACCCCAATAAATACTGGCTCAAGGTGGAGTCCGGAAATTTAAAATATAATTGATTTTATGTCAACCTTATAATAGCCTGTTTGAAACCGAATTAGTTGTTTTTTTGTTTGTTTTGCGGCATTTCCCCATTGAATTCTTGGGGATTTGGACGATTAAATCCTATTTAAAGAGGTCTTATGCCTTCGATCACTCATTTTGAAATTTATAAACCGGCAGAACCGTGCAGTTATACTGGTGAAAAACTGCGGGAAATCATGGAGAAAATCATCGCCGAAACTCTCTCGCCAGATGGTAAAGACTTAAGCTTGAAGGGCTATTGCATTGGCCAGAATGGCATGACGATCATCTGCCGGGACGAACGTGTTGCCAAAGTGCGGCGATTGAACCTGGGCGGCAATCGTGTTGGTGACATGGGGGTCAAGTTATTGGCTGAGTCGGAGTTGTTTTCCAAGGTCAGTTGGCTGGAACTTGGGGGCAACGATATCGGGCCGGAGGGCATCCGTTCTCTGGTGGGCTCAACGACATTGAAAAAGGTCAAATCCCTCAATCTTTACCGCAACTATATTAAGGACGAGGGGGCGATTATCCTTGCCAATGAAAACCAGTTGGAAAAAGTTGAGGATCTGGATCTGGCTCAGAACGAAATCGGTGATGATGGCATTTTGGCTCTTTCCCAGTCGAAAAAATTTCCTGAACTGGTGAGTGTTGCTTTGGATAATAATTTTTCTTCTGTTGAAGGGAAAGAAGAGGCCAAGTTCGGCTCTAACTTTAAAAAGCTCCAGTCTCTTAACCTGTGATTACCACTAGGCGTGGGGCCAACTAGCAACCGGCGAGCCGCCGGTGGCAAAGCGAAACAGCTTTTGTTGGCTAAAAATAGTTGTCTCAGCTCAAAGAGCAATTACATTTTTGGGATTTAAAAAACTATGTCAGAAACCAGCGAAGATTATGGGAAAGGTTATTTTCTGATCGCCAATCCTGTTTTGCCGGATCCAAATTTTTCCAGGACGGTGGTGTTGTTATGCAACCATGACGATCAGGGTTCATTTGGCTTGGTGATTAACCGGCCTGCCCCTATCAGCGCCAAAGAGGTTTTTGAGGAGATGGGTGTTGCGGATTCTCCTTCCGGGAAAATTTATATTGGCGGTCCGGTATCACCCTCGCAGGTTTTTTATCTTTGCTATTCTAAAACTCCTTTGCCGGAACTGGATGTCATTTGTGATGGGGTTTATCTGGGAATGAGTTGGGAACTTCTCGATAACCTGATGACGCGGGTTGAAGACCCGGAAAAAAATATTCGATTTTATATGGGCTATTCCGGTTGGGGCGCAGGTCAGCTTGCAGGCGAGATGACCCGGCTCAGTTGGCTGACTTGTGAAGCGCAGAGCGAATTTGTGTTTCAAGAAGATGAAGAGGGCATCTGGGCAAATGCCGTGAAGTCCATGGGCAAAGATTACGAATACCTGATTAAAGCCCCCGTTAACCCACAATGGAATTAGCCTCGGACAACGTCCGGTGGTAACTGGCAATAACTTTTTCTGGTAAGAAAAAGTTATCTCGGCTTTAAAACACATATGAACTCACTCCACCGGCCTCCAGCAACTCAGCAGATTTATAAATCTACAATTTCTCCGCAATACCACGGTGTTGCCGTGGAGCAATATTTTTCATCACGGTTTCCCTATCAGACCCGGCAAGCCTGGATCGACCAGATTTTAAATGGTGACATCACTTTAAATGGGGAAAAGGCCCGGCTTGGGTGTATCCTTCAAGAAGGGGATCGTATCATCACTCATGCAGGAGTTCGTCAGGAACCTCCGGCGGACCGCAGGTTGAAGGTTGTTTATCAGGACAGTCATATCCGGGTGTTCAGCAAGCCGGCACCCATTCCCGTGCATCCGAGCGGGCGCTATTTTCAAAACAGCATGACCGAAGTCTTAAAGGAAATGTTTCCAGAGGAAGTGCCGCGTCCTGTGCAACGGTTAGACGCCACCACTACCGGGTTGATCGTGTTTGCCCGGTCGCGTCAGGCGGCGGGATTCTTAATGAAAGAGTTTCAAGGACACCGTGTTAAGAAAGAATATTTGGCCGTGGTAAAAGGCATGCCGGAGAAAAAACAGTTCATTTTGACAGCACCTATTGGGGTGGTGACGGGTGCACAGCGGGGTGTGGGAGAGGGAATCAAAAAACCGCAAGCCGCGACCACCCAGGTTGAATGGTTGGCCTCCACCGATACCCATTCGATTTTAAAAGTGGTTCCCTTGTCGGGCAGAACCAATCAGATTCGTGTGCATTTATCCAGCCAAGGCCTGCCAATTTTAAATGACGAGGTCTACGGAGAAGGGGATTCTGAAAATTATGAGTATGGACTGCATGCCTGGAAACTGAGTTTCCATTGTTTTGACCGTCATCTGGAATTTTGTGTACCCCCTCCCCCGCATTTCCAATCTTTTTTGGGGAAAATGGATAAAAAATATTTATGAACTTATTGCAATCGTCACTTATTTCGCAGGCACCCGTGAGTCAGGGGAAACTGATAGCGCGTGCCAGGAGTCCGTTCTGGCTGGCTCCCATGGCGGGGATCACCGATGTCTGTTTTCGCCAGTTGATGGATGAAATGCAGGCAGGCGTCTTGATTTCAGAACTGGTGTCGGCGAAGGGGCTCTTTTTCAATTCCGAGAAGACCCGAAAAATGATGCGCATTCATAAAAGTCCCGGAACCATTGTCGGGATCCAACTTTTTGGTGAATCGGCGGAGGATATTGTCCATGCGGTGAGCGTGGTTGAAGAGACGGGAGCAGATTTTGTCGACATCAATATGGGTTGCCCGGTAAAAAAAGTGATCAAAAAAGGATGCGGGGCGGCATTGATGCGCGACCCGGCTTATCTGGAAAAATTTCTGACCACGATTAAAAAAGGCATTCGTCTGCCCCTCACTGTCAAGATGAGAACGGGTTGGAATGAAAATGAATTGACCATTCATGAATGTGTCGAAGCGGCTTACCAGTCAGGTTGCGAGTGGGTGGCCATTCACGGGCGCACCCGTGCTCAGGGTTATGAGGGCAAGGCGGACTGGGATCTCATTGCCGAAGTCAAACAGCGGGCGAAACTACCGATCATTGGTAACGGAGACATCCGCAGTGCTGCCCAGGCAAAACAAAGGTTGCAGGAAACCGGAGTGGATGCAGTGATGATCGGTCGCGGGGCTTTGCGGAATCCCTGGATTTTTAAAGAATGTGCCGGTATGTCTGTCGAGCGTGTCGGTCTCGAACTTCTTAACCACTATTTAAATGGATTGCGCGAAAATTATGATTTGCGATCGACGCTTATTTTGTTGCGCAAGTTTTCGTCCTGGCTGGTGTTTGGTTATCCCGGCGCGGCGAAGTTTAGAAGGAATATGTTTGAGTGCCACACAGAATCAGAAGTCATGCAACAGGCGGAAGAATTTTTCAGCCAGGTTGCCAAACTTCCAGTTCCGGCTTTTGAAGACAGTGAAGAATTTATGATGGGAGGTCATGGTTGAACGAGAAAACGACAACTTTTGAAAAAACGCGCCCCGACCGGGTGCGTAAACAGTATAAAAAGCAGGAAGAGTTCACCCTCTATGGTTGGAACTCCTGCATGAGCGCGTTTAAGGCAAGACCGGAGAGTCTCTTGCGCTTATTCTTTAGCCGCGCTCGTGCCGCTGAGTTGAAAGAGGTTAAAGCTTTTTGCGGAGAAAAGAAAATTCCTTACCGCCAGTTGGATCAGGAGTCCCTCAATAAAGTCGCGGCAGGTGTTCACCATGAAGGCGTGGTGATGGTTGTCCGACCTCTCCTGCCGGAATCAGCGCATCGGCTGATCCGGGGAACAATGCCCGACAAGGGGCTGGTCGTGGCGTTAGATGGAATTGATAACCCGCATAACCAAGGAGCGATTTTGCGCACCTGTGCTTTTTTTGGTGTGCAGGGGTTGATGGTTCCCGGAAACGGAAAGGCTTCGGTGATCCCCTCTTCCGCCGCGAGAATGGCAGAAGGTGGACTGGAAGAGGTCCCGGTATATACCAGTAGCGATCTTCCTTCCGCATTGAGAGACTGTCGGGAGCAGGGTTGGTTTGTGGTGGGCGCGGACCCGAATGCAAAAGAAACTCTTTTTGACGTTAAAATTAAATTTCCCGCTGTGGTGGTGATGGGAAATGAGCAGGAAGGACTTTCAAGTCGAGTCAAACAAAAGTGCGATAAGGTGGTCCGGGTTCCCGGAACAGGTTCCCTGCAATCTCTCAACGTGTCGGTCGCGGCCGGGATCATTCTGGCAGAAGTCGACCGCCGCCGGACCACGCCCCTTAGCAGGGGAGGCAAATAGCAATGGCCCATAAAGCCGAGAAGATATTTTTGCTCGCCGGAGAGAGTTATTGCTCGTTGCCCCTGCGGCTAGTAGTTCCTGAAAATTATTGAATGGTTTTTTTTGCCAAACTTCATCCTTTGATCGTTCACTTTCCCGTGGGTTTGTTAGTCAGTGGAGTGGTGTTTGAAATTTATGGGGCCCTTAGGAAAGATGAGGTGGTCGAAACTGCGGGACGGTTCAACATCCGATTTGGATTCTGGTGCCTGTTCCCGGTTTTGCTGGTGGGGTTTCTGGGTATGATCAGTCTGGAAAACACGGAAAAGTTCAGGGACTTTTTGTCAAGCCATTTGAAGTTTGCGTTCACCACTGCCGGGGTATTTATTTCTGCCATGCTGGTTTCCAAATATTTACGCCAACCTTGGGGCAGGGCTTTGTATTTCCTGATCATTGCTGTGGGGGGAATTTGTGTTCTCACCACCGGCTACTTCGGCGGCGAACTGGTTCATCGCTTCGGAGTCTCATCCTCACACTAGGCCTTCTGCTAAAAAACCAACTGATAGCCTGTGAACAAGCAGGTGGCCATTGACAGGAGTCCCGCCATATAAAATCCCAACGCGGTTCTGGAGAAAGTGTTGGTGTAGGCGTAGCCGGCAGAGAATCCATAAAGAACGGTGAACAAAAAGCCATATCCTTGGTGTCCCTCAACATCGACAACGGTGCGCAGGTTGATGTCGACCGAGACCATGCCGGAAAAACCAGCGACCACAGCGGCAAAAAGACCGAGGCTGAGATTGAAAGCTCCGGCGGCTTTTAATTTTTCATCATTTCTTTTGCGGGCCAGAAAAAGAAGGGTCAACCCGGCAACAAACAGGGCAGGAGAAAAATGAGAAATGAAAGGGTGAAACGATACGGAACTGATCATTAGTGCTCAGTGGGTGGGAAAGATAGAGATCCTTTTTAAGCCGAGAAAGAGTTTGTCAGCCAATTACGCCATTGCAATTTGCCCCCGGCGGTTCGCCGGTTGCTCATCGGATCCAGCGTCACGCTGGGGTTAGTCGCTATTTTTTCTCAGGTCGCCAGCGATATCCAAATCGGCTTCAGAAAGGTTGATATCCACGTCAATTTTGGTGGCGGCGCTGATATCTTGTTCCAAGCCATCGATGTTGACGGATTGTTTGATTCCTTCCGCTTCATCCATGACCTCTTGTTTCAGGCCGCTGAAAGTTCTTTGGAATTCACCCCAACCTTTACCGATGGCTTTTGCGAGTTTAGGCAGGTTTTGCGGGCCAATCACCACAACGGCGATGCCCATTATAATCATCAGCTCAAAAAATCCGATATCAAACATTCAGACGGCTCCATATCTTGTTACGATAGGGTTCATTCTAGCAGATTAGAGGGGCAAATGCATCTGATTGGAATCATGATTGTCCCGGATGATTTTCCGCAGACCTTGAATAATAAGTGGTTTGAGGTAGTATAAGGTCAATTTATGAGAATTATTCGAGGAACAAAAAATATAACCGGTGCCATCCCCTATCCTGTGATGGCTATTGGCAATTTTGACGGGGTGCATGTGGGTCATCAGACCCTGTTCCGCAAAACGGCCGAGTTGGCATTGGCGCATGAGGGCACTGCCATTGCGTTCACCTTCGAGCCGCATCCTTTAAAGATCATCGCGCCGGAAAAGGCCCCCCCCCTATTGACCAGTTTCCATAAAAAGATGGAGTTGATGGAATCCTTTGGAATCAATCTGGTCATTTGCGCCGATTTTACCCGGAAATTCGCAGACCAGCAGCCGCGGGACTTTTCCAAAAATATTCTTTTTGAAAAAATAGGCGTGAAGGAGGTCGTCGTCGGATTCGACTACGCCTTTGGTCGTGGCAGGGAAGGAACTATCCCCTACCTTAAAAAAATGGGGGAGGAATTTGGGTTTCAGGTTCATGTGGTGGAGCCCTTCAAACTCAACGAGCATACCGTGAGCAGTTCCCATGTGCGGGAACTGATAGAGTCCGGGCAGATAGAAACAGCGAGTCAATTTCTGGGCCGGGATTATTCCATAACAGGTCCGGTTGTTGCTGGTTATAAAACCGGGCAGGCCATAGGGTTCCCGACCGCCAATATTGATACCAGCAAGGTTCAGATACCGGGGACAGGGGTGTATGCGGTTCGGGTTGTCCATAAAAGCAAATCTTATGATGCGGTGGCTAATATCGGTTTTAATCCCACCTTTAATCGCGACCGGCTGAGTGTCGAGGTGCATATCTTTGATTTTAATCAAGTGATCTACCAGCAAGAAATCGAAGTTCAGTTTGTGGCGCGCATTCGCAGTGAAATAGCCTTCAAGTCTGCGGACGATCTGGTCGTTCAGATTAAGCAGGACATTGAAAAAGCCAAAAAAACACTGGAGAAGAAAAATTGAAAAAAGCTCGTCAGTTGTTGATTGGGCTCGCCATTGCGGGAGGTGCGCTTTATTACACTCTGCGTAATGTTTCGATGGACGAACTGATCGCTTCCTTTAAAGACATTGAGCTGGTTTATGTTCTGCCGTCACTTGGAATTACTCTTTTGAGCTATGTGACCCGTGCCTATCGGTGGCAAGTTTTGCTGCGCCCGTTTAAGCAAATCCCTGTTAAGGATATTTATGCGCCTCTTATGATCGGCTTTATGGGGAATCTCCTTCCAGCCAGAGCGGGGGAGTTCCTCCGGGCTTATTTGCTGGGGAAAAAGCATGGCATCACCTTTGCGGGGGCTTTTTCCACCATTATTGTGGAGCGTTTGTTTGATCTGGTCTTTCTCCTGATGCTGTTCGTGTGGGTCTTTGTGGTCCGGGTAGACATGTTCGACCCGCAACTTACCTTTTCCGGAATATCTGTTCAAACCATGCTGGCAGGGTTCGGTAAATTTTGCGGGATACTGGTTGTCGGCCTCTTGTGTTTTATGTTTCTGCTGGCTTACAAAGAGGGGCAGGTAAAGTCCTGCATAGGTTGGCTTGTAAAGCCTCTTCCCGATAAATGGAAGGAAAAGATTTTTTTCATGGTCGGGGAGTTCGCTTTGGGATGCAAAATAATCAAAAATCCAGGCGCCCTTCTGCAGATTATTTTTTTCTCCGCTTTGACTTGGATATTATTTGTTGCGATCTATTATCCTTTATATTTCGCTTTTGACCTGCAGGACAAATCTCTGGAATCCGTATTATTACTCACCGTTATGGTTTGTGTTCTTATAACAATACTGCCGACCCCCGGTTTTTTGGGGTCCTTCAACGCCGGGGTTTTGATTGCCCTTCATGAAATCAAAGGCGAAGCGGAAGTGGCGGCGGTAGGCTTTGGCATGGTTGCCTGGGCGGTAGGTTTTATAGTGCTGATCGGCGGCGGGTTATTTTTTATTTTTAAAGACCATATGTCCGTGCAGTCTTTGATCCAGGCAGAGGAAGAAGCCGAAGCCGAATTGGAGCACACAGAAATCCCGAACAAGTGATTTATTAGTGGTAAATAGGCATTTAAACTCTCTGGGGATTTGCTATAATGCGATTTTAAATTTTGCCTAAAACAAGTATTGTATGCCGAAGTGGCGGAATTGGTAGACGCGCATGATTCAGGTTCATGTGCCCGAAAGGGTGTGGAAGTTCGAGTCTTCTCTTCGGCACTCTCTAGCGAGAGTTGCAATATATACTTCCTCCCTGATAAGGGAGGATTGAGGAGGGTTGCCTAACCTTCTTTAGCTTGCTGTTACTGTCATCCTGAGGCTCTCGAAGGATCATGCCCCGAAGGGGTAAAAATCCTGTGGGGTAAACCCCGTGACGGTTCGAGTCCCGTCGCTCACCCCACTTTTTTCTATTGAGAATTGGTAGGAAGACATCCCCCACCATCGGACAAGCTTTTAAAAATTGCGAAACTTTGTAAGGTAGACCCGGGTTGGCTTCTTTCAGGCGAATGCCACCCGTTGGCGCTAATATATTAAAAATAGAAGAGGACGGACGATCAAATAATCGACCGATTGAGTTTAGAGACTCGCCTTTTTTCCAGCGATCCCATATCTCTTGTTTCTGTGCAGAGGTGTATTTAATTCGGGTTCTGTCTGACATTTACAACACTCCATCTTTTTATTTAAAGATTATAGTGTTGCATCGACCGGTTGAGACCGCCACCCAAAGCGGACAGAATATTTGAATTTTGCTGGCCTCTCACAGCATTTAAAGCCTACTGATATCTAACCGGTATCGGAGCAATGATGTTAAAGCCGAAATTTTTTAAGAAAGCCTGAGATGAAAGCCAAGCTCTCCAAGGATCGAATTGTCTACTCCACCGAGCAAGGTAGAATCTGTCCCGGCTGTGGTAATCCCGTTAACCAATGCACCTGTCGCAAACAGACATCACCAACTGGTGATGGAAACGTACGAGTCTCCCGTGAGACCAAGGGCAGAAAAGGTAAAGGTGTCACGTTGATTAAAGGGCTCGATATGGATGCTGCGACATTGATGAGCAAGAAGCTCAAAGCGATGTGCGGTGCCGGTGGTACGGTCAAAGAAGGCGTCATCGAGATCCAAGGCGACCATATTGAACGTATACTTGACTATTTGAAGAAGCAAGGCGTGAAGGCCAAACGGTCTGGTGGGTGAAGAGGTTAGCCTACCCGTGCCGGGCATGATCCTTCGATGAACTCAGGATGACAGATGAGGGGATATCACACATGATCTGGTCTGTAGTGCGTTTGTATCCCACCAGCTGTCTTAAAACCAAAAAACAGAAAAATGAATATAATGTGTATAGAAAACGACCGCTATCGACTATTTAGAGGTAGTTTTTAGTTTTCACACAGTCTGGACGGCGGTCTCAACCGGTCAACGCAACACTATAATCTTAAATAAAAAGATGGAGTG
>CALAGQ010000032.1 GCA_937891765.1 uncultured Nitrospina sp.
CAGCGACTGGGGTGAAGTCGTAACAAGGTAGCCGTAGGGGAACCTGCGGCTGGATTACCTCCTTTCTAAGGATGAGTGAAAGAGAAAAATTTCACTCTAAATAATATACATCGGTAATGTTGACCGTCCTCATTTCTCTTCTTAAAGTAATGTTTCCTTCTTGTAGGGCCGGTAGCTCAGTTGGTTAGAGCACACCCTTGATAAGGGTGGGGTCGAAAGTTCGAGTCTTTCTCGGCCCACCATTATTTTTTAGTTGGGGGATTAGCTCAGCTGGGAGAGCGCCTGATTTGCATTCAGGAGGTCAGCGGTTCGATCCCGCTATCCTCCACCAGGAAACATTTAGTTATTAAAACTGTAAATAAAAATAATTTATATCAATATCTATATCCGAACATTAAAAGTTATTATTTAATGTTCAAAATAAAAATTTGATCACAACATAGATAAATTTTCTGTTAAAAGAATTTTTTTCTGTGCATAAATCAAGCGTTTAAGGGCGTGTAGTGGATGCCTTGGCACTGAAAGCCGATGAAGGACGTGATATACTGCGATAAGTTTCGGGGAGCTGTATGTAAGCTTTGATCCGAAAATTTCCGAATGGGGAAACCCACCACTTTATGTGGTACTTTAAACTGAATACATAGGTTTAAAGAGACAACCTGGAGAACTGAAACATCTAAGTAACCAGAGGAAAAGAAATCAATTGAGATTCCGTTAGTAGTGGCGAGCGAACGCGGAGTAGGCCAGTAGTTTTGTTAGAAAAATTTGAATAGTTTGGAAATGCTAACCATAGAGGGTGATAGTCCCGTATGAGTAATGTCTAACAAAATTCTTGAGTAAAGCGGGACACGAGAAATCCTGCTCGAATATAGGGGGACCACCCTCTAAGCCTAAATACTCTTCAGTGACCGATAGTGAACTAGTACCGTGAGGGAAAGGTGAAAAGAACCCCTATTAGGGGAGTGAAATAGAACCTGAAACTGCATGCCTACAATCAGTCCGAGCCCTTTTTAGGGTGAGGGCGTACCTTTTGTATAATGGGTCAGTGACTTAATTTATTAAGCAAGCTTAAGCCATCTAGGTGTAGGCGCAGCGAAAGCAAGTCTTAATAGGGCGATTAGTTTAATGAATTAGACCCGAAAACGAATGAGCTTACCATGAGCAGGTTGAAAGTTGGGTAACACCAACCGGAGGACCGAACCAGTTGACGTTGAAAAGTCTTTGGATGACTTGTGGTAAGGGGTGAAAGGCCAACCAAATTCGTAGATAGCTGGTTTTCCGCGAAAACTATTTAGGTAGTGCGTCGAATAAATAGATGTTTAGAGGTAGAGCACTAAATGGGCTAGGGGGAAGAGATTCTTACCAAACCTAATAAAACTCCGAATGCTAGACATTGTTCTTCGGCAGACAGACTGTGGGTGCTAAGGTCCATGGTCGAGAGGGAAAGAGCCCAGACCACCAGATAAGGTCCCAAAATCATGATTAAGTGTGAAAGGATGTGGAAATTCCTTAACAGCCGGGAGGTTGGCTTAGAAGCAGCCATCCTTTAAAGATAGCGTAACAGCTCACCGGTCTAATAGAGTTTCTGCGCCGAAGATGTAACGGGGCTAAAATCATGTACCGAATCTGTGGCTTTGCAAAGTTTTCGAACTTTGTAAGGGGTAGCGGAACGTTCTGTAAGCCTGCGAAGGGATACCCGTGAGGGATCCTGGAGGTATCAGAAGTGCGAATGCTGACATAAGTAACGATAAACGAAGTGAAAAACTTCGTCGCCGAAAATCTAAGGGTTTCTATGCAAGGTTAATCCGCGTAGAGTTAGTCGGCACCTAAGGCGAGGGCGAAAGCCGTAGTCGATGGAAACAAGGTTAATATTCCTTGACCTGATGGTAGTGACGGATTTCGTAAGTTGTGAGTTCTTAATGGATTGAACTTGCCGCGAAGAGGTCCCAAGAAATAGCTCCATCATGAAGACCGTACCCGAAACCGACACAGGTAGATTAATAGAGTATATTTAGGCGCTTGAGAGAATGATGTTGAAGGAACTCGGCAAAATGCTTCCGTAACTTCGGGATAAGGAAGACCCTTTTGTAGGCAACTATAGAAGGGTGGCACAAGCCAGGGAGAAGCGACTGTTTATCAAAAACACAGGGCTCTGCTAACACGTAAGTGGATGTATAGGGTCTGACGCCTGCCCGGTGCTGGAAGGTTAATGCGGTTGGTGCAAGCTAACTTTTGAAGCCCCAGTAAACGGCGGCCGTAACTATAACGGTCCTAAGGTAGCGAAATT
>CALAGQ010000033.1 GCA_937891765.1 uncultured Nitrospina sp.
TTCCTATTGCCTCTTTTACCTTTTTTCAGTATTTTCTTCATGACATGGCCTCCTTAAGTTGGTTTGGGCTTTTATCGCTAAAAACCATTCAAACTTACGTGAGGTCATGTTCTAATTTCAACTAACTTTGGGGCAACCCCTACACTCTCAAACTAAGCTGAATGCCGGGGCACGACAGTTAAATGAGCGGCCACGTAAAACATTAGAATTTGAAACACCAGCTCAACGATTTAACGCATGTGTTGCATTGACCAGTTGAGACCGCCACCCAAAGCAGACATTCACGCTTAAAAGGTGATACAACTTAATGGGGCAGGATCACAATCTTGGTACTCTGAAGTAAAAATACTTATTAAGGTAGATAAATCACATGTATTCCGCGAATATTAACATCAAAGGTGCGTTGGAAGACTTCTCTTTTAAGAACACCACATTCCCCTATCACGATTTTGTACCTCGGCTGTATAACTTCTGTCGATCGCTGGATTTTGAGCCGGGGAAAATATTACCCTCCAGGGCCTTTTGTTCCGATGAAAACCAGGGGTACCCCAACCTTCTGATTGCCAAGCATTTTGGATCTTTTCCCTTTAATCATGGAACGGATCTGGTCATCATCCATGCCAGCCATGTAGGTTATGATCCGGAAAACGGCTCTTTCGGAAACTACCATCGGAGGCATACCGAACATTGCTGAATTCCAGAGAATATATTGGGAAGCGGGTAGTGTTTATCTCCGGCCTGAATATTGATATTTCTCCTCATAAAACCCAATCATTCCCTCCAACAACCTTTGTACCCTGGGCGGCCTTTGTTCAAAAAATAAACAGTCATAATACCGTCCTGGAACAGAAAGACATTGTGAACCGCCTCCTGGAACAAAATGAAGATAACCCTGATGAATTTAATCTTGAAAGCACTATTCAGCAAAGGAAGGACACCCCGGAGATCAGTATCAAGTTCCCGGCTTAACAGGAATTATTATTTTCAACCATCGATCAAGTTGCGCAGGAGTTTTACCTCTCCAAATCACCGGGCTATTGGCCGATTACGGCCATAATTCCAAAACAGCTAACCCCCCTAAATTTCAACAATCGGCTTGGCACATGATCCCAGCTTAGGTATCTGCTATCGACCCAAAGCGGGCATTGGTCTCATCTGTGTAAACCAATTTGGGGTGGGTTATAATGACCGGGGCTCCCGGTTTTTTATTTGATGATTGAGGCAGGTATGGCCATTTGGTATCATTGAGGGAGGAAAACATGGATAAAAAAACTAGAGGAACATTGAATAATGAATATAGACAAAAATAAAAAAATTCTTCTAATAGTCGCGCTTGGCATTTATCTTCTTTATAAAATTATGGGAGGTTGATACAAGAGGCTGGTGTGTTTTATGAGTTGGCGTTGAAGAGGGGTGTTATTACTGTCTCAAAAAAAATCGGCAGATAGCTGCCAAAAAATAAGCGCCACACACATGATCCTACCGCATGCTTTGAAGCTAAAAAACAGAAATAAGAATATAATGTGATAGAACAAGTTCCGCTTTCGACCCAAAGCGGGCCTTCGCGTTTTGTAGTCAACGGCACGATAAAAAATACTTTTGCAGGATAATTATTAATTAGCCATCGCAAAGAAATGGAGAAATAATGCGTTCGATAAAAGTCGAAGGACTCGACATCCCCTGGACGGCCATCACCTTAGGCTGCATGCAGATTGCCCCCAGCAAAGAGTGGGGGGACGTGTGTTCGGTAGAAGAGGCCGACCGGGTGGTGAAGACCGCTTTGGAGGGCGGCATCATGGCGTTTGATACCGCCGAGAGTTATGGCGGCGGGGAATCTGAACGCCGCCTCGGCAGGGCTCTGGGCTCCCGAAAAAACGATGTCCTCATCATTTCCAAAATCACGCCCGATGCCGAAATGAAACTCGAGGCTTACCAGTCGCGTCTTGAAGGTACGTTGAAAGCTCTTGGGCGGGATTATGTCGATGCGTATCTGGTCCACTGGCCGGGCATGTATATAGACACCATGGCAAAGACCCGGAAGATGTGCGACATCATGGCTGCCCTCAAAGAAAGTGGCAAGGCCCGTACCGTAGGTATCACGAATTTCCAGGCGAAGGACATTAGCCTGATGGCAAACGCCGCCTCGTTGTTCACCGTCAATCAGGTTCCTTATAACCTGCTTAAGCGCGCGTACGAAGGAGAGCATTTAAGACAATGTGAAAAGGCCAATATCGGTTACATGGCGTGTTCGCCCAGTGCCCGTGGTCTTTTAGCTGGTCGATTCGATGAAGAGGCCTTAAAGGCACCCATCCGCCGGGAATATTACCTGTATGACCAGCCTTATTTTGATAATTCGGAAATCGTGCGCGACACTGTTAAGGAAATTGCACAAGAAATAAATACGGCCCCCATCAACGTGGCACTCGCTTGGGTGATCCAGCAAAAGAATATCACCACCGCTGTGGTAGGGGCACGCAAAGTGGATCAGGTGAAGGAATTTTGTGCTGCCGGGGACATTACGCTTACTTCCGATCAGCTGGACCGACTCAACAAGGAGAGCGATCTATTTCATAACTGGAGCGGATGACGACTGGGAAAATCCGCCCAATGACGAGGTATCACCCCAGGTCTGGAAGAGGCCTTGGAGTGGGAGTGAATGGTCAGCCCGTTACATGATCTCAGTGTTGGGGGAGTAATAGTAAAAATTAAATTTTCATCTAATTGGTGTCAGGTCCAGGCTCAGGTGAAAACAATCCGGTAGGGTCTTGGGGTATCCCTTCACCCGCCCCCGTAAATGCATATAAAAACTCATAAATGGGGAGTGGGAGTTGCGTGGCTAAACCGGGCAAAAACTTCATCAAAAAATTCGAAGCCAACCAGAAGATAAGGATCGCCATCATGAGTTTTATGAATTTGTCCCCTAAATCATCCATGGCTCATTATAACACCGTAAAATTCAACGTTCAGAATGTTACATGATCTGGCCTCTTGTAAAAAAATGATCGGTCCGGCACATAATCCCAACTTGCGGGTTCACCGTCTCCTAAGCCGCACTAACCCTCCTTACCTGAGTCTAATCTAGATTGAGACTCTTCTGAGGGTTGAAACTTCTTGCCTTCAATACTTGATGCTGGCAAAGTTATAATGTCTAGTCTGACCCTTCCTAGCACTGGGTCCGTTGAAACTTTTATTGACCTCCCCCATCGTTCCAGTTGAATCATTTTTGGTTGCCCCGAAGGTATTTTTGTCAAAACTCTCACTATCTTTATCAAAAGAATTGGGATTTGAAACCAGAATGAATCTGAATCATCATTTTTCATAAATAGACTTCTTAATATTGTTATTAGATTGCTAGACCTTCAGATACCGTAATACACTACTCCACTCCAACCACCAAAACTTCTCATTTTTTCATAAATACGGTATTCTTACCGTATTAAAACGAAACCATTAAAATGGTAAATTAGGACGAGAAACAGGGAGCGTTGTGAGCCAGTCTAAATCAGAAGATAGTTGGTTGCAGGAATCCTTGAATGAATCTACTTCTAAAGTATTTCAGACGACCCGGGAAGAAGTCAGGAAAATAAAGATTTTAAAACGGAAAGGATTTAAAGATTTCGCCGCCGCCTATTACGAATATCTCCAACTTGAAAAACAAGAAGGTTCATTGGATCACTCTCTGAAAGAGTTGTGTGAAAAAAAGGTGTGAAATATTGGTTTCCAAAATGATCGGCTCGTTACATGAACCCAGCTCATGTGTCCGAAAGGATGTGGAAGTTCGAGTCTTCTCTTCGGCACCATTTACCTGATTATTCCCGTCACCACTTTCAAAAATACTCCATGTCATGTATTCTTAGTATATGAACATCAAAAAACGCATCCTCCTGATCTCTTTCACTTTTCTGTTTCTCTTTAGCATTATTTCCCGGATATTTTTTAATGATTTCCAGGATGGTTGGGATGCTTATGTAAAAAAAGACTATAAAACAGCACATGATTTATGGTTGCCGTTAGCAGAACAGGGAAGCTCCAAGGCACAATTCTTTTTGGGATTCATGTATGACTTTGGATTTGGAGTTGAGCAGGAAGACTCAGAAGCTATGAAGTGGTACCGGCTTGCGGCGGAACAGGGGAATTCCAGAGCCCAGTTCTTTGTGGGGTTGATGTATGCCAATGGTCAGGGAGTTTCCAAAGACAATCAGGAAGCTATGAAGTGGTACCGGCTTGCGGCGGAACAGGGATATGACGAAGTAAATATAATTAACCTGGCGAAAAAGAATGTTCCTGAAGCCTTGAAAATTTTGACCACTGATGCGGAAAATGGTGTTGCTGAAGCGCAATACAGCTTAGGTGCGATGTATGCAAATGGAGAAGGCGTTCCACAAGATGATCAGGAAGCCATGAAATGGTATCGGCTTGCTGCAGAACAAGGGCATAGTGAGGCAAAAATAAATATTAAGGTAAAAACAAATATATATGAGTTAGCGAAAAAGAATGTTCCTGAAGCCTTGAAGATAATGATCCGCGATGCGGAAAAAGGTATTGCTGAAGCGCAATACAACTTAGGCGGGATGTATGCAAATGGAGAAGGCGTTCCACAAGATGATCAGGAAGCCTTCAAGTGGTACCGACTTGCCGTAGAACAGGGATATGGCAAGGCAAATATATATGAGTTAGCGAAAAAGAATGTTCCTGAAGCCTTGAAGATAATGAT
>CALAGQ010000034.1 GCA_937891765.1 uncultured Nitrospina sp.
AAAACCTGTATAATGTTTTGTCAAGGGGGAGCTTTGCATAAACCGGGATCCTTCGTCGCCTCCGGCTCCTCGAGGATGACAAACCGTTATTTCTTGTCATTCTGAACGTAGTGAAGAATCTCGATTTTACGCTTTTTTGACTTACGCAAAGGTTTCTCCATGCAGGAGAAAAACTTTTTGAACCCGATTTACCGGGAATCCATCTTATCCCTGAGAAGAAAGACTAACCTTACAAGGAAATGCCATGCAGGATACTCAAACTTTTTCCGTAGTAAAAATCGAGCTGACCCCTAACCCGCGTTCGGTGAAATTTATTCTGAACCAGACCGTGCTCGATTCCGGCTCCAAAACGATTGAAGAGGGTGGTTTTTTGGACGCGGATGCCTTTGCCCATAATATGTTCGCCCTTGATATCGTGGATATGGTCTATCTGCGCGAGAATTTTGTTTCTGTCACTCTGATCTCCGCCGACCTTTGGGTGGTTTTTAAGGACAAGATCAAAAATATTATCGAAGCGGATTTAGGGAAATATGCAGAAGGGGATAATGAAGTTTCTGCGTCCATTCTTGAGGATTTTGATATGGCAAAATACCCTCAACTTTCCGATGACGAAAAGGTCATCATTGTTGAGGCTGTTCTTGACTCATCCGTTCGCCCTGCTCTGGCCAACGATGGCGGAGGCTTGGAAGTGATCGAAGTGGATGGACATATTGTGCGGATCCGTTATCAGGGCGCTTGCGGGGGATGCCCGAGCTCCACAGGCGGCACCCTGCGTGTCATCGAAAATCATCTCCGATCCCAATTAGACCCTGAAATCAAAGTTCATACCTACTCTTAGCATCTATCGATCACTCAAGTTATTTAAAGAATTGCCCGGTCGATGTATTCAGAAACATATCCAGCGATATGTCCTCCTGCTTTAAAAATCCCTGATGCGGCAGACTACCCTGTGAAACCAGTTCAATGACCGCACAAACCGACGCGGCGGTGGTCCAGCAAATGGCTTTCCAGGTTTTCCCGTTTATCTCTTTGGGGAAATAACTGCGCACAAATTCATCCCGCGCCAGTTTGTCTTCCTTCCACCCTTCCACCGCAACATGGACGTAAACGACATCATCCTTGACCGGTGGCTTGGCGTGAACCAGGATTTCTCCCGCCTCCGTTCTGCGGTCTCTCATATACAACTCATTAAAGAAAAACCGCATCAACTCGCCATGTCCAGGATAACGAATAGTTTTATAGTTCAAATGATTCACCTTACCATCATAGGTTTCGCACAAAGTGCCCAATCCCCCTGAGGTGGTGAAGGCTTCGAGCTGCACACCATCAATCACGATGGTTTCCAACCCTTCCATCGCGGGCACGCTGGCCCTTTGCCCATCCTGAATGACTTCGCAATCATTGAGGTATTCGTTGACCACCCCTTCGGCTGACCAGTTAAAGGCATAACCGAGAAGTCCGCGCGGATGCTGTGGTAAAGCCCCGACCCGAAGTTCCATACTGCGCAGGCGGTCGAATCCCTTAGTAAGATGCGCTCCGCAAATTCCGACAAATCCGGGGGCCAGTCCGCATTGTGGTGCCATGAGTCCTTTACCCGTTTTTGACATTTCGCGGATCGCGGTGGTGGTGGAGACATCTTCGGTCAGGTCAAAATAATGCTTCCCCGCCTGGTGCACTTTTTTGGCCACGGTCAGATTCAAATGAAACGGCAGGCAGGTCAGCGCAGCATCGTGTCCAGCAATCGCCTGCTCCAGCACAGGTTCATCGGCAACCGATCCGGAAATCACCTTGAACGAAAAATCCTCATCCGGGCTGGTATCAAAACCCGTAACCTGATGTCCGTTCGACTGCAACAACGTTGCGGCCAGACTTCCTACGCGCCCAAGACCAATCACCAAAATAGATTCGATGTTCTTTTTCATTCCGAGCCTTTCAATTATTCATCAAACTAGCCCTACCTATAATACAATATAGCCCCAACAGAAAGAAATAGACCATGAAACATAAAGATTTAAAGACCAGGCAGGACACTCGTTTTGTACTGGTCCATTTTACCGGCGAAGATTCGTCCTCCTATGATGACATCAAGCAGTCGCATCTTGAGAAGGGCGAACCTGAAATCGGTTTCCATTTCATCATCACAGAAGAAGGCCAGACCTTGATGGGAAGACACGTTTCAAAGATAGGGTCGCACCACCCGGAACTGGATGACATCAGCATAGGAGTGTGCGTGATAGGAAACCGCGATGACATGAGCGAAGAACAAACCATCGCCCTCACTTTACTACTGGAAAATTTAAAAACCGATTACCCATCTCTGGAAACTGCCAAATACCTCTCCCACTAGGCGCCAGCGTGACGTTGGATCCAATAAGCAATAGCTTTTTGGGCTAGCAAGCGGAAAAGTTATCTCGGCGGCTCAAAGAACCCCTGCACATTGCCCCTGCGGCTAGCAGTCAGCGTGACGCTGGGCTCTTCGTGTTATATTAATTTAAAATATTAATGGCTTGTCTATTACGCAGAACCCAAAGGTCCTAAGATGTCTTCCAAACTCTCCTGGTGGCAAAAAAAGAAACGTTCGATCATCAAACGACTGCTGATCAATTTTGTCAATTCCAGCGACAGTTACGTA
>CALAGQ010000035.1:2500-6014 GCA_937891765.1 uncultured Nitrospina sp.
GTTGTCAAGTCGTATTTAGCCTTATGAGATGGTCCTCACAAATTCCCACAGAATTTCTCGTGTTCCGCAGTACTTGGGTGTACAATAAGAGAGATCGATTGTTTTCGCTTACAGGACTGTCACCTTCTTTGGTCAAGCTTTCCAGCTTGTTCAACTAACAATTGATTTTTTTACTCTCCGAAGCCTCTGAAACGACTTCAAACTGTATCCCACGACCCCGTGCATGCAACGCTTTCAGGCTTGACACATACACGGTTTGGGCTGGTCCCCGTTCGCTCGCCGCTACTTAGGGAATCGTTTTTACTTTCTTTTCCTGGGGGTACTAAGATGTTTCAGTTCTCCCCGTTACCTTCCTAACACTATGTATTCATGTTAGGATGACGTAATATTAATCACGCCAGGTTGCCCCATTCAGAAATCTCCGGATCAAAGGATGTTTAGCTCCTCCCCGAAGCTTATCGCAGCTTTCCACGTCTTTCTTCTACACTTGACACCAAGGCATCCACCGTTTGCTCTTAGTAGCTTAGCCACTATTTAATACCACAAATAAGTTTAAACGCTTTGATGCGAACACATTAGTTTTGTAAAATTTGCGAAATTCTTCGTTGCATAATTTTTGCCCTTAGTCGACGACCAAAAAGGTCGCCTCAGTCGGTCAAAAATCCTGCGCCTTAGGCGAAAAGCCCACACGTGAATTTCATCAAATTTTCCTTCACTAAAGCTTTGCAATTAATTTGATTCAACAATCAAAAAATCTGCAAATGTTTAAACAGTTATCATTGCTGATAACTGCGCTTGTATATCTACTACAACAAATTGTCAAAGAACATTGAAAAATCCGGCTACTTAAATTCACCGTTTTGATCTCTCAAAATTGGTCAGTGATGGTTTTAAAGCTTGTTTTTTCTTTCCTTAGAAAGGAGGTGATCCAGCCGCTGATTCCTCAACGGCTACCTTGTTACGACTTCACCCCAGTTATCAACCATACCTTAGGCGCCTGCCTCCATTACTGGTTGGCCCAGCGACGTCGGGTATAATCAACTCCCATGGTGTGACGGGCGGTGTGTACAAGGCCCGGGAACATATTCACCGCGGCATGCTGATCCGCGATTACTAGCGATTCCAACTTCATGGAGTCGAGTTGCAGACTCCAATCCGGACTGAGATAAGCTTTAGGGATTCGCTTGCCATTGCTGGCTCGCTGCCCTCTGTACTTACCATTGTAGCACGTGTGTAGCCCTGGACATAAGGGCCATGAGGACTTGACGTCATCCCCGCCTTCCTCCCGGTTGACCCGGGCAGTCTCGCTAGAGTTCCCACCATTACGTGCTGGCAACTAACGATAAGGGTTGCGCTCGTTGCTGGACTTAACCAAACATCTCACGACACGAGCTGACGACAGCCATGCAGCACCTGTCACTGTGCTCCCGAAGGCACTGTCTAATCTCTTAGACGTTCACAGGATGTCAAACCCAGGTAAGGTTCTTCGCGTTGCGTCGAATTAAACCACATGCTCCACCGCTTGTGCGGGCCCCCGTCAATTCCTTTGAGTTTTAGTCTTGCGACCGTACTCCCCAGGCGGTTCACTTAATGCGTTAGCTTGGGCACATCAGATTTTAATATCCGATACACCTAGTGAACATCGTTTACTGTGTGGACTACCGGGGTATCTAATCCCGTTCGCTACCCACACCTTCGCGCCTCAGCGTCAGTATCGGTCCAGAAAGCTGCCTTCGCCATCGGTGTTCCTCCTGATATCTACGAATTTCACCTCTACACCAGGAATTCCGCTTTCCTCTCCCGTACTCAAGTCTTGCTGTTTCAAATGCACGTCCAGGGTTGAGCCCTGGGCTTTCACATCTGACCGACAAGACCGCCTACGCGCCCTTTACGCCCAATAATTCCGAATAACGCTTGCACCCCCCGTATTACCGCGGCTGCTGGCACGGAGTTAGCCGGTGCTTCCTCTACAGGTACCGTCAATAAATACACCTATTGGATGATGTTAATTTCTTCCCTGTCGACAGAGTTTTACGACCCAAAGGCCTTCTTCACTCACGCGGCGTTGCTGCGTCAGGGTTTCCCCCATTGCGCAAAATTCCTCACTGCTGCCTCCCGTAGGAGTCTGGACCGTGTACCAGTTCCAGTGTGGCTGATCATCCTCTCAGACCAGCTAACCATCGTAGTCTTGGTAGGCCTTTACCCCACCAACTAACTAATGGTCCGCAAACTCATCTCCAAACAATTGCTTTCAAGAAGAGGCAATCTTTCATGATTTATCTTGTGGTAAATCACTTCATCCGGTATTAGCTATCCTTTCGAATAGTTATCCCGGGCTTGGAGGTAGATTATCTACGTGTTACTCACCCGTGCGCCACTCTACTCAGGACTGCAAGCAATCCCTTTCTCGTTCGACTTGCATGTGTTAAGCACGCCGCCAGCGTTCATTCTGAGCCAGGATCAAACTCTCCAGTTATAATCCTATACTATAAACTCTTTAAAGTCTTGTTTTAGACCCGCTCTAAAATTTCTCACTGACCAATTTTCAAAGATCAAACCTACATTTTTGATCACGCTTTATGTGATCGGCAAAAACCAGAACAATATACATGCAGTGTTTTTTTTTGTCAATTATTTTTTACGTTTAATTCAAAATAATTTTATGATATTTTTTCTTGCCAGCTCTTAGTAAAATTTCATTTTTTTCAATATCTTCTGCTGTAATAACATGGTCCAGGGAAACTGCCCTATTACCATTAATATAAGCCCCTCCTTGTTGGACAAGCCTTCTGGCATCTGATTTGGTTTTACACAAACCTGCATCCATGAATAAGTCAATTATGGAAATCTTCCCTATAACATCATCTTTCTTATAAGATGAAGACGGCACGGATTTCTCATTTGTAACCAAATGACTACCTCTTGGAATACTGCTGGAGGTTAAAAGATCCCTGGGTATCTCTATGTTCCCAAACATGGATACTGATGCTTTCAAGGCTTTGATCGCCTCATCTTCTCCATGACAAATTTTTGTGGCTTCATAGGCTAAAATTGCTTTTGCTTTATTCAGATCAGCTCCTTTAATATGGCTTACCTGATCAATTTCTTCCATTGGCAAAAAGGTAAACAAAGCAAGGAATCTTACAACATCTGCATCGTCAGCATTTACCCAGAACTGGTAATATTCATAGGGAGAAAATCTTTGGGCATCAAGCCATACTGCTCCTTTATGCGTTTTCCCCATTTTTATACCGCTTGCAGTGGTAATTAAAGGAAAGGTAATCCCAAAGGCTTGCTTTCCTAACGTTCTACGAGTCAAATCAATTCCGGCAACAATATTGCCCCATTGATCAGATCCGCCCATCTGCAAAAAACAATCATATGATTTGGCAAGCTGCATAAAATCATAGGCCTGAAGCAGCATGTAATTAAATTCAATAAACGTAAGCCCGTCTTCAGATTCCATCCGAGCTTTATAACTTTCTGCCTTTACCATTCGGTTAACGCTGAAATG
>CALAGQ010000036.1 GCA_937891765.1 uncultured Nitrospina sp.
CATTACAACCTATTACCTTTATATATCATGAATTCTCAAACTCATCCGATTTTAATTGAATTATCACAATCGATTCCCGAATCCTCTATGACCTATAAGTATATCAACGGTCCTGAAAGTTTTACCAAGGTTAGTATGCAGGCCAAGGAAGAATTTTTATGTCTGAGTGATCTAGAGGCTGACCGGGGCAATGGACTCTCAGGAAGAACTCAGCTGGTGCAATATGGTTATGAGCACTGGCTGAAGAATATGGATGAAGATGATGATGACGATGCCGATGACGATCGCCTGCGTCTTATAGGTTTTCTCAAGCTGATCATTGAGCTGGCGGAAGAGTTGGCGGAAGAATAGCAAAACTGGTTTTTAGATGGAGACATAATGAATTATCTTTATACTTCTATGGCATTTTTTGTAGGATTTCTATTACCGGTTCAAGTAGGTATTAATTCTGAGCTGGCCCGGTTTGTCAACAGCCCGGTACTGGCGGCGTTAATTTCCTTCGCTGTGGGAGCAACATGCCTTTCGGCTAGTGTCGTGGTCTTAAAAATTCCTTTTCCAGCGGTTGGGCCGATTGCCACCATGCCTGCTTGGCTATGGGCGGGAGGCCTCATAGGTGCCGCGGTGGTTTTAGGCTCCATAATTGCCGGGCCTAAAATTGGAGCACTCGCTTTGGTCGGTATACTGCTTGCGGGCCAGTTGATCGCTTCGGTCTTGATCGACCATTTTGGCTGGCTCGGTTTTCCTGTACAAAAAATGAATGTTGTCCGACTACTGGGTGTCTTGTTACTGGCGGGCGGATTCTTTTTGATTCGCAGAAATTAACCTGAGGCTGAATGCAATGACCATGACCACCCTGTTGGGATATTTTGCTGGATTCTTAACGACTGTTTCGTTTTTGCCGCAGGTGGTGAAAACATGGAAAAGCAGGTCGGCCTCTGATCTTTCTTTGGGGATGTTTTCTGTTTTTAGCGTGGGGGTAATGTGCTGGCTGGGTTATGGGTTCTTACTTCAGGAAACGCCTATGATATTCTGGAACGCGGTCACTTTGGTTTTAGCCTTGGCAATTATGGTCATGAAGCTCAAGTTCGACTCATAAATGCTAATGTTCCTCCTCCTTTGAAAAATGTCGGATGTAATGGATTAATTGCCATATCTGTTCATCATCCAGGTTTTTAAAGGCCGGCATTGCGGTTCCCGGTGAGCCGTTTTTGATGATCCAGAACAGCTGCCCATCGGGCAGGGTGGTCATGGTCTTGCTGCAGGTAAAATTGCGGGGACTGGGAGTCAGTTCGCGAAACAAAATACCCAGTCCGTTCCCGCTAATGCCATGACAAATTCTGCAGGGCCCTGGCTTGGCATCAAAGTGAAACAGGGTTTGTCCCGCAAAAATATTTTCAGGCGAAGGGTTCAATGGATTCTTCAATCGGAGAAATTCATCTGTAGCGCCGGGCGTATTCCTGACCTGCGGACATAGAGGTAAGAACTCCAGCCCATCATCTACCTTTACTCCCGGATGCGCCGCCATGGCCATCGAAACCGGCATCGCCACCCAGAACATTATCCAAATTAAAACTACACGAGTCATGCGTCTCTCCCTTTCTTCCCGATCATATCATAGAGGGGAATTAGAGGGAGTTTATTCCTGCATATTGGGATCAGGTGCTACTTGCCGATTGTGGGCCTTTGCCCCACTTTATCGATGCGATGAGAGCCTTAAAATCCTGATGAGGGAGGTAATAGGCGGAGTATTTGCCTCCTGCTTCAGAATCCACAGTTGTCCATGTGCTGGGAGGAAAAGCTTCAAGATCGGTGATCTCTATGTCCTTATCATCCTCCTTGACGACGATCAGGTATCCCCTTGTTGTACGGAAATCTTCCATGCCAAACAAGGTCACCGCTGTACCCTTTGCACCCTTAAGGTTGATGGTGTAATAGCCAGAACTATACTGATAACCGTATGAGGAAAAATCAGCCCGATCTTTATTTTCAGTAAAGCTTAAGAGCTCTGCGCAATGCCCACAAGAACCGTATAAAAAGGGGTCGCGTTTCCAAAGATCCAGATTGGCTTTGCCCGAAGCAAATGCAAATGCCGGAAACATCAGTATAAAAAGCAGTATGAAGAGTCTTTTATAGCTGTTCATAGTGAGCCTCCTTTAAGATCAAAAAACATCCTTCTATATAGAGTAGTACAAATAATGCGCCTAACCTTACAATTTTGTCAAGAGGCTGGGCACGGTCATTGATGGTGGTGTTCCTTATTTATGGGGGCAAAAGAGGAGGTCAGAATTTACCAAACAGGTTTTTTTTGGGGCCATCCCACGTTACGGATTCTTGTGTTCCCTTATCGTAGGATTCATATTCTATTTCAAACTTTAGATCACTTGCAAACAGGAGAAAGTTTTTCACTTCCTTCTCAATCTTCCCCAGAACACCACTGGTGCTCAATTTTATTAAACTTATTTCTTTCCCGGAAATGATGGTGTCTCCCGGCTTTAGCACATAATTGTCAAATTCAACTCCCAGAGGCTTCCGTTGGTATGTAACATATTTCCATCCGGTATCATGATTATGCTCTTTGAAAACCTTTTTGAAAGAAACTTTAACTTTAATAATTCTTGCTGGCCCTATCCCATCATTTCTTACCCGTATATGCATTTTTTCCGGCGATCTAAAGTCATGCTCCAAAACCAAGTTGGGCTTTAGCGATGCTTTAATGGCACGCCGCGTATAAGAAAATGAAGCTAATGCAACAAGTAAAGCCAGTGAAGCAATGAGGTCGCTCAAAGATAATGAAGTTATTATTTCTGTCATAGTAAAATCCATTATTTAAAAATAGATTATCACATATTGTGTGCGTTATCCCTGGCCCAAAATTTTTTGCTAATAGGACGCTAATAATAGGACGCTAAGTGGAACCTGAAACTAAAAAAGGGGAGTCACGGTAATTACCGTGACTCCCCTTTTTATTTGGTAGCGGGGGCCAGATTTGAACTGACGACCTTTGGGTTATGAG
>CALAGQ010000037.1 GCA_937891765.1 uncultured Nitrospina sp.
GGCGTCGCTGATTTTCAACCCTATCGCTGGTAAACTAAGGGCAAGAACCCTTACTGAAGTTATCAACCTTGAAATCATATTCGAGGGGGCGGCATCCATCATTCAGGACAACAACCCCATGCTGGTGTATGAAAAACTTTCGTCCTATGTTCCGACAAAAAAGCGCCGTGCCATGCAGCAAAAAATGATGAAACGGTAAACCCTGGAGTTTTCCGTCCACTATAATGTTTTAACCTGTCGAATCGCATGCGTGATAGCGTGGAAATGGTCAAAGAGCAACTCCGGATGCAGGCCAAGGAGTTGAAGCGCCGTGATGCGGAAAAGGCAAAGCATGACGCCAAGATCAAGCACGTCCTGAAACTCAGCCAGGAGAAAATCGAGATCCTCAAAACCTCCGTCAAGGAAAAAGAAGAAGAGATTCTGAACAAGCAGTTCTCAGGTGCCAAACTCACCTTTGATGCCAGCAAAGGATCTAAAGAGGAAAATGCTGAAGACGCTGCGGAAAGAGAACATGATCAGGCGTTGATTAAAGATCTGAAATCCCAGTTGGAGCAGTCCGGCAGAGACAGGGAAAAACTAGCCAAAGACCTCAAGAAAGCCTCGAAAACCAAAGACACCCCGGAAAAGGTTGTTGAAACCAACGAAATCATCAAGGAAGTTAAAGATCCCAAACTCATCAAAGCCCTGAGGAAACTGAAACTAAAAAACCAGGCCCTGACAGATCGCCTTGAAGAACGTACCGGCGATCAAAATAAGAATGACAAAGAAAAAGAACTGCTAGCCCAGGAAGTCCAGCGCCTGCGCAAACAACCGGATGCCGCAGACCAACTAAAAAAGAAAATAAAGCAACAAGAGAAAAAACACGAGGAGAGCATCAAGTCCTATGAAAAAATGATTAAAGAAAAATCGGACCTGATAGATTCTTATGAAAAGGTCATGTACGAAACCAAAGGAGAAGAAGGTAAAACCACCAAACTCCCCTCGGAAATGATCAAAGATCTGAAGGCCGATATAGAGAAAATCGAAGTAGAAAAAGACAGGCTGGAACAAGACCTGCTCCGTGAGAAAAAAGAATTCGACAACAAACTTTCCTTAGAAATCCAGAAGATTGAAGATGAGTGGGAAGATAGGCTGAAAAAGAGTCATGCCAAAAAAAATAATGATGGGAGCGGGGATCAGGAAATGGAAGATGAAGGTGCCCCACTTTGGATGATCACCTACGCCGATATGGTCACTTTGCTCCTGACCTTTTTCATCCTTTATTATTCCATCGCATCCATGAATATGCAGAAATTTAAGGAAGCCATTATTGGCGAGGAACAGGCAAGTATCGGATTACTTGAACTCCTGGACAGTGCGGAAATCAAGGAAAGCATTCAAAATTTGACAGGCTTGAAATCAAACGATATATTAAAAGACATTAAAGAGGTCGCTGAGGAAACCGAACTCAATGTTGACACCAGTGATGCCAAGGTTATAGTTCGGGTTCCGGGAGCAAGCCTCTTTAAACCAGGTCAAGCGGATTTGCAATTATCCGCGAGACCCATACTGGATGAAGTTATTCGGGTTGTTAATAAATATCCAGACTACAAGATCCATATACAGGGCCACACCGATGACGAGCCCATTTCCACCGAGCGGTTCCCGACCAACTGGGAGCTTTCCGCTGCCCGGGCCACAGCAGTGCTGAGATATTTTTATGATAAGGGAGCAGAACCCGCGCGTATGACCGCAACGGGCTACGCCGACACCTTTCCCTTGGCCACCAATGATACGGTGCCGGGAAGAGCCAAAAACAGGAGGGTTGAATTTGTTCTGGAAAAAGAAAAGTAAAGATACGGGTGGGGAAAAGCTATTCAAAAATCCTTCTGAGACCAGAGGATCTTTCAGGGTTTATCCTTCTAAAGAGAACCCTATCATCCTCAAGGTCAGCAGCATCGATCTCGTGGCCGTAGACATCAGTGCCGGTGGTATTTCCTTTGACAACAAGAAGTTCAAGCTGGGTGCAACCTACCCTCTTGAAATGACCTTGCCCAGAGGAAAAGGAACCATCACCGCCAAGACCGAAGTCCTCAAAATTGACGACAAGGATGTCTGCCGTTGCAAAGTAGTGGGTCTAAACGAGGATCAGGAAGATCAGGTCCACTCTTATATTCTGTCTCGCCAAAAAGAGGAAATAGCCCAAAGGAAAGGCAGAGGTCTCTAAAAAGAGCGTCAAACAAGATCACTGTCAATCTTGTTCAATGCCTTTTCAAAAACATGAAAACACCAAGTCCAGAAGACCCTCCACCCTCTTACCCTGAAGAATGGCGTCCCAAAGATCTGGAAATGATCAGCCATGTTGAAGTGTTCCAGACCAAACCCGCCATACTCAAAAAAGTTGAAAGTCGCCTGAGCAAACTCAAAGAAGCAATGGTTGTCGAATTGCTGTCCTGCGCTTCCCAATTACCACCGGGAACAGATATTGAAAAAGGACAAATTGCCAGAGGCGAAAATCATAACGGGTTCCCCTTTTTGTCTCTCGATATTCCGCAGAATTTTTCCAAAGCTGAAATGTACACCTATCGAACCCTCTTCTGGTGGGGGCATTATCTCGGGTTTTCTCTGATCTTGAAGGGCGAGAAGCTACAAACCTATTTCCAGCGCCTATCTGCCACTTGCAACGAACCTTCCTTTCAAGATGTCTACCTCTCTCTGGCCCCCACTCCTTGGGAATGGCGCCAGGACGAAAAATATTTCACACAGGTGAGCCACCAACAGGTCTGGGCTGACAAATCAAACCTTTTAGATCACATGAAGATCATGCGGTTTTATCCTATCGCTGATGAATCCTTTAAAGATTTGGACTGGACAAAAGCAGGAATAAAGTTCTGGAAGGACATGGCCCCTGTTTCCATGGGCTGACCGCGCCCTTTGCAACAACTATTTCAACCTTATTATTTTTGCACGTATACCAGTGGGTGTTTCCAAAGGATTTTACTGACTGGGATCACTCTCAACTTGCCAGGGTTTGCAAAATCTTTAAAGAGAAAGGCCTGATGCAGGGACGGAGCAATGGGTGAAACCCGACTATCCGGAACATGCATGGGAGTTGGAACCATGAACACTTTACGCCTGCTGCTTGCACTTCCTTCAGAAGTTTCTTTTTGCATCCATTTCCCTAAAAATGGGAATTCCTCTTGAACTCCAACCGCATAAATATTTTCCAACGCGGTCGCACCAGTTTTTGAAAAAACCGCCAGACAACCTGGTGGCAGAAAAAGAGAATCACAAGCCCCTTCGATTTTCACCCCATAGCATGAATCCGGCAGTTCCATTGGTGGGGATATTCTGGTATAACTATTAGAAAGAAAAATCTTTTCTCCCCTCTCATCGCCGGGCTCCCACCTTTCCCGGCTGGAGGAAAATGAGACCAGGGGAATGGAAATCTTGGAATCGTTCTTCATCGCTTTTTCTGTATGACCCTTAGTATGTTCTGAATTATTTCCCGGACAAAACAGATTACGCCATTAAACAGTTTGCCCTCAAAAAAGAGCACCCATAACCCTGATTAATCACTCCTTCTTTTCTACATTAAAGATCATTAATTTTCCATGAATAAATCTAATTATCAAGAGGCTCTAAACTACCTCTACAGTCTTACACAAAGCGGTATCAAACTCGGACTTAAAAATACCGCCCGGGTTCTTCAACATTTTGATGATCCGCAGTTAAAAACGCGCACCATTCATATCGCTGGCACCAACGGAAAAGGATCTACTGCGGCGATAACAGAATCTATTTTAAAAGCATCTGGATATAAGGTAGGACTTTATACCTCTCCACATTTGCTAGATTTCCGCGAGCGCATTCAAATCAACCGCAGAATGATCGAAAAACAGCAAACTGCAGACTTGATCTTAAGAGTTAAGTCTGTAGTGGAAAACCTGAAAATCCCCATCACTTTTTTTGAGTTCGGAACGATTTTAGCCTTTCTTTATTTTCATGAGCAAAATACCGATATAAACATTATCGAGGTCGGTCTGGGCGGTCGGCTGGATGCCACCAATCTTTGTAAAGCCGAAATATCCATTATCACTTCCATATCTCTGGACCATACTCAGTACCTTGGAGAAGATTTGCAGCAAATTGCCTTTGAAAAGGCTTCAATTATAAAGGAAAGCGGTACAGTTTTTGCTCATATACCTGAAGAGGAGCTGTTTCAAGTCGTCAAGGATTCGGCCAGAAAGTGTTCGGCGGACCTTTACCGGTTGGGAACAGATTTCCAGGTGACCCCTGAAGCTGGAAATGAAGGGGAAAACACCTTCAGTTATAAATGGGGCTCTTGGGCGCTAAACAACTTGATTCTGCCTCTTACTGGCCATTTTCAAAGGGATAACGCAGGGTTGGCCCTATCCGCTTGTCTGGAGTTAAATGAGCGCGGGCTCAATATTGAGGAAAAACATATACGGCAAGGACTGGAAACGGTTTCCTGGGAAGGTCGGCTGGAAACGGTTTTCTCGCACCCGACAGTGGTGTTGGATTGTGCCCACAATGAAGCCAGCGTCAGAAGTATGACACTGGAATTGCGTGAAAACTTCAAGTTTTCCCGCTGTTTTATTGTTTTAGGGCTGATGCAGGACAAGAAAATTGATGAAATTATAAAAATATTAAGTCAGTTGGGGGATCAGTTTTTTTTGGTCTCGGTCAACCCTCCCCGGGGAGAAGCCTCAGAAAAACTGGCCGAGAAATTGAAAGTTCACGATAAACCGTCTCAGATTTTCGGAACTGTTTCTGATGCGTTGCAAGCTGTAAAACAAATCGCCAATCGGGACGACCTGATTTGCATCACAGGTTCTATTTTCCTGGTTGCGACAGCCAAAAAATGTTTTAACGATGAAAATACTTTTTTTAATTCTGGGAATACTCTTCACTCTAACGAGTGAGTCTTTTTCCAGTGACAAAAATAAATTGGGAAAGCCCCAATCCGGTCAGGATGAAACCCTGAGGTTCTCTGAATTAGATAAGGGATCATCAAGTCCAGACACTTCGAGTCCTTACTGGCTGTGGGGAAATGGAAAACCGCTTTCACCCTCGGAATTGCAGTATTTGGAAGCTGAAGAGGAAACTCCCATAACAGATTGGCTGTGGGGAACGGGAAATGGAAAACCGCTGACGCCAAATGAAAGTTTGGCCATGCCTGCGCAACTGACCTTCCCCAACTGGGTCCAGGTTAATGATAATCCCATCAACCGCCCGCCAGAAAAAACGAAAGCCCCATCCACTGAAAAAGAAGTTTTTCTAACCGCCGACCACATGACCCATGATAATAACAGGGATCTCCTCTGGGCATGGGGGAAAGTGATTATCCGGTTCGATGACAGGGTTATTTATGCCGACAAAGTCAAGGTGCACAACAAGACAGGAGACGGTAAGGCCATCGGCCATGTCATCATCACTCAAGCTGATGGCACCCGTCTCGAGTCCAAAAAGGCCGAGTTTAATATCAATAACCAGCAGGGCAGGCTTTTTGAAACTCGAGGCAAGCTTGGCAAAAATTTTTACGTTAAAGGAAAAGAACTCACCCGTTATTCAGAAATTCATTATACGGCTCAAAAAGCCCATCTCACAACCTGCGAAGGTAAATTGCCGGATTGGCTTTTTGAAGCAGAATCGATGGACATTGTTATAGGTGACCGGGTGCTTTTTACCAACGGCGTCTTCAAAATAAGAGATATCCCCATTCTTTACATCCCGGTAGGCTACCTCCCCATTGATGAGGAACGTAAAAGCGGACTCCTGCGCCCTGCTTGGGGAAGCGGTGGTGTTGAGGGCGTTTTCTTAAATAATTTATATTATTGGGCCATCAATGGACACTCCGACGCAACATTCGGCCTCGATGTTTCGGAAAACCGTGGTTTCAGGCCATCCATTGAGTACAGGTACACTCCTAACCGTCATACCAGCGGCACATTCAATGCTTCTTTTATAGATGATAAAATTACCAACTCGACATTCTGGAGTATGAAAGCCGCCCACAGCCAAACTCTCCCTTTTGATTATCAATTTAGTGGCGGTCTTGACCTGCAGAGCGCGGGGTTCGACAGGAACTTCAACGACAACACCAACGCAAGGGCCAGCCGTAATACAGACTCCCACGCCACCATCACAAAAAGCTGGGAAGGTAGTTCCCTGGATATTCTGGCCCGTTATCGAGACAGTTCGCAAATAAACAACGACCAGACCTTTGCACAACTGCCACAGATAACCTATAAAACACAAACGCAATCCATTGGAGATACCAATTTTTTCTTCAGACAAGATTCCAGCTTCGCCTCGTTTCTTACGGATCTGGATACGAGCCCGGATGTGGATGATAAGTTTTCCGTGCAGCGTTTCGACTTTCATCCTCAAATCTCCTACACGACGCAAATCGCTCCTTGGCTGGCCTTCACGCCTACCGTTGGGATCAGAGAAACCATTTACAGCAAAGGATTAGACGCAACGAATAATAATAAACGCCTGGACCTCTTCACACGGGAATCCTTCGATATCAGCGCTAGTCTCGACGGTCCAAGGTTTGAAAAAATTTTCAAACTCAAAAACAAATATATTCCCAAGGTCAAACATTTAATCGAACCCCGCATCAGCTATAGTTTCACTCCCGACATAGATGAAGAGGATCGCGGGAAAATCAAGGTATTCGATGGCAACGATACTATAAACCGTCAGAGTTCACTCACTTATTCATTGACCCAAAGGATATTGCAAAAAGAACTTGAAGAAATGGGACCTAAAGAAAAGAAACTTGAAGAAGAGGACAGCTTTAATACCCGCGAAGTCCTTCGCTTTGATATCAGTCAGACGATTGACCTGATCGAGGCAACCGGATCGGAAACCTCTGAGAACAAGCGCCCATTTTCTGACCTCCGTTTCGACCTGGACAGCCGATTACATGATAATTTAATGCTCAATTTCGATGCCACTTTTGACGTGCATGATAATTTTCTTAAAACCTTCAACGTTGAGTTGGGGGTCAAACCTCTTGACTCCTTATATTTTTTCTTTAATAGGCGTTTTACTAAAAGTTCGCCCACCGCAGATCCGTCCACCTTTATAGTGGCGACCGTGGACTGGAATCTCGGCAAAGGTTGGAGAATGCAGGGCACAACTCGCTTTGACGAAGAAAAAGGAACGTCTCAAGGTAACAACTTCACCATGCTGTACGATAATCCCTGTAAATGCTGGGGTTTTAAATTTGATATAATAGAAAGAGATAGCCTTGTGCAAGGATTAGAAAACGATAGAGAGGTCAAATACCTTTGGACTATCACACTGAGGGGTATCGGCGACTTTAGCAAAGGAACTGGGGAAAAAACAACACTCCGCGAGTTTGAATCGATAAGATGACCATTGCAGAAAATATCGCCCAAGTGGCGTTAGAAATCGGCGCGATCCGAATCAATGCCCGAGAGCCTTTCACCTGGGCTTCCGGCTATAAAATGCCCCTCTATAATGACAACCGCCTGCTCCTGGGAAATGCCGGGCACCGTGCCCTGATTGCACAAGGTTTTCAAGACCTGTTAAAAAAATGTGCGGCTGAAGTGGACGTTATTGCTGGCACCGCGACCGCAGGGATTCCCCATGCCACCACCCTGGCCGACCAGCTTCAGGTTCCCTTAATATACGTCCGATCTACGGCAAAATCCCATGGCATGGGCAACAAAATTGAAGGGGTTCTTAATCAAAGTCAGCGGGTATTAGTCATCGAAGATCTGGTTTCAACGGGGGGAAGTGCAGTCGACGCGGTGACCGCCATTCGGGAAGCCGGAGGCATTGTCGACCACTGTTTTAGTATTTTCAGCTATGGGTTCCCCGAGGCCACAGAAAAGTTTAAAAGCATATCCTGTCAAATCCATTCCATCCTGATTTTTTCCGAACTGCTGCGAGTAGCCCAGTCCACCCAAAACCTCCCGCCAGATGACTTTGAGACACTTCGTTCCTGGCAGGAAGCCCCCTTCAAGTGGGCGGAAAATAAGGGGTTTTAGCCTGTAATAGCTGGTTTTGACGAAGTGCAATACCTGTCTGCTTCTACCGGCATGAATATCATTGACAACCCCTCCCTTTAATAATAGTATGCCTGTTTCTTAGCGGGGCTTGCACCAATCAAAAAAGCAGTTTGCCCGTTGTAAAACAAGCTCACGCTTTTATCGTTTAAATTATTCCGGAACTCCTATGTAAGTAAGAGAACCCGGTTTCAATTCGCAAAATATTCATTGGAGATTTGTTTAGATGCCCAAACTAGAGTTAGGTCCTATCGGTTTACTACCCCCTTCTGCCGCAGCAATGGGTATTTTCCAACCTGAAATAGGTTCAGGAATGGATTTGGTTGAAGGAAGCCACGTTCCAACTGATAAAGCTATTGAAAAAGCTGCGCACGAGTTGCTGACCCGACGCAATCCAACCCTTTTTCCCGGGCCGATGATTGTTTGGGGATGGAATGATGAAACCATACATAAAGCAGAAAAGGCAATGGAACTGGTCAGAGAGGTTCCCGGCATGAACGTAATTCCCATGCCAGACTACCGACCCATTTACCCTAAAATTGATCCCGAAGCGGTAATTAATCCCTGCCATCCCAATTTAACGATTAACCATAATAAGATTGAGACCTGTGCCTTTATTGGATTGCACTGCCATTTCGCAAATGTGACGCTGAAAATGATCCGTGCAAACACCAATTGCTACACGATAGCATTTTGTGCTTACGATGGTCATGAAGATGCTCTTATCTCTTTAAGCGATTTTGACGGTTCAAAGCTACAAAAGATGACTGACGCAATTCGCAAGGCAAAAAAAGACGGCGTGGAACCTTGGGCTCTAACCAAGGATGGAAAAGAGGAACTGGAAGAAATCGCCGCTAGAAAAGCTGCCGCTAAGCACCCCGAAAAACAAGATACCACTCTATTTATGGGAGAATTGGTACAGGGGCTGGACGAAAACGCAGAGTAAGCACATAGATTTACGATCTCAAAAAGTCCGCTTGAATCAAGCGGACTTTTTTTTGCCTACTTTTAATCACTCCGCAGGCAGAATTCATCAAAAAACAATCTTTTAGCGATGACAGAATCAGACAATCCACTATTCTAAGTAAATACTACTCTGAAAAATATTATTCCTGTACCGATTATTCATTGGGTTAATATGTTTGCCTTGCAAAACCGAGGTGGGTTTCCCCTCTTGCATAAAAGGAGGTTGTTGTGCGCGCACTGGTAATTGATGATTCCAGAGCCATCAGATTGATTCTAGGACAAATTCTTAGAGCCCTCCTCAAGTTTGAGATCATTGAGGCGGGACACGGTCTCGAGGCTCTTGAGAGACTCAAAATCCTGATAAAAATTGAGCAAAAATCCTTCGTACCAGCTTGACATAGCCGTTGTGAGGTCTTATCTAACTAGCAGATTTGTAATGAACTATCACCCATTTACTCAACCCGGTAAATGGCATTTATAAAAACAAGGAAAGGATTAAAGCTCATGGGAAAAATCGTAGGCATAGATTTAGGCACCACCAATTCCGTGGTCGCCGTCATGGAAGGAAGCGAACCTAAAGTTATCCTCAATGAAGAGGGAAGCCGGACCACTCCTTCCGTAGTCGCGTTCACGAAAGAAGGCGAAATACTGGTGGGCCAAGTTGCGAAAAGACAGGCCATCGCTAACCCGGAAAACACGATTTTCTCCATCAAGCGTTTCATGGGCCGGTCCTTAAATGAAGTGTCGGAAGAAATGAAAATGGTTCCTTACGAAGTCATTCAGGGATCCAATAATGAAATACGGATTAAAGCAGGCGACAAGTCTTACACGCCACCTGAAATATCTGCCATGATTCTGCAAAAACTAAAGAAGTCTGCGGAAGCCTATCTCGGCCAACCGGTTACCGAAGCCGTTATCACCGTACCCGCATATTTCAATGATGCCCAGCGCCAGGCAACCAAAGACGCCGGTAAAATTGCCGGGCTGGAAGTTAAACGGATTATCAACGAGCCCACCGCCTCCGCGCTGGCTTATGGACTGGATAAGAAAAAAGACCACACCATTGCAGTTTATGATTTTGGTGGTGGTACTTTTGATATTTCAATCCTTGAAGTGGGCGACAATGTCGTAGAAGTTAAAGCCACGAACGGAGATACCCATCTGGGTGGGGACAATCTCGATCAAGTCGTCATCAACTGGCTGGTAGCCGAGTTCAAAAAGGAACAGGGCATTGATCTTTCTAAAGATAATATGGCTCTGCAACGACTGAAAGAAGCGGCTGAAAAAGCCAAAATGGAACTTTCAACCACCAATGAGACCGATATCAACCTCCCCTTCATCACCGCAGATGCGGGAGGCCCCAAGCATCTCAACACCAAGCTTTCCCGAGCAAAGTTTGAAGGCATGATTGATGCCCTGCTGGAAAGATCCAAGACTCCCTGTATCCAGGCTATGAAAGATGCAGGACTTAAAGCAGATCAGATTCATGAGGCGATTCTGGTCGGAGGCTCCACCCGGGTCCCGAAGGTGCAGGAACTGGTCAAAACCCTTTTCGGCAAAGAACCTCATCGCGGTGTAAATCCGGATGAAGTGGTTGCACTGGGTGCGGCGGTTCAGGCAGGCGTCCTTTCCGGTGACGTGAAAGACATTCTTCTTCTTGATGTCACTCCACTTTCTCTCGGAATTGAAACGCTGGGAGGAGTTACCACAAAGCTTATTGAGCG
Organism: uncultured Nitrospina sp.; assembly: GCA_937891765.1. Taxonomy (GTDB): domain Bacteria; phylum Nitrospinota; class Nitrospinia; order Nitrospinales; family VA-1; genus LS-NOB. The sequence continues at coordinate 10,736 of CALAGQ010000037.1, forward strand.
TAACACCACCATCCCCACCCGCAAAGCGGAGACTTTTTCAACGGCCGCAGACAACCAGCCCTCGGTAGAAATCAATGTTATTCAGGGTGAACGCGAAATGGCAAAGGATAACCGGTCTCTCGGTAAATTCCATCTCGACGGAATTCCACCTGCACCTCGGGGTATGCCTCAAGTTGAGGTGACCTTTGATATTGATGCCAATGGCATTTTGCATGTGGGCGCTAAAGACAAGGGCACCGGTAAGGAACAAAAAATAACCATTACCGATTCAACCGGTTTGAAAGAAGACGAGATCGAGCAAATGGTGAAAGACGCTGAAGCAAATGCCGACGCAGACAAGGAAAGAAGAGAAAAGATTGATGTTAAAAACCAACTCGACTCCATCATTTACAGCACGGAAAAAACTCTGAGAGAAAACAAGGAAAAGCTCAAAGAGGAAGATATCAAAGAAGCCGAGGAAGTCGTCGAAGAGGCCAAGAAACACCTCGAAGGCGAGGTATCCGATATGAAAGAGCAAATCGAAAAAATCAATCAGGTTGCTCACAAACTGGCTCAGACCATGTACTCCCAAACCCAGGAGCAAGAAGGCAGCGAAAAACCGCCAGAGGGTGAAGGAGATGCAGGCCCCGATAGCGAAAGCAAGTCGGACGACGATGTTGTCGATGCCGAGTTTGAGGATGTAGGCAAAAAATAGTAGCACCCAATCGCGTGCCCCCGAGTTCTTCGGGGGCACGATTCTTTTTCCCAATAAACATGATCAATCCCTATGGCCAAAAACAAATCTGAATCACCACCCAAAGACGAACCCATCATTAATATTGTTGACCGAAGATCTTCCCTGATCGACGAAGAGACCCGTGACGAAGAGAGCGCGAACATTGACGAACGCCTGCCCACCTATGTCGAACAACTCAAGCAGGAGGCAGAAGAAAAGGACAAGCGTCTTCGCGAATACATTGCGGCTTACAAAGAAAAATCTGGGGAAAATGATGACTTTCGCAAACGTCTCGAAAAAGATAATGACGTGCGTCTAGATCAGTTTAAGGCCAATCTGTTCGCACGCTTGATCCCTATTCTCGACAATTTGAACCGGGCCATTCAAACCACCAGCTCAAACAAAGAGGCACTTCAGCAAGGCGTGGAACTGGTCGCCAAACAATACCTTCGAGAACTGAAGAATAATGGCGTGGAAATAATCGACACCCAGAACCGAAAATTCAATCCGAATACTGACGAGGTCGTCATGACGGAGGACACCACCGATCCAGCACAAGATAATATGATTGTCGAGGAGTTGGAACCGGGATATATTTTCAAAGATAAACTGATCAAGGCCGCCAGAGTAAAAGTGGCCCATTTAAAAACCTAAGGTGCTTTCCTCCCATCGGGTAGGCAGGTGTACAAAGAATTTTTTTTCTGGAAAACTAACGACTCATGAGCCAACGTGATTATTATGAAGTACTCGGCGTTTCTAAAAGTGCCAATGAAAATGAACTGAAAAAGGCCTACCGACAACAAGCCCTCAAATACCATCCCGATAAAAATCCCGGCGATAAGCAGGCAGAAGATAAATTCAAAGAAGCTTCTGAAGCATACGGTATCCTGAAAGACCCTGAAAAAAGACAACTCTATGACCAGTACGGCCATGACGGCCTTAAGGGACGCGGTTTTGGCGGATCTAGTGGATTCGAGGATATCTTCTCTCAGTTTGGCGATGTTTTTGGTGACTTCTTTGGCGGTGGAGGAGGACAAAGAACCGGATCGGATTTGCGTTTGGATATCTCTATCACCTTTGAGGAAGCGGTTTTTGGCACCCAAAAAGAAGTCGAAGTCAGCAAGCATAATCCATGTGGAACCTGCAGCGGCTCTGGAGCCAAACCCGGCCACAGTCCTCAGCCTTGCCGAACCTGCAGAGGAACCGGTCAGGTCATTCGCGCACAAGGATTTTTCAGCGTCCAATCCACCTGCCCAGATTGCCGGGGTGCCGGTCAAACCATTACCCACCCCTGCTCTGAATGCCATGGTGATGGACGGGTTCTTAAAGATAAAAAACTTTCTATCAATGTTCCAGCAGGTGTGGACGATGGCTCTCGCCTCCGATTAAGAGATGAAGGAGAGCCAGGGCCGCAGGGCCTCCCGTCCGGAGATCTTTATGTCATCATACATGTTGCCGCACATGAGTCTTTTCATCGGGAAGGTCATGACATTCATTGCCGGCTGATGTTGACATTTTCTCAGGCCGCGCTGGGTGCGGAAATCATGGTTCCCTTGCTCGATGAAGGGAAAACGCAAGTCATATCTGTCCCTGCCGGTGTGCAAACGAATGAAAGCTATCGCATTCCAGGTGCCGGTGTTCCACAATTACGCGGACATGGCAGAGGCGACCAGATCATTCACTTCATCGTAGAAACGCCCAAAGGTCTGAACAAGAGACAAAAGGAACTGTTTAAAGAATTGTCAGAAATAGACGGTAAGCCCGTCAAGGAAACCTTAAAAGGATTTTTTCAAAAATTAAGGATGTAATTCTCCTCACTTAACTCCAGGCCCCATGAGCATTTAAAATATCCTACGCCTAATAAATCACCCACCGTCTTTAAATTAAGCATCTCTCATTAAGAATTTTTAATTCCGCATTCATTGACATTTAACGTTCAAGTCTTATCCTTATCTCATCAGTATTAATTATCAAAAACCGTGATAGCACGGTTTCATAAAATCAATAGAGTTGGAGGATTATCATCATGACTCAAAAATTAAAATTCTCAATCGTATTTGCCCTGTTCACTCTGATGGTCCTTCCACTTTCTTATGGAGTTGGGACCCCGGTTTTTTTCACTGCCGATTCCGCATTTGGCCTTAGTACCAAAGCCAATCCTGTAGGCACTAACCTGATAGTGGATATCGCCAAAAATAAAAATCCTGCTGTCGTATTCGTCACATCCAAAACTAAAATTCAACCGGCAAGAGGAAATGCGCCCGGACCTTTTGGACAGTTCTCTCCGCCATCCAGGGGCGGACCTTTTATGCCTCCACCTGGCCCTCAGCCGGGGAACGGCACCGGAACTGGATTCATCATTGACCGGGAAGGACATATTCTAACCAACAATCATGTCGTGGAAGATGCCGACATCATCACAGTGACTCTGCAAAATGAGAAGGAGTATGAAGCTCGGGTTATCGGATCAGATTCCAAGACCGACATTGCGTTGATCAAAATTGTTCAGAAAAATGGAGAAAATACTTCCTTTCCGTTTTTAGCCCTGGGCGATTCGGAACAATTGGAAGTCGGTGAATGGGTAGTCGCTATCGGTAACCCGTTTGGACTATCACATACCGTGACCACAGGTGTGGTCAGCGCGAAAGGCAGGAACATTGGCGCCGGTCCTTATGACGAATTCATCCAGACGGATGCGTCGATCAACCCCGGCAACAGCGGCGGGCCGTTACTGAATATGACTGGAGAAGTCATTGGCATCAACACTGCGATCTATTCTGGCAGTGGTGGAAACGTCGGCATTGGTTTTGCCTTGCCCATTAATATGGCTAAAAATATTCTGGATGATTTGAAACAGAAAGGCAAGGTCACGCGCGGCTGGCTGGGTGTCATGATACAGAGAATCACGCCCGAGTTGCAGGAATCTTTCAAACTCAAAAATCCAATGGGCGCTCTGGTCAATGATATCGTTCCCAACGGCCCTGCTGATCTTGGCGGCATGAAACGTGGCGATGTCATCACCCGGTTTGATGGCGTTGAAATCTCATCCATGGAAACGCTCCCCAAGCAGGTCGCATCGATCACACCGGGAAAATCCGTAAAGGTCGAAGTGATTCGCGAAGGTGAAGTCAAAACACTCGACATCAAGATCGATCCGATGAAAGAAGAAAAACGAGCTTGATTCCCCTAGTCCGTAAGGGCTAACCTCTGAGAGGGGACTGCTTTGTCAAGGGCAGTCCCCTTTCTACCTTTTTTATTCAGAAAGATTATTTCAGGAATTGACTGTGAGGAAGTTGGGTCTCCCCCATGAGGTGGAGATCGACCGATCTTGCGGCTTCGCGGCCTTCAGCAATGGCCCAGACGACCAGTGACTGTCCTCTAGTCATATCCCCGGCAACAAAAACTCCATCCACACTGGTCATTTTATTATCATCGCAAGCAACGTTTCCGCGCGCGTCCAGATCCATCCCCAGTTCCACAAGCATGCCTTCATGAATGGGGTGAACAAAACCCATGGCCAGCAGAACCAGTTCGACTTCCAACTCAAACTCGGATTCAGGCGCTTCCTGCATTTGCGGGCGGCCTGTTTCGGGATCAGGATCACCAAACTCAATTTTCACGCCATGAATTTTGGAGATTTTGCCATCCTTGCCAGAAAACTTTTTAGTGGACACACAATATTCCGTGATCTTGTCTTTGCCTTCGCGTTCATTGGCTTCTTCATGTGAAGAGGAAACCCTGAATACTTTTGGCCACTGCGGCCAAGGGTTGTCATCGCTTCTCTCTCGGGGTGGCTCCGGCAAAAGTTCAAACTGATAAACATTTTTCGCGCCTTGCCGGAGTGATGTTCCCAGACAATCCGACCCGGTATCGCCACCGCCGATGATCAAAACATTTTTGCCTTTGGCGGTGATTGATATATCTTCAGGAATCGTATCTCCCTCATTACGTTTATTCTGTTGCGGTAGAAAGTCCATGGCAAAATGAATGCCATCAAGGTCGCGTCCTTCCACCGGAATATCACGGGGTTTCTGAGACCCTCCACAAAGCACCACAGAATCAAACTCAGCTTTCAATTCGTTGGCAGATTTATTGACTCCAACATTGACACTCGTCTTAAAAATCACGCCGGATTCTTCCAGCACCTTTATTCGGCGCTTAACAATTTCTTTATCCAGTTTAAAATGAGGGATGCCATACATCAGCAGCCCGCCGACACGGTCTTCTTTTTCGAAAACAGTAACTTCATGGCCCACGCTATTAAGCTGATCAGCACAAGCCAGCCCCGCAGGCCCCGACCCCACCACTGCTATTTTTTTTCCTGTACGGGACTCTGGTTTGTTAGGCTTGATGAATCCCTTCTCAAATCCTACTTCCGCGATCATCTCTTCGATCTTACAAATCGTCACCGCCGGTTCCGAGATACCGAGTACACAGGCACCTTCACAGGGAGCCGGGCAAACACGCCCAGTAAACTCGGGAAAGTTATTGGTCTTCTGTAACAGTTCCACTGCCTCCCGGTACCGGCCTCGATACACCATATCGTTCCAGTCGGGAATCAGGTTCCCCAGCGGACACCCGGCTTCACTCTGACAAAACGGAACTCCACAGTCCATACAACGAGCTCCCTGCTCCTTATATTTTTCTTCTGACAGAGGAATGTAGCACTCCTTCTGATCCTTAAGCCGCTCATCAACCGGGCGGCTAGACGGTGTCTCCCGCCCGTATTCCATGAATCCTTTTATAGCACCCATTAAGCTTCTATACCCTTTCGTTATCTTCAGGCAACCAGCGTTTCGTTTTGCTTTTTACATTCTTCCAAAACTCGACGGTAATCACGCGGATAAACTTTGATAAATTTTGGCAGGGTTGCTTCCCAGTCATCAAGTACCTTTTTGGCAACACTGCTTTGTGTGCTCTGAAAGTGTTCTTCAATCAAGGACTTTAAATGCTCGACATCTTCGGGTTCTTCAACTGAAACCAGATCAACACTAATCTGGTTGCAATGAATAGGAAACGTATTATCACGATCGAGAACATACGCCAATCCTCCACTCATACCCGCAGCGAAGTTTCTCCCTGTTGAACCAAGAACCACAACGGTCCCCCCGGTCATGTACTCGCACCCATGATCCCCTACCCCTTCTACCACTGCCTGAGCTCCGCTGTTACGAACTGCGAACCGTTCTCCGCCAATGCCTCTAAAAAAAGCTTTGCCGGAAATAGCCCCATAAAGAACTGTATTGCCGATCAAAATATTATCTTCAGGAACGAGGGTGGAATTCTTTGGTGGATAAATAAATATTTTACCACCAGACAAACCTTTCCCCACATAGTCATTGGCATCGCCGGCAAGACCAAAGGTTACTCCCGGTGCCAGAAAAGCCCCGAAGCTCTGGCCTGCTGAACCCTTAAAACCAAACTGAATAGTATCGGAGGGAAGTCCTTCTTCACCATACTTTTTCGAAATTCGATAACTGAGCATCGCCCCGGTAGCCCGATCCGTATTAAGAATGGGGAGATCACCGTAAACCTGGGTTTTATTTTGAAGAGCCAACTGGCTCATTTCTATCAGCTTATGATCCAGCACACTGTCCAAATCATTGCTCAAGTCCTGGGTGCAAACATTACGGATCGCAACGTTACTATTCACATCCGGTTTATGCAGAATTCGACTGACATCAACTCCATGAGCTTTCCAATGCTCGACCACATAGCCAGCCTCAAGAAGATCTACCCGGCCGATCAAGTCATCAAATTTTCGTATGCCCAACTCAGCCATAATTTCCCGAACCTCTTGCGCGATAAACTTGAAGAAGTTGACCACATGGTCGGCCTTGCCCGTGAACTTCTTTCTAAGAGCCGGGTCCTGAGTGGCTACCCCAACCGAGCAGGTATTGAGATGACATTTTCGCATCATGATGCAGCCCATCGTCACCAGTGCCGTGGTCGAGAAACCAAATTCATCGGCTCCCAGAAGTCCACCTATCACCACATCGCGACCTGTTTTAAGCTGACCGTCCACCTGAACACGAATCCGCCCACGCAAATCGTTCAGCACGAGAATCTGCTGAGTTTCGGAAAGTCCCAACTCCCAAGGTAGCCCGGCGTGTTTGATGGAAGTTTGCGGTGAAGCTCCGGTTCCGCCATCATGGCCGGCAATCAACACCCCTTCCGCATGCGCTTTTGAAACCCCGGCGGCAATGGTTCCCACTCCCGCTTCGGCAACCAGCTTGACACTGACCCGCGCGTCTGGGTTAGCGTTGTGCAAATCGAAAATCAACTGTTGCAGGTCTTCGATGGAATAGATGTCATGATGCGGCGGTGGCGAAATCAAACCCACACCCGGCGTGGAATGCCGGATCTTGGCGATGTATTCACTCACTTTATGTCCCGGCAACTGTCCCCCCTCACCGGGCTTCGCTCCCTGCGCGATTTTAATCTGTAATTCATCGGCATTAGCCAGATAAAAACTGTTCACCCCAAAACGTCCTGATGCCACCTGCTTGATCTTGCTACGGCGTGAGTCTCCATTTGCGTCAGGCGTATAGCGGACGCTATCTTCTCCGCCTTCACCGGTATTGCTTCTTCCGCCCAACCGGTTCATAGCAATCGCCAGCGTCTCATGCGCTTCACGAGAAATGGAGCCGATGGACATGGCCCCGGTGCAGAAACGTTTGGTGATTTCTTCTACCGGCTCCACGTCATCAATAGGAATTGGATGGGCCGTTTTGAATTTAAACAATCCGCGCAAGGTACATTGCCGGGTGCTTTCTTTATCCGCATGTGCGGAGAACTTTTTAAATGTAGCGTAATCATTCGAGCGAGTCGCGTGTTGCAACAGTCCGATAGCATTCGGATTGAGCATGTGCTTCTCCTCGCCACGGCGCCAATGATATTGGCCGCCGAGTTCAAGAGTCGAAGCGATTTCTTTGGCAAATCCCTTTTTATGGCGGGCCAAGGCCTCTTTAGCCAGCACATCCAATTCCGCACCACTAACGCGTGAAGGGGTTCCGGTAAAATAACGATCCACAACTTTCTCACCCAACCCAACCGCTTCAAATACCTGTGCCCCACGATAACTTTGAATGGTGGAGATCCCCATCTTCGCGGTGATTTTGAAAAGCCCTATTCTCGTAGATTTAATAAAATTAGAGATAGCAGTTTCGGCATCTAATTTTTCAAGGAACACACCCTCTGTAGAAATTTGTGCAACGGTTTCATAAGCCAGATAGGGATAGATTGCCCCAGCCCCATAACCGATCAACAACGCGAAATGCATCATTTCACGAGCCTCACCGGTTTCGACCACCAGTCCCACTCGCGTGCGTGTCCGTTCCCTGAGGAGATGATGGTGCACTCCGGCGGTGGCAAGCAAGCTGGGTATGGGGACATAATCTGCGTCCATTCCTTTATCAGAGAGAACCAATATCGTGGCGCCTTCCTCGATAGCCTTGGAGGCCTGTTCGCATAATTTATCGAGCGCCCTTTTCATCCCCTCCACTCCCTCGGAGACCGGAAACAGCATTGGCAGGTCTGCTGTTTTCAGATCGGTCTGGTTCAGGCCACGAATCTTTTCCATTTCATGACCGGTGAGAATGGGATGCTCGACTTTCAGTTTGCGACAATGTTCGGGCGACTCAGCCAAAAGATTTCTTTCCTTACCGAGGGTCACTTCCATGGACATGACCAGCCTTTCGCGGATCGAATCGATAGCGGGATTGGTCACTTGAGCAAAAAGCTGTTTAAAATAATTAAACAAGAGTTGAGGCTTTTGCGACAATATTGCCAAGGGAGTATCGTTACCCATGGATCCATTGGCCTCCATGGCCTTGCCAGCCATAGGTGCGATCACAAACTTTAAATCTTCAATGGAATAACCAAAAGCAATCTGCCGGTTCAAAATGGTTTCATGATCGAGCTTAAACTGAAAGCCTGTTGCAGGCAGGTCTTTCAGGTTGACCTGATTTTCCTTGACCCATTTCGTATAAGGTTTTTGCGTGGAAATTTTTGCTTTGATTTCTTCATCTGAAATGATGCGGCCTTCATTGATGTCCACGAGAAACATTTTCCCCGGTTGCAGGCGGCCTTTGTATTCAATATTGGCTTCATCAACAGGAAGGACTCCCACTTCCGAGGCCATGATAACCAGACCGTCTTTGGTCACATAATAGCGCGACGGACGCAAACCATTACGATCCAGCACAGCACCGCAGGTTTCCCCATCAGTGAAAGCAATGGAGGCCGGACCATCCCAGGGCTCCATCATGGAAGCGTGATACTCATAGAATCCGCGCTTGTCATCATCCATGGTTTCGTGCCCACTCCAAGGCTCCGGGATCATCATCATCATGGCGTGCGGAAGCGATCGGCCGGTCAGGAACAACATCTCCAAGGCCTGATCAAAGTCTGCCGAATCGCTGCCACCCGGAGCAATGACAGGAAGGATCATATTAAGATCTTCAAATAAAGGCGACTCAAACATCGACTCGCGAGCACTCATCCAGTTCTTGTTTCCTCGAACCGTATTGATCTCGCCATTGTGCGCGATGTAACGGAAAGGTTGAGCACGGCCCCAGGAGGGGAAAGTATTGGTACTGTAACGAGAGTGCGCTAACGCCAAAGCAGAAACCATGTTCGGATCTTTAAGATCCAGATAATAGGTCTCCAATTGTGGGGCCATCAACTGCCCTTTGTAAATAAGGGTCTTGCTGGAAAGACTGCAGGCGTAAAAGTTTTCGTTATCATCATTGAGCCCGGCCCGACGTATCCCCCAAGCGGAGCGCTTGCGAACACAATAAAGTCTTCTCTCAAAAGCCAACTGATCTGGCACATCCGATCCTGCTCCGACAAAAAGCTGTTTGATCACGGGTTCTACCGAACGGGCCGTTTTGCCGATTGTTGTGTTATCGACCGGAACATCGCGCCAACCGAGAAGCTCCAGACCTTCCGCCACAACCGCACGCTCCATGATTTCCTGCCCCTGTCTGGTATCCCCATCGGTGGGAAGAAAGATATTGCCCACCGCATAGCGCCCTACCTCGGGCAACTTGATCCCGGCCTTTTCGCAATGATCTTGAAAAAACTGATGAGGAATCTGGATGAGAATCCCGGCACCATCCCCCGAAGTCGAGTCCGAACCGCAAGCACCGCGATGTTCCAGTTTTTTGAGAATTTCCAGACCCTGGGTGATGATTTCATGGGACTTCTCCCCCTTCATATTCATGACAAACCCCACCCCACAACTGTCTTTTTCGAAGGCGGGATCATAGAGGCCCTGTTTTTTTGGAAAAGCGTGCATAGTTTATTTAACTCATTGAATTTAAAAAGCGTTTACTTCCATCAGTAACGAAAAGCATCGAAAATTCAAGGATTTTCAGCGCCGAGCAGTTATAAAAAGCAAGAGTCGTGCCTGAGGGAACCTATTGATATTAAGAGACTTAAAAGAAGCACCCCTTAAATAGGGTAAATAATATACACAATTAAGAATATATTTTCTACAATTATTATAGAATTTGTAGCTTATAGCGCAAAGGTCTGACATTTTCACAGTCTGACACTCGAATCCCATGGAATTTTTTTACCGGCATTATAATAGAAAACCCCGATAAAGTGGTGCATTTCCCTCACACTCGCCGCAAAAAGACCGCTCCGACCTCTTCGAACCACAGGAGCGGCTTTCGAGTCACAGGAACTGCACAGCTTAATTAACTGTTTTCATTTCCCAAATTGGCGTTATAATGACAATGTTTCCTTTTTCAATCTGGATCACACAGTACCGCTGCCGTATCTGGGTAACTTTCCCTGCCGTATCTGGGTAACTTTCCCCGGATTGAAATTTTTAGAACGGGAAGATCCCTTCCCTTCACATGCTGACACTGTTTGCTTTCTCTAAACTAGGCTCGTAATGATCATTGATGAAATAATGACCCGCAAGGTCATCACAATTAAATCCGGGGACACCCTCTATAAGGCGCAGGAATTGATGGTTAAGAATTCCATTCGCCATTTACCGGTCGCCCAGAAAACTGAACTTGAAGGCATCATCACAGAAAGCGATATCCGCGGAGCTTTCATTCAAAATCATAACGGCTCCTCAAAGATAACGGTTCTCGATCCGAAAGAAATGAAAGTTTCGGATTTCATGACCCGCAATCCTCAAACTGTAGGGCCGGAAACCAATGTAGAAGATGCGGCCCTCTTGATCTACAAAAATAAGATCGGGTCGCTTCCCGTTTTAGACGGCGATAAGTTGGTAGGCATCGTTTCCATTCTCGATATGCTGGGATTGTTCATAGATATGATGGGCATTCTTCATTCAAGCTCCAGAGTGGACGTAATCATGGACAAGGATCCAAAAAACTTTGAAGCTGTATCCAAGATCATCCATGATGAAGGAATGAACATCATCAGTGTTGGCATGGCCCCTTATGCCAAAAACAAAAAGAAACAGGTCTATTTCTTCCGCCTAGATCTATGCGAGACAGCCCTTCTGGCCAAGAAAATTGAAAAGGCCGGGTTCAAGGTGCTAAACGCCATCGACTGACTGCTCGCCGCAGAGGCAACTGACAAGAACTCTTCGAACCAAAACCAGCTCTTTGCTCGCCCGCCTTTAAATATTTGTGTTTTGGGTCTGGTTTCGTCTACAATCAAATTTCTACTGGCACAATCTTAAAAACAGGCTTGAGAAAATGATTATTTATTCCAAAAGACAATTCGGTTCACACTCTTGCCTGGAACTACGCCTACTGGCCCTGCTAATCAAGGGTGGGCTCAAAAAGCCTCTACTCTGAACGATCGGGTCCACCCTCACCAGCTTTTTGCAACTCCCAAATAGATTCATTCAGCAACTTAATTTTTTCTGACACCGGGGAAAATCTTCCAATCCTTTGGTATTTGATAAGATACATCTTATAATATGAAAGACTTGTTTATTTGAAAGGAGATTTTTTAGTCATGCAACCCGAAAAACTCATCATCTTCGACACCACATTAAGAGACGGAGAGCAATGCCCCGGCGCCAGCTTGAACATCAAGGAAAAACTTGAGATCGCGCGGCAACTGGCTCTACTCAATGTGGATGTGATCGAAGCGGGTTTTCCGGTTGCGTCTCCGGGGGACTTCGAATCGGTCAAACAGATTGCGGAAGAAATCCGCGGCTTAAAAATCGCCGGACTTTCACGCGCGTTGGAAAAGGACATCGAGACGACGGCTCGTGCTTTGGAAAAAGCCGAGTCACCGCGTATTCATGTTTTTCTCTCTACGTCAAAAGTGCATCGGGAGCATATGGTTGATAAAGCCAAGGCAGAGATCATTGAAATGGGAGTCAAAGCCATCCAGTTCGCCCGCAAATATTGCGACGATGTGGAGTTCTCCCCCATGGATGCAACGCGGACAGAAAAAGATTTTCTCGCCGAGGTCATTCAGGAGGTGATCGGCGCTGGAGCCACTACGGTCAATATTCCCGACACTGTGGGCTACACCGTTCCCGAAGAATTCGCCAAACTCATTCAGTATTTGAAGACAAATGTTTCCAATATTGAGCAGGCGATCATCAGCGTGCATTGCCACAACGATCTCGGACTTGCGGTTGCCAACTCCCTTTCTGCGGTGCAGGCAGGGGCACGACAAGTCGAGTGCACCGTCAACGGTATTGGTGAACGAGCCGGAAATGCTGCCATGGAAGAAATAGTAATGGCTGTTAGAACTCGAAAAGATTTTTTCAATAATGTATACACAGATATCGAGACCAAACATATTCAATCATGCAGCAAATTGGTCAGCAGCTTGACCGGATTCTTCGTGCAACGCAATAAAGCCATTGTAGGAAAAAATGCTTTCGCGCATGAGTCTGGCATCCATCAACACGGATTTCTCAAGCGCAAAGACACTTTTGAGATCATGGACCCCAAAGACATCGGCGGTGACGAGTCTGAACTGGTGATGGGAAAACATTCAGGACGCAACGCACTCCGACACAAGGTTCAGGAGTTGGGGTACCACTTGGAACAGGATGAACTGGACAAAGTGTTTGAGGAATTCAAAGTTCTTGCAGATGAAAAAAAGGAAATCTTTGAGGACGACCTCCATACACTCTGTCAGAAGCAGAAGTTTTCTGAGGAACAGCAGAACACCTATAAGCTTGGTTCCCTGCAATGCAGTTTTGAAACGGGGAAAATTCCCCAGGCGACAGTGGTTCTGGTCAGCCGTGACGGAAACGAACATTCTTCCAGCGCCAGCGGCGATGGCCCGGTGGATGCGATTTATAATGCCATCGATAAGATCACCGGTCTCAGATGCAAGCTTCTCGACTACCAGGTGATGGCTAAAACCAAGGGACAAGATGCCCAGGGTGAAGTCACCGTTCGCGTTCAACATGAAAAAAGGGAAGTGCTGGGAAAGGGCGCTGGAGTCAACACCATAGAAGCCAGCGGATTTGCCTATATCAACGCGATCAACAAACTTCTACTGAAATCAAAGTCCGGTCCGGTTGAGGGCAATGAACTGCCGGGACCGTGACCAACGATAACCCCCTTCCGGTTTTTCCGGAGGGGGGATTTTCTTTTATAATTTCTTGAATGCAGGTGCGCCATCTCTAAACGAGACACATTATTCAATCGGGATACTGCCAGCGGATCTTTCGAGTTCGATGAATCGGTAGCAAATGTATTCGAGGATATGCTGGAACGAAGTGTTCCCATGTATCAAGAGTGCCAGTCGTTGGCGGTGCACTGGTGCGCCCAATTCGCCAAGGCAAACACTTCTGTCTACGACCTGGGCTGCTCCACCGGCCAATTGCTCCTTAAACTGGCCCACTCGATAGACAAAAACAAAGGAATATCTTTATATGGTGTCGACAATTCTTCTGCCATGTTAGAAAAATCTCGCGAAACGCTGAGAAAATCACCGATACCCTGTGAACTCTTTACGGCAGATTTAAATCAGGGAATTTCCATCCAAAATGCGTCTGTGGTGGTGATGAACTACACCCTGCAGTTTGTCTTACCGGAATACAGAATTCCGCTATTAAAGGATATCTTTGAAGGTCTGGTTCCTGGAGGATCCCTCGTTCTCATTGAAAAAATTAAAAGCGGCATTCCAGAGCTGGACCGGACTTTCATCGATTTTCACCATCAGTTTAAGCGGGATCGAGGATATTCCAATCTGGAGATTTCCAGAAAACGCGAAGCCCTGGAAAATGTCCTCATCCCCTGGACGGTAGAGGAAAACCTGAGCCTCATCAAAAAGGCCGGCTTCCCGACAGTCGACCTGTTCTTCAAGTGGAACAATTTTGCCGGATTTATTGCTTTGAATTAGAAACTATTGTATTCTTAATAACTTCATGAGAAACACCCATGTTTTAATGAAGTTCAGGTGAATCAGGAGGACTCGGTCATGCCCCAATACGATCATAGCTGCGAGAAATGTAAAAAGGATTTCGTGGTTGAAATGAAGATGTCAGAAGTGGATAAAAAAAAGGTGACTTGCCCTGAATGCGGTTCTAAAAAGGTTTCGCGCAACGTGACCAACAACACGTTCTGGAGCGAAAGCATAAACCGCTATAATTACTCCAAAACCAATAACGATTAATTCCTGCGATAACTAAATCATGCTGACTCAGGTTCAACCCGGTACCCAAAAATTTCCCGGCCGCTTTGGCGAACTGGTCAAGTTTCCTCTGCAACGTATTCATATTGAATTGACCAACGTCTGCAACTTTGACTGCACCTTTTGCCCCAAGCAGGAAATGACCCGCCATTATGAGTATATGGATTTTGAAAGGGTCTGTGGAATCATTGATGAGATCGCCGAATATAATATGGCGGAAAAAATCACCTTCCATGTGATGGGCGAACCCTTCATGCACCCCCGCTTTTTTGAAATTCTCGATCATGCAGCGCAGTTAGGTGTGAAAACCGGCATTACCACTAATGGAACTTATCTCGACGAAGAGATGGCTATCAAGCTGGAAAAAGTTACCGCGTCTCAGGTGAACATCTCCCTGCAGACTCCTGATGAGGAATCCTTTAAAACCCGCAAGTCCAGACGGATGAAATTCGATGAGTATCACAACCGTATTTTGCAATTCATTGAAGGTTGTCTTAAGCAGGAAAAACCACCGAAAATAAAAGTTCATTTCCTGAACACCTCCATCAAAACCGAAGTGCCGGGTGAGGACTGGACGGTTGGCACGATGAGTGTCATTAATAACACGAAGGAATTGCGCAAAATTTTTCGCTATTGGGCCGGGGAAGTACACAAAATCTGTCCACCGCTCAATGAAGAAAAACGTTTGGAAGTTGAGAAGAGTATCGATAAACTTTCCGCCTTCAAGTGGAACGTGGTGGAAGTTGCACCGAATATCCATTTCGAGACCTATATTCTCAACACATGGGGCAACGCGTTTACCGAGGGCACCCAGGTCGTTCCTTCTAAAATCGGTTATTGCAGCGCCTTGACCGACCATTTCGCCATCTTATGCAGTGGAGATTTGACTTATTGCTGTGTGGATTACGATGGCAAAACCATGGCGGGAAACGTGTTCAAAAATTCGATCACAGAAATCCTTAACACTCAGCCGGTTATTGATGCGGTAGAAGGATTTAAAAATAATAGAGTAGTACACCCGCACTGCCAAAAATGTTTGGGCGGAAGTACTTGGTTTAAATCGATGGTAAATCGATTAGGTTCAATTATAATCTGGAAATACCTCAAAAAATTCTTTTACAAAACAAGCTAAAAAAAATAGTCGGGATGTAGCGCAGCCTGGTAGCGTACCTGCTTCGGGAGTAGGGGGTCGGAGGTTCAAATCCTCTCATCCCGACCAGTTTTCTATTTTTTCCTTCCTGATTCATTCAGCCTTTATTAATTGAGTAGTAATCTAATGTTCACCCTTTTGTAATTTAATTTTTAATGATCATAGCCAGCAGTCTTGAAAAATCTTTTGGTCCTCAAACCTTGTTTGAGGATGTGTCTTTTCTTATCAATACAGGTGAGCGTATTGGGCTGATCGGCAAAAATGGTACCGGAAAGTCTACCCTGTTCAAGATGATTCTTGGAGAGGAAAGGCAGGACTCGGGAACTCTTTCAACGCCCAAAGGTTACAGGATCGGAGCTCTGGACCAGCATATCCGCTTCACCCAACCCACTGTTCTCCAGGAATGCATTGAAGCCCTGCCCATTGAAAAGCAATGGGACCATTACAAGGCTGAAATCATTCTTTCCGGTTTGGGATTTGCCGACCAGGACTTTCAAAAAGACCCCACCACCTTCAGTGGTGGTTTCCAAGTGCGGATCAACCTTTGTAAAGCGTTGTTATCCGACCCGAATATGCTTTTGCTGGATGAGCCCACCAACTATCTCGACATCATTTCACTGCGCTGGCTCAAGGACTATCTCAACAAGTGGCCCGGGGAAATGATGCTCATCACGCATGACCGCGATTTCATGGACAAAGTCACCACCCACACACTGGGCCTGCACCGCAAGCAAGCTCGAAAAGTCAGCGGCGGTACTATTAAATTCTATGAGATGATTATTCAGGAAGAAGAAACCTACGAGCAAACCCGGAAAAACCTGGAGAACAAGCGAAAAGAAATGCAATCTCTTGTAGACCGGTTTCGCGCCAAAGCTTCCAAAGCCACCATGGCTCAGTCGCGATTAAAGATGATGGAAAAAATGGGCACGATGGAAAAGCTCGACACTGAGAAGAACCTGGGATTCAGATTCAACCACCTTCCCTGCCCGGGAAAAGTAATCATGAACATAAAGGATCTTTCTTTCTCCTACGATGGAAATCCTGAAAATAATATTTTCTCAGATATGTCATTCACCATAGGACGGAAGGATCGCATAGCAATCATCGGAGCCAACGGCAAAGGAAAGTCTACTCTGCTAAACTGTCTGGCAGAAGAATTGACACCTACCTCAGGTTCCATCACCCAGCATCCCTCTAGCCGCCTCGGCCATTTTGGCCAGACCAATATTGAGCGGCTCGAACCCAAGAACAAGGTGCTCGATGAGATACTCCGTTCCAATCCCAACCTTTCCCTGCAAGCCGCACATAGCATATGCGGCGCCATGATGTTTGATGGCGACTTGAGCAAAAAAAAGGTGAGCGTGTTATCTGGTGGAGAAAGAAGCCGCGTGCTGTTGGGAAAAATAATTTCCCACCCCACCAACCTCCTGCTTTTGGATGAACCTACGCATCACCTGGATGTGGAATCTATTGAGGCCTTGATAGAAGAGTTGAACGATTATGCAGGAGCTCTGGTTATTGTCACTCACTCTGAACTCATCCTTAAGACCCTGGCTAAGAACCTGATTATTTTCCATCAGGGCCGAGCAGAATATTTTCATGGGGGATACGAAGACTTCCTGGAAAAAGTGGGCTGGGAGGGAGAACCAGTTGCGGAGAAAAAAGTAAAAGCCCAAATAAACAAAAAGGAAGCCCGAAAATTACGTGCCCTGGAGCGCCAGAAGGCTCAAGCCAGTCAGGATTGAGCCTGAAAAATAGCCGCCTCCATTTTGCCTTGGGCGGGTTCCCTTGTTTTTGAGAGAAGCGTTGAATTTCGTGGCCCTTAAACTTCCAAGTATCAGGATTACCCATAAATCCCTCAATGCCGCAAAGTGACTGGCAGGGGTTTGGATAATGTGTTAAAAATATATTATTGTAGTTTGGCATAAGTCGGGTACTGCCCCGGTCTATAAATCTGATCTCCACCCTTTTTTTAATACATTCCATATCATGATTGATAAAACTAAACCCGGCCCCGGACAAATCACCCGAGAATCGCTCAAGCTTTGGTTCAAGCACCACCTGAAATACACTCTGGTGGACGACCAATATTCTGCGACAAAATCGGACCATTTCACCAGTCTGGCTTTATCGGTCCGTGATCATCTGGTTAACAGATGGCTACAAACCCAGCAATCCTATTATGAGAACAATGTAAAGAGAGTTTACTACCTTTCCATGGAATTTCTAATTGGTCGATTGTTGACCAATAACCTGATCAACCTTGGAATTTATGATGAATACAAAGAGGCTCTTGCAGAACTCGATCACGATATCCATGAATTGGAGGAATACGAAGTCGAGGCAGGGTTGGGCAATGGCGGCCTTGGACGTCTTGCGGCCTGTTTTCTTGATTCCATTGCCAGCTTGGGAATTCCCGGATATGGCTATGGAATCCGTTACGAGTTTGGAATCTTTTACCAAAACATAATCCGGGGCTATCAAGTTGAAAAAGCCGACAACTGGTTGCGAATAGGAAATCCCTGGGAAATTCCCAGACCGCGCTCCCTGTTCCCTGTTAAGTTTTATGGCCATGTGGAATCCACTCTAAACTCACAAGGTAAAAAAGAACATAATTGGGTCGACACACAAGATGTCATGGCCATGGCTTACGACATCCCCATCCCCGGTTACCAAAATGATACGGTCAATAATCTTCGACTTTGGAGTGCCCGGTCCAGCCGGGAGTTGGAACTGGATTATTTTCAAGCCGGTGACTATTTCCAAGCCGTGCAAAACAAACATGAAAGCGAAATAATTTCCAAAGTATTATATCCGGCCGACCATAATCCAGCCGGAAAAGAACTCCGGTTCAAACAGGAGTACTTTTTCGTTGCTGCCTCCCTGAGCGATATCGTCCGGCGATACAAAAAGCGGCATACTACCTTTGATGAATTCAGTGACAAGGTTGCTATCCAGCTGAATGACACCCATCCCGCGCTGGCTATTGCCGAATTAATGCGCATTCTGATTGATAATGAAAAATTGTCCTGGGCCAAGGCCTGGAAAGTTACGGTTAACACCTTTGCATTCACCAACCACACCATTCTTCCCGAGGCGATGGAAAAATGGTCACTGGAGTTATTCAGCAGGGTATTACCCCGTCATCTGGACATCATTTTTCAAATCAACCAGAAATTTATGGATCAAGTACAGAAAAAGTATCCTGATGATCTGGAAAAAATGAATAGAATGTCTCTTATTGAAGAGGACCATACAAAATATATTCGTATGGCAAACCTCTCCATTATCGGCAGTCACTCCACCAATGGAGTTGCGAAACTACATTCCAGCATACTCAAGGAAAAAGTATTTTCTGACTTTTATGAAATGTTCCCCGAGCGCTTCAACAACAAAACCAACGGCATTACCCCGCGCCGCTGGCTGAAAAGCTGCAATCCCGAATTATCAGAACTGATCACAGAACATATTGGGGATTCATGGATCAAAAATTTATCAGAGATAAAAAACCTTGAGGATCATGTCAATGATGCTCAACTGATCGACCGCTGGAAAAAAATAAAAACCGCTAATAAAAAAAGGCTGGCAAAACATATTCAAAAAACGATGAGCCTGGAAATTGATCCAAACTCCCTGTTTGAAGTACAGGTCAAACGAATTCATGAATACAAAAGACAGGTGTTAAGCGTTCTACACGCCATCGCGCTTTATAACCGCATGCGTAAAAATCCTAAGGACTTTAAAACTCCCAGAACCATTATATTTTCCGGGAAAGCCGCTCCCGGTTATGCCACGGCAAAACTGATCATCAAGTTCATTAACAGCGTCGCCGAGACCATCAATGCCGATTCCAGTATTCATGGAAAACTGAAAATCGTATTTTTGCCCAATTATTCCGTGACTCTTGCAGAAAGAATTATTCCTGCCGCTGACCTTTCCGTACAAATTTCCACAGCTGGCATGGAAGCTTCAGGCACCGGCAATATGAAACTGTCTCTTAATGGTGCCCTAACCGTGGGAACACTCGATGGCGCAAACATTGAAATCATGGAGGAGGTTGGAAAAGAAAATATTTTTATATTTGGTTTGAACGCCGATGAAGTTATGGTGAAGAAACAAACCGGCTACCAGCCCAGAGAGATATACAAGGAAAACATGGAGTTAAGAGAAGTTCTGGACATGGTTCAGCAAGGCTTTTTTTTCGAACAACAACCCCATCTTTTTCAACCCATTCTGGAAACCTTGTTGGATCATGGCGATCCTTATATGGTCCTAGCAGATTTTCAATCCTTCTGCAACATTCAGGAAAAGATCAGCAACGCCTATTTGGATAGCGATGCATGGACGAAAAAAGCCATCATCAATGTAGCGCGGATGGGAAAATTTTCCAGCGACCGATCCATCAAAGAATATGCGGAAGAGATTTGGAACGTTCCCGTTAACCCGAAATACTAGGCCCTTAGTCCCTGCCATAGGTTTTGGTCAACTCAGCAAGTTTTTCCACATCACCGGTTGACCATTGGCGCAACCTCCACTCCCAATTATTTTCAGCAGTTCCTGGACAATTCATACGAGCGCCAGACCCTAGTCCCAGCACATCCTGCATAGGCAGAATAACCATGTCGGCAATCGATCTCATTGCCAGAGTTATCATCTCTTCAGCGACCGTAGCGGAATCCACTTTCTTCCCTATAATATTTTCCAGTTTCACCTTCGATTCTTCACTCATTTCCTCATCAAACCAGCCTCGTATAGTATTACAATCATGCGTCCCGGTATACAGAATGCAGTTCTTCACATGGTTACCCGGAGCATAAGGATTTTCCAAAATATCTCCATCAAAAGCGAAGATCAAAAGTTTCATTCCCGGAAACCCAAACTGGATCATAGCGTCTTTGACATCCTGAGTAATAACACCCAGATCTTCAGCTACAACGGGAATGGACTCGAATTCTTTAAATAGTCTGGAAATAAAATCTACTCCAGGACATTCCTGCCAACGCCCGTTTACAGCAGTTGGATCGCTGGCTGGTATCTCCCAAGCCGCCAGTAGACCACGAAAATGATCGATCCGCACCAGATCAAAAAGACCCAAGTTATGCTTCATTCGCTTCAACCACCAGAGGTAATCATTTTCACGAAGAGCATTCCAGTCAAAAACAGGATTCCCCCATTTTTGACCCGTTTCACTGAAATAGTCAGGAGGAACTCCCGCAACAACAACAGGCCGCATTTCCTGATCGAGCTTAAAAAACTCCGGATGAGCCCAGACATCAGCACTATCATGATTCACATAAAGGGCCACATCACCAAAAATACGCACTCCCCTTTTCTGACAATACCTCTGCAATTCCACCCATTGCCGAAATAATACGAATTGAAAATATTTTTCCTGGTCCACGAGTTCACTTAATCGCCCGACATATTCCTCAACCGTATTTCTTTTTTTTATATCCTCCGGCCATTCACTCCATGAACGGCCGTCAAAATAGTTCTTGAGCACCGAAAAGAGACAATAATCTTCCAGCCAATAGGAATTATCAACGCAAAATTTTTCGTACTCATTTTTATCCACACGTCTGCTAAAACGTGCGAAACTTTTTGACAGAAGACTGATCTTGAAATCCAAAGCAGGAGAATATTGAACCCGGTTCGGAGAACACTCAAGTGCAGGTTCCAAGTCACCCTCCTCCAGAAAACCATCACGAATCATGAACTCCGGGCTCGCAAATAAAGGACTGATCGCAAACGCAGAAGTGCAACTATAAGGCGAGTTCCCGAATGAGGGCGGATTGATCGGAAGAATTTGCCAAAGACTCTGACCGGCCTGTCTCAATAAATCGACAAACTCAAATGCTGAAGGGCCAAAATCTCCTACGCCAAACTTTGAGGGCAAGGATGTGATGTGAAGGAGAATTCCACTGCTTCGAGATTCTTGATTCTGAGGCATGGTTCCCTTTAAGGACTCTTGGATTCTTGAGGAACCCGAATCATAAGGGAATGGGCTAAAGAATCGAATCTGGCAATCCACTGCATTGAGAACTGGTCACCCCGGGTACTATTTTCACGGATTTCACCATAAACAGAATTCATCATCTGGAAGCATAAATTCTGCACCTTCCATAAATTCATACGAAGAGGCATAGCAACCAGAAGCCCCACAATGCTTTCAAAACTTTCCAGCAAAGATAAATCTTTGGGGTTCCTGGAAATTTGATGGGCCAGGTTTTCGACCCCCCCCTCAAAAAACTTCCCCAATGTTTCCACATCCAGGGAAACACTATGTAGATCAACATCGCTAAGTAGTTTTTCGATTAAATGAAGATCAGGCTTATCTTTATTCATTTCTTCCAACAAGCGGGTATTCAAAACCGCCTCCATGATTGTTAAAAACAATTTTGGAGGTGCCACACCCTCCTCCTTTAAATATTCATTTAAAGGTTTAAAGGAATCATAAAGCCGGGCGTAAGATTCTGCATTTTCGGAAAGGGTGGAAAACAGAATTGTATCCTGAATAGTTTTTTGTTCATTTCTCGACATGAATTTCAAAGGGTAGGGTTTTGCTCCGAAAATATCCTCGAGTGCGGATAAAACTTCATCATATACACCTGCAGCAAAGCTTTGCTTGATCGTTTCCATCCGCTTTTCGAAAGCCTCCCATTTCTGAGAACCGCAAACAAAAGCTTTTATTTTATGATCCCCTGAATGGACAGCGCAAAACTCTTGTCGGCTGGATTCCCGGGTTACTTCTGAAGTCATCTGCACAGACCCGTATACCATTCGAGCCCGATCATTTTTTAAATCCTGATAATGGAGCAGTTCAATGCTATGAGCATACAAGCTGACCTCACCTTCAAGCAGGTCAAATAACGAATCCAACGCATAATGAGCGCAAATGGCTGAAAAATCCATCTGATCTCTTTCCATGACGCCTTTATAAACCAGAGCACCATTTCCTCTCTCAAGCAGATTACTCTCAGCCATCTCAAGCAATTCCAGAAATCGGGGCTCAAGCTCATCCCCTGAAAGCTCTTCAGCATATTGGATGGCCTTGCCCGCGTAGAGAAGAATCTGCTCCGTTTCAATCCCCGAGACATCGTTGAAAAACCAACCGCAACTGGTGTACATAAACATGGAGTTACGTTGCATTTCGAGAAGCTTGAGCATGACAACCTTCTCAGAATCCTTAAGCTTGCGTTGAGAATGTTCCGCCAGAAAATCATCCAAGCCAGATCGATTCTCATGCACATCTATATAAGCGTTCCTCGCCAGCCAGGGGTCTTTAATTATTCCTCTGCCGATTTCCATAAAGATAGAATCAGCCTTATCCTGCACCCAGTCTAACGCCCGCCTGAGAGGCGCCCTCCACTTCTGATTCCACTCGGGCCGACCACCGGTTTGGCAGCCACAATCGTTGCTCCAGCGCCCAACACCATGCTCACAACTCCATGAAGTTTTTTCCGTTATTCCTACCTCTCGTTTCGGGGGAAATTTCTCCAAGTATTCTGAAAAATTGGTCAATCGCGCATCACTGTCGTTCTCTATACATTGCAGAGCAAATGCCAGCGCCATATCGCCAAACTTGTGATGATGCCCATAGGTTTCACCGTCAGTAGCAATACTGAGTAATCGAGGCTCGTCGGCATCGTTCACCTGCAGTAACTTTTCAGCTAGATATTTTCCATCCTGCAAAATATTTTTAAAGGCCAACTCCTGAGACAGGGGGCCATTGTAAAAGAAAGCACTAATACTCTTACCTCCTGCCAACCTCACTCGATAAGGCTGGTAAATATCAAACTCTTCTTTCCTTCCAGATCTTCCCCTATAAATTTCGAGTTGACTTGCCTGATGAGGGGCCAGAACCGTAAATCGAATTCCTAAGTCAGCCATTATCTCGAGGGTTTCCAAATCCACCGCCGTTTCCGGCAGCCACATTCCCTCAGGAAGACGTTTAAATCGAAGTTCAAAATCCCTGACGCCCCAATAAACCTGGGTGTATTTATCGCGAGTATTTGCCAAAGGCATGATCATATGCGAATAACATTGCGCCATCGCCGAACCATGCCCGGAAAAATTTTTCAGGCTGATTTGATCTGCCTCCAGAATCGCCTGATACGTATCCGTAGCATGGTTTTCCATCCAGCTTAACAACGTAGGGCCAAAGTCAAAACTTATTTTGGAATAGTTGTTGAGCATTTTGATGATAAAACCCTTTTCATCGAGAATTCGAGCCCGCGAATTTGGGGCATAACACTCGGCATTAATACGGTCGTTCCAATCATGGAAGGGATGTGCCGACTCTTGGTAGGTAATGGCCTCCAGCCACGGGTTCTCCCTGGGGGGCTGGTAAAAATGTCCGTGCACACAAATAAACTTGTTCATGAACTCAAAGTCTGTTTTTTATTTTACGTACAAAAGAAATCATTACTTTTTGCATTTTAAAAAGATAATTGCGAGCGGAGGTAAAGTAAGGTTAACAGAATAAGGTTGCCCGTGCCAACTCATGGAGTCACTATGAACAGGCTGCGGATTACCAATCCCCCCTCCTCCAAACTCTTCGGCATCACTGTTGAGAATTTCCTCCCAGGCACCTTCACAAGGGACCCCAACGCGGTAATCAAATCTCGGGACCGGTGTAAAATTCAAAGCCGCGATAATTTTCTCATCAGGATCGTTCCCCTTCCTGATGAGAGTGAAAATACTTTGCTCCGAGTCACAGCAATCAATCCATTCAAACCCTTCATGAGAAAACTCATTTTGGTAAAGTGCTGGCTCGTTGACATAAAGATGATTGAGGTTTTTCAGCCAAGACTGCACCCCTTTATGTGGCGAATATTCCAAAAGATGCCAATCAAGACTTTTGTCATGATGCCATTCCGCCCACTGGGCGAACTCCCCCCCCATGAAAAGAAGTTTTTTCCCCGGCTGGGAAAACATATGGCCGAATAACAATCTCAAGTTGGCGAACTTTTGCCAGTCATCCCCCGGCATACGGGCAATCAGAGAACCCTTGCCATGAACCACTTCATCATGAGACAGCGGCAAAATAAAGTTTTCATGATAGGCATACAACATGCGAAAGGTTAAGTGGTCGTGGTGAAATTTCCTATGAACAGGATCGGTTTGCATATACTCCAGCGTGTCATGCATCCAGCCCATGTCCCACTTCATTCCGAATCCCAACCCACCTACATAAGTGGGTTTCGAGACCATGGGCCAATCCGTCGACTCTTCCGCCATGGTCTGGGCATGCGGATGTTTGTCATACACCACCTCATTAAATTTCCGCAAAAACCCAATTGCCTCCAGGTTTTCCCGGCCACCATGAACATTGGGGATCCATTCTCCCTCTTTCCTTGAGTAATCGAGATAGAGCATGGAGGCTACGGCATCGACCCGCAGTCCATCTATGTGAAACATATCCAACCAATAAAGCGCGTTGCTGATAAGAAAGCTTGATATCTCATTGCGGCCATAATTGAAAATGAGAGAGCCCCAGTCAGGATGAAAACCCTGCTGTTCATCGGCATGCTCATAAAGATGGGTGCCATCAAACAACCCTAACGCAAATTCATCAGTAGCAAAATGGGAGGGCACCCAATCCAGTATCACCCCGATATTATTCTGATGGAGGAGGTCCACAAGGTACATGAAGTCCTGTGGCGTTCCGAATCGACTCGTTGGAGCAAAATATCCCGTGCACTGGTAACCCCATGACCCATAAAAGGGATGCTCCATAACCGGGAGAAACTCAACATGGGTGAATTCCATTCCCTTGAGATACTCCGCTAAAAGCGGCGCCAATTCAAGGTAGGTGAGCGGAGAATTATCAAGCTTACGCATCCACGATCCAATATGCATTTCATAAATGGAAACAGGACTGTTATGAAAGTCATGCCTCTTGCGCCCCTGATCCATCCAGTTTTGATCTTTCCACGAGTATTCCAAGTCCCAGACAATGCTCCCAGTTCTGGGAGATGTTTCGCAAAACAACGCAAAAGGGTCGGCCTTCTCAACCCGGTATCCATTATGGTGGGATTGAACATGATATTTATAGATGTCACCCTTCTCGACTCCGGGAAAGAATCCTTCCCAGATTCCAGACTCCTGCTTAGGGTGTAGAGGGTGTTGTCCCTTTTTCCATCCGTTAAAATCGCCTACGACATGAACCTCTTCCGCGTTGGGAGCCCAGACCGCAAAGTAGGTCCCCGGCACGCCATTTATTTCCACCCTGTGAGCCCCCATCTTTTCATAAAGACGAAAATGATTACCCTCATTAAATAGGTGAAGGTCATCGTTCGTCAGAAGAGAAAAGGGCTTATCATCTGTCCCTGAAATTTTTGATACGCTTCGAGTCATATTTTGGTTACTATGGATACTAAAGACCTGTCTTTAAAGGCACAGGACGGATTTGCAATCTACACATCATAGCATGACGTCACATCATGAACGATAAAGAAGATCAGCAAAAATTCCTGGATTTCACCCGCCGTAAGCTGGATGCAGGCACAGATGATCTCGATGCCGACACCCGCGAAAAATTAATACAAATGCGGCATCGGGCTCTGGAATCTTCTCTAGAGGGAGAAAGTAGTTTCCCTAACTGGGCGACCCTACCTATCATCGCATTTGTTACCGCAGTGATATTTATTATATTGATCTACGTCAAACCCGGCCCTCAAACTGACAACAGCCCGGAAGACCTGGAAATCTTGTTATCCAACGACCCAATTGAATTTTACGAAAACCTAGAGGTACTCCAGAAATGGAAGGACCAGAAAAATGCAAATGAAAAAAAGAACCCTTAACATAGTTCTTTTTCTGGCAGTGCTGGTATTTTCAGCAACTCCGATCACAGGTCAGGAAATCTCTATAAAATGGGATGACCTGGGTTCAGGAGAAAAACAAATCCTGGCCCCCCTTCAGGATAAATGGGCTGCACTTTCACCCGCAAAACAAACCCGGTTGAATAACGGGGCAAAAATGTGGAATGCAATGAGTTCAGAACAACAAAAAACCTTCAAACAAAAACTCCAAGCCTGGAAACAAAAGAACCCTGACGAAAAATTCAAAATTCGTAACCAGTTCGCACAATTTCAAAGTCTGCCCGAGACAGAAAAGCAAGCACTGCGCGATGCCTATGAAGATTTCAAATATCTTCCACTACTCACTAGCCCTCCGCCGAGGAGCCACTAGCCGTGGGGCCAGTGAGCAATAGCTGAGTCTTGCGAGCAAAGAGTTATCTTGGCTTAATACGCCCTTACTAGTTGCCTCCACGGCTAGTGGGCACATCTGAATCCGACATAATGAAATTTGTGAATAGGCAGGCTGTATATCCTGTGGGAGGATTTCAAACTCCCCACTCCATTTCTCCATGATCCTCCCCGAACCACCTTTCCACTGAGTTCATGATCACTTTGGGTCCACTCCCAGACATTTCCGGCCATGTCATAGAGTCCCCATGAGTTCGGTTTCTTTTTTCCTACAATATGAGTCTGCTTGTCGGCATTGCCCTTATGCCATGCGTAGAGGTCTGCCTGGTCTTCGCCCCAATAATAAGGCGATGTTGTTCCTGCCCGAAGGGCTTTTTCCCACTCCTGTTCCGTGGGCAAACGCTTCCCGACCTTGTCGCAAAAGGCGACGGCTTGGTTCCAGGTCACCTTTTCAACAGGCCGTTCCGCCCCTTGAAAATAAGAGGGATTGGTGAGCATGACCTTAAAATATTCCGCCTGCGTCACTTCATATTGGTCTATATAAAATCCATGCCCTATTTCACCTGCGCCAATTGCGCTGAGTTCATTTGGAGCGACATATACCATGCCAGAAGTATTGACTCCCGGATTCATAACCAACCATAAAGCCAGAAAACCCGGCACTAAATGAAAATCAAAGAATAGGCTCACGATAATCTAACGTGGCAGGTTTCTTCTTTCTATCGAAGCATTGATTGCTTTTCCACAATGCGGGCACTCTGCAGGGCGCATTTTTTGTTTTTGCAGTTCTTCGATAAACCCGTAGGCGATGATTCCGACAGGCAGGCCAAATGTTCCCAAACCCAGTATGGAAATGAAGCCTCCAAAAAGTTTTCCTAACGTGGTGATGGGATACACATCTCCATAGCCCACCGTCGTCATGGTGGAGACCGCCCACCACATTGCCGCCGGAATACTCGAAAAAGCCTCAGGCTGGGCTCTGTTCTCGATAAAATAAATTACTCCGGAAGCAAAAACCAGCATCCCCATCGTTACGGCCAGAACGATCAGCAACTCCTGCCGGACATCCTTTAATACCGATTTTAGCAGATGCAGGGATTTGGAATAGCGCGCCATTTTGAACAAGGCAAAAAGTCGGAACAAACGGAGCACCCTAAGAAAGCGCAAGTCCGAGTCCAAAAAAATTGGCAGATAAAAAGGAACCAACACCATCAAGTCGATGATCGCAGAAGGTGTGAGCATGTAGCGAATCCGCCCCTTGACCGGACTGGCGAATTCTGGGTTCAGCGTACAAGTCCAGACACGTAGAACATATTCAATGGTAAACACTATCATGGAAAACCATTCGAAGACCCTGAACGGTCCCGAATACATTTCGGAAACATCCTGCATGGTTTCGAGAGCAACCGCAAAAATATTGAGAACAATCAGGGAAATAATAAAAATATTGAAACCACGACTGAGAAAATCACTTTTAGATTCCGGCTCAAGAATTTCACCGATCCGTTGCTTCATGGGCTATTCCTTTTGATGGCTGAGGTTCTGGTTCATCACAACACATTGATAATCATGCCGCCTTATAGAATTGAAATAAATAGACAATATATTGGCGCAAGTGTGAAAACACCCCAGTTCATGAAACGAGGGTATCGAAAGGAAAATCTCCTGACCAAGCTGATCTCCTTATTTTAAAATGACTTACAGGCATCCTCACTGACAATTAAAGTTTGGCATGGAACTTGCCGTAAAGGTATGTAGCTAAAGATATTTCTACCTCTATTACAGGAAGGTAAATGACCATGGAAAAGGTTAAAGTTGCATACCCCATCACGGACAGCTCTAATTCTTCAGAATCTTTTGTATTCAAAAGTATTTTCGCCTCTTTAGCAGGTGCCTCTATTCCCGCAGTTATTTTCTATTTCTTGATGTAACGGATAATCCGTTGTCTTAACAAAAAATCACTGCTCATCCACTCTTAGAAATACGCTCCTTTTTTCTATCTGGCTGGACGTGTTTCTGCTAGCAATTTCTGAGCCCTGCTCATCCCGGTTCTGGCTTAGTCCTCCCAGCTCAATCCACTCCCCAAGTCGTCCCCTTATCACGGTATTGAGACCCGTTGTTTCTATGTTCCCATTAATGATTCGAGATTGCTGTGGGGAAATCTCCAGAATAACCTGATCGCCCCGAATACGAGGCAGAACCCTGAACCCAGTCCGCACATCCTTAAATTCAGTGGATTCAAATTGATTGTTTCTATTCCCCGTCCTGAAATTTTCCGTTATTGTGAAGGGTATCTGCTGACCAATATAAATGGTTGCCGGGTTCCCCTCCAGAGTGGTGACAACCTGCGTGTTCATTTCATCTGAATGAGATTCTCGATCAGAAATTCTTCCACGGACCGTCCCTCTTCCCGATTTACCTTCCACAACCACGCCCTCTCTTTCTCCGGTACTAATAATCACCCGGCCCGAGTCACCGATAGGAACTTCGCCGCTCAACTCCTGCTCCCGCATATTCAATTGCGACCGCAGACCCAGTTTCACAGTGATTTGTAAATTTCTGAGTTGGGCATCTATTTTTCCGAGAAGGCTTTTAATCTCCCGCAGTTTCCGGGGAGAAGCACGCACAATGAGCTGCTGGCGCATTCCTGTGACGGACTCATTACGCCCCAGCAGTGGGCGAATAATGGGGATCACCTCCTCCACCGTTCTATTTTTAAGGGGAATGACCTCCAGCTTCTCCTGAGCCATTACCACCGGAACGGTGAGGAAAACAATTAAAAAAACGTGCTTCAGGGTTCTTGGAAACATAAAAGGACTTGCCAAAAATGACATCTGGAAACGCCTAAATTGTATCAGGTAAACCGGAGCTAAAATCCGTGGGTTTTGATCTTCGGAACAGATTTAATGAAATCCTGAAAACCATTCAGGCCCTCCGCAACATAACCCTCAAACGCAGTCTCTTCCATATTGCTTTTGGAGACCACTTTAGGCCGGGGCTGTAACTTTTTACCATGTTTCAAGAATTTGACAAAGTTCCCCCGACATTCATCCACAAACCGATTGAAATCATGATCGACGGTCATTCGGGCAGAGTAAAAACGCTTATTAGTTTTCTGCCGTTGGCAAACAAGCTCAGAACTCTTAAAACGGATTTGGGCCTCTTCCTTCCGCTTCAAAAGTTGTTCGTAGGAAAAGCGTTTTTGGTCATCGCGTAAGAAATTATAGGCGGCGGTAGAAAGGACGAATTGCTGATTCTCTGCATCGGTCGAATCGGCCCGATCCGGGTGATATTTTCGGGCCAACTGCCAATAACGTTTCTTAATCTGCTCTCCGCTGGCATAATTTTCCAGACCAAGGAGACGGTAAAGGTTATAGGCTTTTAAAATTGAAGGGTATTTCATTCTCATTATTATACAACTTCAAGCCATAAGGGGACGCTAAAATTGCCGAACACATAATATGGGTTATTAAAAGCTATAAGTATTATAAAATTGGTCTATGATCGAACTAACCTCAGTCCTACTCATACTGCTTCTCTTCGTGTTTCCCCTGCCCATTTTTGCCGCCAGTTTAGGATTGTTCACCACTCGTATTATTTATAACAAATATGAGTCCTTCAGAATACAACCCGCCGAAGGAAAAAAGAGCATGATCGCAGGTACGGTATTATTCCTTATAAATGCTATTTGTAGTATTTTACTGGGGGCCGCTCTGGCATTTGCGGTTCAGTATTTTATACTCGATAATTTTTATCTTTTTATCTTCAACTTTTTATTCTGCTCAGCAATTTCACTAAGATGGTTTGATTTTACCCATAACCTCTATCGGCAGTTTATCTTCAAGCTCATACCCAATAAGGCTTTCGCTACATCTTATTTTGTCAATTGTCAGGGTTTTCGGAAGAGGGGCGGTTTCGGACTGACCCCGGTTTATACCGATGCAGGAACATTGAATCTGGAAGAAAACCGGCTGGTCTTTAAAGGGGTATTTCGGGAAGAAACCTTCACTCCCAGCAATGTTATTCACATAGAAAAGCAAAGTTTCGAAAAAATAAAAATTCACTCAAAGCAAAATGATCTTAAAAAACCGGAAGTATTTTTAATCACCCTGAAAGAAAAATTTTACCCGTTCGAAAGCCGCCAGGACCGTGACAAGATTTTCGAACAGTTGAGATCCCAGCCCGCCTGAAATTGCCAATTCCCTCTATTGAATGATTAAGCAATAGAAGATAGAATAAAGAAACCTCTAAAAAGTAAAGATACCCTTTCATGGCTCAGCCCACCACTCGAAATTATTACAAAATTCTCGGCGTTACCCAGAAAACTTCTAAAGCCGATCTCAAAAAAAAATATCGCGAGCTGGCGAAAAAATACCACCCGGACACCAACTCAGGAAGCAAGCAAGCTGAAGACAAGTTCAAAATCATTTCCGAGGCTTATGAAGTACTCAGCAATGCGAAAAAGAGAAAGGCCTATGATCGCGAGCGCTCCTATCAGAAGAGAGCTCCGCGTCGGCCCAAGGGTCAGCCCAATTGGAATAATCCTCCCAGCGGATTCGGAAAAGACCCGGGTAGCAATCAACAGGGTTATGAAGAACCTTTCGCTCAAGAACCGGAGCCGGTTGATCCGGATATGCCGACCAGTGGGTTTGATCTGCAGTTCATGGTTGATGTCCCCCTCCCTGTTGCGGCGTTGGGGGGAACGATTCCCTACAACTATGAAAAATATGTACGATGCGAGGAATGTGAAGGCACCGGGACGCAGGGAAGTGACGAGTGCCTGGTGTGTCAGGGAAAACAATTGATCGTCCGTTCGGTAACTCTGGATGTGAAAATTCCTCCGGGCGTGGCCGACCAGTACACTCTGGCCTTTATTAAAGAAGGCGGGGAAGGCAGAAATGGAGGCCCCCCTGGAGAACTGTTTTTAAAGGTATGCGTCCAACCGCACCCCAAATTCAAGCGCATCAAAAACGATATCATCCATGAAGTGACCATCTCTGCCAAACTGGCGGAAGAAGGCGGGTCGCTTGAGGTTGAAACCCTCAATGGAACCACAACCATTCAGGTGGAAGAAGAAACTCTGGTGGGAGAAGAACTACGCATACTCGGAGAAGGTGCGGCCATAAACTGGGGGAAAAAGCGCGGCGACCTCATCATCAAGTTTAATATTGAGGAAGAATGAGCATGGCGTTTATTTTGTTCATGACCGGCTTCGCTTTGATTCTGGCATTAATTATATGGATAATTTTTCGACCTGGGAAACCCCCGCCTTCCAAAAAATCCAAACGACAGACGAAAAAAATACCACCCAAGGGGAAAACACACACTACAGCGAACAGCCCTTTAAACTCCGAATCGGACGTTCCAAGCGACGAACTAATGAAAGAAATTGCTACGGAATTACTGAAAAAGAATGTGAAAGTGGTCAGCCATGTGGTGCAGCAATGGTTACGTGATAAATGAGGTTTAACCCTTGCGGACTTTCACTTCTGCCGCATGGGCTTTAGCCCTCTTAAGCATCGCGGCTCTTTCCTCTGAGGAAAAGTCTTTTCTGGGGATGGGTTTGGGGGTTCCTCCAGAAGCCTTGGGTGCGGTGGCGGGTGCTGCTTGTTCGGCACCGGCCGATGTTGCTGCTTCTGCTGGTTTTTCACTGACTGTTTCTGCTTTCGGGGCGGCAGGTGCTCCTGTCTTGGCGAGCGGGGCCTCTCCCTCTTTACGGATCAACCGCATTGAAGACCAGACATCCGCAGTGGGATAAGGCGTGTCGACCCCTATCTTCAAATCCATGCGGATAATTTTTTCATCGGAACACTCGGTGATCCAGGTATTGGACGCTCCACCGGGAGCAAATATTCCGTCAATAGGATAACTTGTCCCATTTTTATCGACCAAGGATTTCACTCCAGTCTTATCGAAAAGCGTCAACGCCTCGGCCTTGTTCGGGATCCGCCAATTATCGTAACCACCAAACTTGTCCTTATTCTTGTTGACCCAGTCTACATATTCACGGTGATCGGCCCAGGTATAAAACTTTTTCACATCCAGCCAGGCGTCGGTCTTCTTCCACATATAACCGGTATTGGGATCAGTGATGGTGCCATCACCGTTATCGACAAGGGATTCCCCTACCGGACCAGCCTTTTTTGCCGCCTCGGCTTTTTTAGCGGCGGCGAGTTTGGCCTTTTCAGCAGGCGATAACGCTGTGGCTTCTGATGAAGGGGGAGTGTCTGACATGCTTAACCTCTTTGAACCGAAGAAGATTCAATCTCTTCTAAAATATCATTCAAATCTTTTTCCGTGTCGGTGAGGTCTTTCAATATCTCACCCAGTCTGGAGGCAGAAAACGCGTCTAACCGAGAATGGAAATCCACTCTATAGTCTGCAGCATTTTTACGGATCCAATCCACAGCAACCTGCTCCTGAGTCTCACAACTCATATTGGCGCATTTTTTATCCAGCAGGTTCGTCTGGGATAACCGTATAATTTCACAAATCAAATCTTCTTTGATCCGGCTCATACTAAAATTTTAACACAGAATGTGACGGGAAATTAGCCCGGTGGCTATAAAAAGGGGCCACTCTATAACGGTTTTTCAGGCTTGTCAACGTGATATTTCTGTAACCCTATATATCTTTGATACTTATAGAGTTATTGCTATTTTTTCGACCCTGAGTGGGACTGTTTCCTGGATACAATTTTATCGTCCTGCTGCACAGACATGAAGTCTTTTTAACGGGATGACACCTGCCCCTCTCAACTCGAAGATCGAGGATCGAAAGCCTCGCGCAAGCTATCCCCCAAAAAATTGAACGACAGGATGGTTAAAAAAATTGCCAAAGAGGGAAACAGAATAAGGTGCGGATAAAACTTGATCGCCGTCCAGCCATCGTTGGCCAGAGTCCCCCAACTGCTGAATGGAGGAGCTATTCCCAACCCAATAAAACTCAATGTCGATTCGGCTAAAATCGCCATAGGTATGCGAAAACTCAAAGTCACCACCAGAATGCCGAGGATGTTAGGGAGAATTTCTCGCACCAGTATCCGTGCAGGACTCGCACCCAGCGCACGAGCCGCCATCACGTAAGGAAACTCTTTGATCCTGAGGACCTCTCCGCGCACCAATCTGGCGACCGTGACCCAACTCACCAGCGTCAACGCAACGAAAACTCCCGCCACCCCACGTCCCATCAAAACGGTGATGAGAATAATCATCAACAGGTCAGGCAGAGCGAAGACCACATCCACCAACCGCATCATCAGGTTGTCGGTCCTGCCACCGACATAAGCCGAAATGGCTCCATAGACCGTTCCGATCAGCAAGGCGAACAAGGTGGTGAACACACCGATAAACAGCGATACCCGCGCCCCATAAATCATGCGCGAAAGAAGGTCGCGGCCGAGACGATCTGTGCCCATCCAGTGGTCCAGACTGGGAAAAGCCAGAGTCCTCAACGTATCCTGCGTTTCATAGGAATAGGGAGCCATCCAAGGAGCTAACACCGCAACCGCTGAAATGATCAGCAGGAAACCGGCGCTCAATTTGGAAGTCAGGGAATATTTCATTTTAAAGTCACTCGCGGATCCAGCCAGCCGTAAATCATATCCACCACCAAATTCGCAATCACAATCAGCACCGCGTAAACCAGCGTCACTCCCATGATTAACGGATAGTCCCGGTTAGTCACTGCGGTGATGAAGAACCGTCCCATCCCCGGAATGGAAAAGATAAACTCAATCACAAATGAGCCGGTGACCAGTCCAGCGGTCAAAGGCCCCATCACCGAAACAATCGGGTAGATGGAATTCATCAAAACATGTTTGAACATGATCACCGGTTCCGTCAGGCCCTTGGCGCGTGCGGTTCGGATATAGTCAGAAGACAAAACATCCAGCATCGTGGTTCGGGTCAGCCGGGCAACATACCCGGCAAAACCTGCGCCCAGAGCGAATGCCGGTAAAATCATATGACGGGGTCCTTCCCACAAAGCAGGAGGGAACCAGTGCCAGTGATGCGAAAAGATCCATACGGATATTGCGCCCAAAACAAAACTGGGCACAGAAATTCCCATCGCCGCCAAAAGCAGGACAGACCGGTCCAGCGCAGAGTTTTTCCAGTATGCCGAGATCATCCCGGCAGGCACCCCCAGCCCCAAAACAACCAGAACCGCGCAGAGCCCTAAAGTAAAAGAAACCGGAAAGGTGTCGCGAATGATATCCGAAACATCGCGCCCCAAATATTTATAAGACGGCCCCAGATCGCCTTGCAGCAATTGCTTCATGTATAGAAGATATTGCAGGGGAACGGGCTTATCGAGATGATACTTGGCTTCGATATTGGCGATGATTTCCGGGGGAAGAATTTTTTCTGCATCGAACGGCCCGCCCGGAACCCAGTGCATGATGAGAAAGGTGAGCGTCGCAACCGTAACCAGAACCGGTATCCCTGATAAAATCCGCCTGAGAACAAATCGCAACATAAGATTATTTTACCATATTCGAGCGAGTCACCGTTGTAGCGCCTACTAATTGGCGCATTTTTTCAATTGATAATTAATTCTCTATTGTTCGGGACCGGTAGGATATAATAGTAGGTCGTTTATTTTTTAACCGGAAGTTTCATGAACTACCCTTCTTTAAGAGAATTCATCGACCGGCTGGAGTTTGAGGAAGAACTCCTGCGGATCAAAGAACCCGTTTCACCCATTCTCGAAATCGCGGAAATCACCGATCGGGTCTCCAAACAGCTTGGCGGCGGCAAAGCTCTGCTATTCGAAAACGTAGAGGGTAGTTCCATGCCAGTGTTGATCAACGCTTTTGGCAGTGCCAAACGTATGAACATGGCATTGGGTGTCCACAACATTGAAGACATCCCTAAAAGAATCGAACGCTATATAAAAATACCGCCTCCCACAACCCTGCTGGACAAGGCCAAGCTTTTGCCCATGCTTTTACAGGCGGCACAGTTTCCGCCTAAACTCTTGCACACGGCTCATCCGCCCTGTCAGGAAGTCATCCATCTAAATGATGCTATCGATCTGGGTGCGATCCCGATACTACAATGCTGGCCTGGGGATGCCGGACGATTCATCACCTTTCCCATCGTGATCAACCGCAGCGCTGACAAGAAAATTCGCAATGTTGGACTCTACCGCATGCAGGTGTACGACAAAAAAACCACCGCCATGCACTGGCATATCCATAAAGATGGCGCCCATTTTTTCCATGAATATAAAAAACAGAATAAGGTGATGGAAGTCGCAGTCGCGCTCGGTGCCGACCCGGCATCTTGTTATTCAGCTTCCGCTCCCCTGCCCTATGGCATTGACGAGTTTCTTCTCGCAGGTTTTATCCGCAAGCAAAGCG
Organism: uncultured Nitrospina sp.; assembly: GCA_937891765.1. GTDB lineage: Bacteria > Nitrospinota > Nitrospinia > Nitrospinales > VA-1 > LS-NOB. Next base: position 46,786 of record CALAGQ010000037.1, read on the forward strand.
TGCCACTGGTGAAATGCAAAACGGTTGACCTGGAAGTTCCGGCCAACGCCGAAATTGTTCTGGAAGGATTCATCGACCCCTCAGAAATGCGACTGGAGGGTCCGTTTGGCGACCACACCGGCTATTACTCGCAGGATGGTGATTACCCGGTTCTGCACCTCACCGCTATCACCCACCGCAAAGATCCTATTTACCTGACCACTATCGTGGGCAAACCGCCTCAGGAAGATTTTTATCTGGGTCAGGCTACCGAGCGTATCTTTCTGCCTCTACTCAAAACCCAACTTCCTGAAATCGTGGACATGGATATGCCCGTGGAGGGGGTCTTTCACAATTGCGTCATTGTTTCCATCGACAAGCGTTACCCCATGCAATCCCGACGGCTGATGAGTGCTTTGTGGGGACTCGGCCAAATGAGTTTTGTCAAAACCATCGTCACCGTTGATGCCGAAGTCAATGTTCATGACTATGAAGAGGTGGCAAACCTTTTACTCAGCGAGGTAGATTTTGCAACAGACCTGTTTTTCTCTGAAGGAATTCTCGATGTTCTCAACCATGCTTCCGACCATGCACTCTATGGCTCAAAGCTGGGCATAGATATTACAACCAAAATCGAAGGTGAGCCAGGTTATGGCAAAGAGGCTCCTGCCCACATCCAAACTCACACGCTTCCAACAAAGGAAAAAGTGATGGAAGCATTTCAGGAACTTAAAGCCTGCAGGATTTTAGAACTTCAAGCCCCGATCCTGCTCGTGGCTCTCGATAAAACAGCTCCGAATCAGGGTGAAGAGTTCATCGATGCGTTTCTCGATCACCCTGACTTTTCTGCTATAGAAATTGTCATCGTACTGGAAGGCCATGTCGACATCACAAATATCTCTACCGTGATGTGGAAGTTCTTCAACAACCTCGATCCGAAACGGGACTTCCATTTCCAGGAGGAACGGCTGGGCATTGATGTAACGCAAAAATTTTCCGAAGAAGGTTATCAACAACACTGGCCGGAAGAAATTGAAATGACGGAAGAGATCAAGACCAAGGTCGATAAAAAGTGGCACACCCTTTTCAAAGAATGATTGGTACTCCGACATAATGGCACTGGAACACATCACCATAAAAGGCGCAAGGGAACATAACCTTAAAAATCTCGACCTCACTCTGCCACGAGAAAAACTAGTGGTGATAACGGGTTTGAGCGGATCAGGAAAATCGTCTCTCGCTTTCGATACTATTTATGCCGAGGGTCAGCGGCGCTACGTTGAATCCCTTTCCGCCTACGCGCGACAGTTTCTCCAATTGATGGAGAAGCCCGATGTCGACTCCATCGACGGACTTTCGCCCGCCATCTCAATTGAGCAGAAAACGTCGAGCAAAAATCCCCGTTCCACTGTTGGCACGGTGACGGAAATTTACGACTATCTGCGCCTGCTCTACGCCAGGGTCGGCAAGGTTTCCTGTTACGGTTGCGGGCGGCAAATCACTTCACAAACCGTGCAACATATTGTGGATCAGGTGCAGGCCATCCCTGTCGGCAAAAAGGTGATGATCCTTTCCCCTGTCGCCCGGAATAAAAAGGGAGAGTTTAAAAAAGAAATTCTGGATATGAAGCGAAACGGATTCGTGCGTGCACGAATCAACGGGGAAGTCCGCTCTCTGGAAGAGGAAATTATTCTCAACAAAAAATTCAAACACACTCTGGAAACAGTGGTAGACAGGCTGGTCATCAAGGAAAAAATGGGCAAACGGCTGGCTGATTCGGTCGAAACTGCCCTCAAGCACGGAGAAGGTTCACTGGTCGTTTCTATTCTTGATGATGATGAAAAACCGCAGGAGTTGTTGTTCAGCGAAAAATTTGCCTGCAGTTATTGCAACATCAGTTATCCCGAACTGGAGCCGCGCTTGTTCTCCTTCAACAATCCGCAGGGAGCCTGCGCCCAATGTGATGGACTGGGAATCAAAATGGTGATTGATCCGGAACTGGTCGTTCCCGATCCCAAGTTGTCCATTCGCGATGGAGCTTTAAAGCCCTGGGAAAAACGCAATTCCATCTATTTCCACCAAATGCTGGATACGATTTCCGGTCATTTCAAATTCAAACTCAGCATCGCGTTTGAGAAACTTCCTAAAAAAGTTAGCGATATTTTGTTGTTCGGTTCCGGTGACGAACCGATAAAATATTATTTTGAAAAGGACGGTAAAAAACAATTCTACACCGACACCTTCGATGGCGTGATCCCCGACCTGGAGCGGCGTTACCGGGAAACCGAGTCCACCTCCAGCCGTGAAGAAATTGCACGCTATATGCGTCCTCTCGCCTGCCATGCTTGCAACGGTGATCGACTGCGAAAAGAAGCGGTCGCGGTAAAAGTCGCCGATCTGAATATCGTCGAGCTCACGGCATTCTCCATTGGAAAAGCCTATCAATTTTTTCAGGAATTGAAACTAAGCCAGCAGGAACATAATATCGCCCGCAGAATCGTCAAAGAAATTAAGGAGCGACTGGGCTTCCTCACCAATGTCGGATTGAACTATCTTTCTCTCGACCGTTCCTCAGGCACTCTATCTGGAGGAGAGAGTCAGCGCATCCGTCTCGCCACCCAGATCGGTTCCAGCTTAATGGGAGTTCTATATGTGCTTGATGAGCCCAGCATCGGGCTGCATCAAAGGGACAACGACCGTCTGCTCAATACCCTCCTCCGCCTGCGTGATCTTGGTAATACCGTCATCGTCGTCGAACATGATGAGGCCACCATCCGTGCTGCCGACTATGTTGTGGATCTTGGCCCCGGTGCGGGAGTTCATGGTGGGGAAACTATTTTTGCGGGCACACCCAAAGCCCTGCTGAAATCGAAAGACTCCCTGACCGGACAATATCTATCAGGCAAGAAAAAGATTCCACTTCCCAAACACCGACGCAAGGGCAATGGCAAAACACTTGACATTCAGGGGGCTCATGAAAACAACCTGAAAGAAATATCGGTGAAAATTCCTCTCGGTTGCTTTGTCTGTGTAACCGGAGTATCCGGCTCAGGAAAGAGCACGCTCACCATTGATATTTTATATAAGGCTCTGGCCCAGCATTTCTGGAACTCGCTGGACAAGCCCGGAGCATTTAAAACAATTCAAGGCATTCAATGGCTCGATAAAGTCATCGATATTGATCAGTCACCGATAGGCAGAACACCTCGCTCCAACCCCGCCACCTATACCGGCATATTCACCCTTGTGCGGGAATTGTTCAGCCAGGTTCCCGAGTCCCGCGCCCGTGGTTACAAGCCGGGCCGATTCAGCTTTAATGTCAAGGGAGGGCGGTGCGAAGCCTGTCAGGGTGACGGTGTCATCAAAGTGGAAATGCATTTTCTGCCTGATGTGTTCGTCACCTGCGAAGTGTGCCAGGGCAAGCGTTTCAACCGCGAAACCCTGGAAATCCTTTATAAAGGGAAAAACATTGCCGATGTGCTGAACATGACAGCGGAGGAAGCAAAGGAATTTTTCACCAACATTCCACCCATCAAAACCAAACTGCAAACCATCACCGATGTCGGACTCGACTACATCCGCCTCGGCCAGCAGGCCACCACATTATCCGGCGGCGAAGCTCAGCGGGTAAAGTTATCGAAAGAGTTGAGCAAGCGCAGTACCGGAAGGACTCTTTATATTCTGGATGAACCGACAACCGGACTGCATTTTGCAGACATTGAGCATTTGCTGAAGGTTCTCGACAAACTGGTTGATGCCGGCAACACGGTTATCATTATTGAACATAATATGGACGTGATCAAAACCGCTGATCATATCATCGACTTGGGGCCAGAAGGCGGAGATGGCGGCGGGCAGGTTCTGGCAGAAGGCACGCCAGAGCAGGTCGCGAAAGTTAAAGCTTCTTTCACGGGAAAATATTTAAAGGAATATCTTTAGCTCCCCCGCTTTTCAGGTTATCACTAAAATTTTTCTTGCATCTCAAAATCATCCTGTGCCAACAACCAGTTGCTATTGTCTTGCAGAACCCATTTTCCCATTGTTATAATCCCCCGCCCCACATTCATGGTCCAGCTGGCAGACAGCAAAACGGTCGACGCATCGACCACTTGCAGACTCACGTCTACACACTTCAAATCTCCTACTCCTGAACCCATAAAAGGACGCCAGAAGGCATCAATCTCAGCAGTTCCTTTAAAGGTGCCCAAGGGTTTGGCTTTGATGACCGCATTTGATTGATAACCTGCCACACAACTCTCCACATCTCCCTTATTAAAGCTCTCAATCCATTTCTGACTGTACTGCAAAACAGAGGGGAGTCGGAGGGAGGGACTTGACTAAACTATCCAGCTATCAGTTATTTGACTTGTTCTCGAGGCGGGCGACGGCGCGGAAGAGCTTTTTCTGTGCTTCGATGAAATCTTCTTCAGAAAGATCGGTTTGGCTCAACAATTTTTCGGCATGGGCGTGGGCACGTTGGGCACGTTCCTGATCGATCTCATGCAAAAACTCTCCGGTCTCCGCTAACACAGTAACCCGATTATCCGTCACTTCCAGATACCCACCGCTGACGACCAGCGCAATGGTCTCGCCATCTTTCTCATAGGACAACTGCCCTGAGCGCAGGTTGGTCAGAATCGGAGCGTGATCGTAAAGAATCCCCAAATCTCCCTCTGTACCAGGCGCGTTGACCTGATCGACCTCTTCGGCGACAAGTAGCTTTTCGGGAGTTACAATGCTGAGTATCAGTTTCTGGCTCATGCTGATTTTTTTTCCAGTTGTTTCTGTTTCTCGAAAACTTCGTCCAGGGTGCCTACCATGTAGAACGCCTGCTCAGAAATATCATCCCCACGCCCTTCGAGGATGGCTTTGAATCCTTCAATGGTATCCTGAACTTTGACATATTTCCCAGGTGAACCGGTGAAAACCTCTGCTACGAAGAACGGTTGCGAGAGATATTTTTGAATTTTCCGGGCACGAGAAACTGCCAGCTTATCTTCTTCCGAGAGTTCATCCATACCCAGAATGGCAATGATGTCCTGCAAATCTTTATAACGCTGCAAAACTTGCTGCACTCCGCGAGCCGTGTTGTAGTGTTCATCTCCCAATACTTCCGGGTCAAGAATCCGTGAAGTGGAATCGAGAGGATCCACCGCCGGGTAAATACCTAACTCAGAAATACGTCGGTTCAATACGGTGGTTGCATCAAGATGCGAGAAGGTGGTCGCCGGAGCCGGGTCCGTCAAGTCATCGGCCGGAACATAAATCGCCTGAACGGATGTGATCGAACCTTTTTTGGTTGAGGTGATGCGTTCCTGCATGTTACCCATTTCGGTTGCCAGTGTTGGCTGATAACCTACTGCGGAAGGAATACGTCCCAGAAGTGCGGACACTTCAGAACCCGCTTGTGAAAACCGGAAAACGTTATCGATAAACAGCAGCACGTCTTTACCGCCCTCATCGCGAAAATATTCCGCACAAGTGAGGCCGGTGAGGCCAACACGCATGCGCGCACCCGGAGGCTCGGTCATCTGCCCGTAGATCAGAGCAGTCTTGTCGATAACATTGGACTCCACCATTTCATGATAGAGATCATTTCCTTCACGGGTTCGCTCGCCCACTCCTGCGAACACGGAGTAACCACCATGCTCGGCACCGATATTACGAATCAATTCCATGATCAAAACGGTCTTGCCCACACCCGCGCCGCCGAACAGTCCGGTCTTTCCACCTTTGAGGTACGGTTCGAGCAGGTCAATAACCTTAATACCCGTTTCGAGCATTTCCATTTTAGTATCCTGCTCATCAAACGCAGGAGCGTCACGGTGAATACTCCATCGGACTTTAGACTCAACCGGAGGCTTCTTGTCTACCGGGTCGCCGACAACATTGAGAATTCTCCCGAGCACTTCTTCCCCAACAGGCACGGTAATGGGAGCGCCTGTATCAATGGCTTCCATTCCCCGAACCAAACCATCAGTGGAGTGCATGGCCACGGAACGAACCGCATTGTCACCAAGGTGCAGCGCCACTTCGCAGACCAGCGTTTCCATTTTTCCGCCTTCTCCCGCACGCTCAATATTGATCGCGTTATACAGGGCCGGCAGAACACCGCCTTCAAACCTCACGTCTACGACGGGCCCCATGACTTGGATGATTTTTCCCTTGTTCATTCCTTCGTCTCCATTAAATTCAGTATCTTCAACGCCATCAACCTTTCAGAGCTTCGGCGCCATTTACGATTTCTATCAATTCTTTGGTGATATAAGCTTGTCGGGCTTTGTTGTAAGTCAACGTCAAGCCATCAATCATTTCACCGGCATTGCGGCTGGCACTATCCATCGCTGTCATCCGTGCCCCATGCTCACTGGCGCTGGACTCCAGAAACGCGCGGTACACCTCAACCGTCATATAACGTTTCAGCAGTTGATCGAGAATTGCCTCTTCATCTGGCTCGTAGATATAATCCACGGCAAATGTGCCATCTTTGTGCGCCAATTTTTCAGGAACAACCGGTAGCAGTTGCTCAACCACGACTTCCTGTTGCATCACCGACTTGAATTCGTTGTACACCATGAAAACCCTGTCGACTTTTTTTTCGGAAAACAATGTCGCAAGGTTTTCGCCAATTCCCTGGGCTTTCAGGTAGTCAAAGTCTTTCGTCCATCCAATGATATCCTGATGGATGTTGACCGGGCGATTCTGAAAAATATCATTGCCTTTTTTACCGGCAACGATCAGAGAGTTTTCATTCTGCACATTATCTTTAAGATATTGGGCCGTTTTACGGATGATGCTACTGTTGAAACCACCGCATAAGCCTTTATCCGAAGTGATGATGAGGAGCAAAGTTCGGTTCCCTTCCCGCACATCCAGCAAAGGATGCAAATCACTATTGCACCGTGCCGCCAAATGATTGAGAACATCCATCATCTTGATCGCGTAAGGCCGGGCCTCGAGAATAGCCAACTGGGCCTTGCGCAATTTCGATGCCGCAACCAACTTCATGGCTTTGGTGATCTGCTGCGTATTTTTTACGCTCTGGATGCGTCTTTTAATTACTTTTAAATTAGCCATATTTTAATTTTTGAAAAGCCCCTTGAATTCTTCGATAGCGGCCTTCACCTGAGCTTCGGTCTCATCATCGAGTTTTTGGGATTTGGCAATTTTATCCATCACAGCCTTATGCTTCTCTTCCATAAAATTGAGCAAACCACTTTCAAATTTTTGAATATCACCTACGGGGATATCGTCGACCAGACCCCGTACGCCTGCAAAGATAGAAATAATCTGTTCAACCACGCTCAACGGCTTGTACTGTCCCTGCTTGAGCAGTTCAACAAGTCGTTCGCCTCGATGGAGCTGTGCTTGCGTGGCCGCATCCAGGTCACTGCCAAACTGCGCGAAGGCCGCCATTTCACGATATTGAGCAAGATCCAAACGTAACTTACCGGCGACCTGCTTCATGCCCTTAATCTGCGCCGCACCACCAACACGAGAAACTGAAAGTCCAACGTTGATCGCAGGACGTACGCCGGAATAAAACAAATCGGTTTCCAGAAAGATCTGTCCGTCCGTAATAGAGATCACGTTGGTCGGAATATATGCGGAAACGTCACCCGCCTGAGTTTCAATGATCGGCAGAGCCGTCATGGAACCTGCTCCCAACTCGTCGCTGACTTTTGCGGATCGCTCCAGCAATCGGGAATGCAAAAAGAAAACGTCACCCGGATAAGCTTCGCGCCCCGGAGGTCGTCTTAACAAAAGAGACAACTGTCTGTAGGCTGCTGCCTGCTTACTCAGATCATCATAAACAATCAAGCAATGTTGTCCGTTATCTCGGAAATATTCACCCATTGCGCATCCGGCATAAGGAGCGATAAACTGCATCGGTGCCGGGTCACTGGCTGAAGCCGAAACAACGATGGTGTATTCCATTGCGCCATGTTCTTCCAGTGTTTTAACCACTCGGGCAACGGTGGACCGCTTTTGGCCTACCGCTACATAAATGCAGAACATGTTCTGCCCTTTTTGATTGATGATCGCGTCAATAGCGACAGCAGTTTTACCCGTTTGCCGATCACCAATGATCAACTCTCTCTGTCCGCGTCCAATAGGAATCATTCCGTCAATAGACTTGATCCCGGTCTGCATGGGCTCATGAACGGATTTCCTATCAATAACGCCAGGTGCAACTCTTTCAATCGGGCCAAACTTTTCTGTTTTGATCGGGCCTTTGCCATCAATAGGCTGTCCCAGCCCATCTACAACCCGACCAATCAGTTCGGGGCCGATGGGAACTTCCATGATGCGACCGGTCCGTTTGACTTCGTCACCTTCTTTAATATTATCGTCACGCCCGAGCAGAACCGCCCCGACGTTATCTTCTTCGAGGTTCAAGACCATGCCAGCGAGTCCACCGGGGAATTCCAGAAGCTCACCCGACATCGCGGCACCGAGACCATAAATGCGTGCAATTCCGTCGCCCACGGAAATCACCCGTCCGGTTTCCTTGAGCTCGATCCCCTCATCAAAGCCTTCAATCTGCTTTTGAATCATGGAACTGATTTCATCGGCTCGTAAATTCACTTATGCTACCTCCTCGTTTTCTATTGTTCGTTTCAATATCTCTAAACGGTTGCGAATGGTGTCATCCGCCACCTGGTCTCCGATGCGCAACATGATGCCGCCAATCAGCGACTCATCCACCTCGGTATCGATCAAAATAGTTTTCCCTAAAATCTTGTTCAGCGCAGCCTTCAAACGGTCCGTGTTGGTCGGGGTCAGCGGATGAGCAGAAATGACATGAACCCGCATCCGGTTCAACCGGCGATCCACCACCTGTTCAAAGTATTCAACAATTTTCCCCAGATACACAATCCTGCCTCTCGCATTGAGCAGGCTCATCAAACTGGATACTTGTTCTCCCACAGCAAGCCGATCACATATTTCCTGAACCACGTTCTTTTTCTTTTCCAAGGAAATGGAAGGATGCTCAAAAAACTTCGCCAGCTGCTTTTCTGTTTTCATAGCCTCGCCAAAGGCTCTTAAGCTTTCCAGAGACTTTTCCAACAGGGTCTCATCCGAAATACTTCCAGACAGGGCCTCGGCATATCTTTTTCCAACCTGATTTTCAAGCATCGTTCAGCCTTAATTTAGCGCGTCAATTTTGACGTTTTTCCAGTTCCTGAATTACTTGTTCAATGGATTCTTCCACAAGCCTTTTCTTGTCCTCTTCGCCCAGAACCTTTTTCAGAAACTTCTCTGTTGAAGCAATCGTTAAAGCCGCCGTGTAACTGCGGATCTCCTGAAGAAGCTTGTTGCGCGAGCTTAGAACTTCCTGCTCTGCGTCTTTGTGCATCTGTTGGACTTTTGCTTCGGTTTCCTGAAGGCTTTTTTCTCGAGCCTTCTTGGCCTCATCATGGGCCAACTGCACAATCGTCTCGGCCTTGCCATGCGCGGCTTTCAGTGTTTCTTCCAGTTCTCTTTTGATTTGCTGCGCATCACCTTTCAGCTTCTCAGAGTCTTCCATATCAGTGCGGATTTTCTTCTCACGCATTTCCAGAGCTTCCAGAATAGGAGGAAAAGCGAATTTCTTGAGAATGAAAAACAACAGCCCAAAAGAAAGTACCGACCAGAAAATCAGCGAACCAAAAACAGAAACCTGTTCAAATTGAGGCATATCCTATCCTTATGAAAAGTTCGTCCAACAACATAGACATAGCGCCCGGCCACTTGGCGTGGTGCCAATGAGCAATGGGGGCAATATTTGCCCGCATAATAAAGCCATTGCAAATTGCCCGGCTCTTCGCCCCTTTACGGCATGATGATAAAGGCGATAACCAGTGCGTACAGTGCAATCGCTTCTACCAGCGCGAAACCGATCCAGCAATACTTTGCTACCCGGGCCTCTGCGTTAGGCTGTCGCCCAACCGTCTCGATGGTTTTCGCGAAAATATAAGCGATCCCCAAAGCGGCCCCGAAAAAACCGGCGGCACACAATCCCATTCCAATTAATGCAGCAGCTTCTGAACCCATTCTACCCTCCTAAGTTTTTGTCAAAAAATAATTAATCGGGATCTCTATTTATCCGGTAATTTTCAGAGATTCCCTAATGCAACTTGATCACATCGCCAATATAAACACAGGTCAGCGTTGTAAAAATATAAGCCTGAATAAATGCGATTGCGATTTCCAATCCGTTAATAACAATCGTAAATCCAAATGGCAACCAACCCAACCAGAGCGGCCCCGTCATAGCAAGCCCGAACAGCACCGCAAGAACGGTATGCCCTGCCGTCATATTTGCAAACAACCGAACCGCAAGCGAAATAGGACGTGCCAGCATACTGATAATTTCAATAGGCACCATTAAAGGAATCATGATCTTGGGAACCCCCGGCGGTACCAGAATTCCAAAAAAATGCGCACCGTGTTTGCCGAACCCAATCACCAGAGTCAGAATAAAGATGCCCATGGCAAAGGCTCCGGTCACCACCAATTGGCTGGTGATGGTGTAGGAGCCGGGAATCAGTCCGATCAGGTTGCAAGCCAGAATAAACAGAAACAGGCTGGCAATGAACGGAACATATTTTTTGCCCTCTTCTTCCCCGATAAATTCATAGACCATACTACGTATGAATTCCAGAGCTATTTCCAGAATACTCTGCAGTTTTCCCGGTATGGGAGAAACCCCCCGGCTCACCACCAGCATGAAGCTTCCGGCAATAACGGCCAATCCCACCCACATCGCTACCACAGCGTTGTTGATGGAAAGATCCAGCCCGGCTATATGAATAGGAATAATATTATGAACTTCGAAATGATGTAACGGACTTTCCATAATCTAAATCTAATCCAAATCAGGAGTTGTTATCGTCGTCTGTGTCGTCGTTTTCTATGGTCAGCAGCATGGCCGCCCGGTAAACATTCAGACTGCCTGCGGCCCCACCCAAAACAACTCCGACCGCCAGGCCCCAAGGCCGGACATCGAAAAATCGATCCACGCCATAACCCAGCATTGCACCGATAAACGTGGCTACCGTCAGCTCAGTTCCCAATCTGAACGCAATCTGCATGCCTTGACGGAAGCCATTGTTTTTGCTCATTAATTTAATGCTCGGGAGGAACTAGCAGGAAATCGCGCTTATCATACCTCAACGTTCTAAGGTTGTCCAAAAAAATATTTTTACGGTTAAAATTTACCAAAATACTTAAAAATTCCCCCTAATTGCCATTTTATCAGGTATTAAACCGGGAACCGGACGCATTTTTTTATTGTGAGTGTGCCTTAAAGGCCCATTCCTGTTCACAACTAAAACTTAATATGGGGGTTTTAGCACTTAATAAGGAAGGGTTCCGTATTCGATTTCATAAGCTTCAAGAGGAATCATATCAATCGCATCCCAAGGGCAACCTTCTAATAACGTGTCCATCGGACCTTTAGTGATGCACTTTTTACAACCGATGCACAGCAAAGGATCTACATGAACACGGTTGAAAACCGGAGCATCCGGGTTCTCGACTTCATACATACAAAGGTCAACCGGACACTCGGTGATGCAGATGGGCGACCCACCGCAACCGGTACACGCATCGTTGATAACAGCCAGTATTTTTGGTTTTCGTTTTCTCTGTACGTTACGCTTGGTTTTCTCTTTGGTGGCCATAAATCTATCCTATCAGTGGGCATCCCAACAATTGTAACAAAATCGTCGGGAATTATAACCCCAATCTATCCTTCATTTCAATATTTTGCAGGATAAAGATTGAGAAAAGTTGCAGGATGCCCCTTGGCCTATACATCCTGTCGCAGACGAGCCAAGAATACCGAAACAAAACCTTGCCGAGGCCCTTTTTAATTTACACCCAAGAGCCGCTGTATTAAGATAAAGGTGGATTTGGGATAAGTTCAAGTCCTTTAAGGAGTTGTGGCTATTCCGCTTTTCCATACCGGGCTGTAAACCGGATCTTTTAAACAAGAAACCCTTCCCTGTATCTTCTCTCCATCATTGGAAGAATAGGTGAATCCAATATTTTTTCCATGTCATTCAAATCTATTCTGGGACAGTCACAGCCTAAAAAAATACTGACCAACGCACTCCAAAACAGCAGTGTCGCACACGCCTACCTGTTTTATGGACCGGAGAGCGTCGGCAAAAAAAAGTTGGCTATTGCTCTAGCCAAAGCTCTCAACTGCAAGGGTACGGATCCCCTGGATGCCTGCGATGAATGCGAATCCTGCCGAAAAATTGAGCGTGGCATCCATCCTGATTTTTTCTATCTCGAACCGGTCAAAAGCACCCCAACCTCCCGGGAAGCCGCAATTAAAATAGAAACAATTCGCGAGCTGCAAAAAAAACTGGGCTTCATGCCCTATGAGGGTAGAACAAAAGTTGTGGTGATCGATTCTGCCGAACTCATGAATCCGCAAGCCATGAATTCCTTTTTAAAAACGTTGGAAGAACCGCCCTCTTCTACTGTGCTGTTACTCATCTCGTCGAATCCCAACAGGATGTTGCCGACTCTGCTTTCGAGATGTCAGGGAATCCAGTTCCACCGGTTAGCTGCTTCAGATATCCAGACGATCATCCAATCCCAGCCTCAAGAGGAGGGGGAACCGTGGACAGAATCGGAACTTGCTTTTCGTGTCCACCGGTCACAGGGAAGCGTAGCTCGGGCGCTGGCTGAAGACCTTGACGAAATAGAAAACTTAAGAGAACAACTGCTGGAGGTTCTGGAGAAAGTGTCCTTTGATCGCATGGATATCGTGTTCGCTTTCGCCAAAGCCTGGGCAAGACATACAGAACAACTGCAACCCGTGTTGAACGAATTATTAGGTTTGATTCGCGATCTGGCCCTTTATCGTTCCGGTTGCGCGCAAACTGATATCCAAAATGGAGATTTATCCGCTAGAATGATACCGATAGCCCAAGCCCGCAGTCTCAAAGCCTGGCTGGATCGATTCACCGCCGTCCGTAATACCCAGATCGCTTTGTCCGGCAATGCCAATGCTCAGTTATTTCTTGAAAATATGCTCATCGAATTTTGTGAGGCCGCATAAAACTTATGAATACCACTGTTGAAGAAAAACCTAAAAATCCTCCGGCCAAGCAACCGCCGAAATTTGTGATCGGAGTACGAGTCCTCGAACAGGTTAAATCGGCACTCTATGATCCGGGTGACTTAAGATTGAAAGTCGGGATGACGGTGATGGTCAACACTCAGCAAGGTTTGAAAATGGGTGTGGTGGCCTCAAACAAAATCCTTAATTTCCGGAAGGACAGTCAAGAGAGCCGGGTATTGCGCATCGCCAATGACAACGATTCCCAAGCGGAAAACCGGATGCGTCAGGTTGAAGAAAAGGCTAAAACTCTGTGCAGCAATAAAATTGAAGAACTCAAACTACCGATGAGCCTGAGCCGAGTAGTGCATCAACCGCATATGAACAAAACGATTTTTTTCTTCACCGCCGAAGGCCGGGTGGACTTTCGCCAGTTGATCCGCGACCTCGCTTCCAACCTACGCCACCGCATTGAGATGAAACAGGTAGGAGTACGTGACGAGGCCAAGGTCATCGGAGGTTATGGAGTGTGCGGGGAAACACTTTGCTGCTCCACCTGGCTGCCTGACTTCACACCAGTGACCATAAAAATGGCTAAAAATCAGGGGATGGCACTCAATCCCAGTAAAATTTCTGGCGTATGCGGACGGCTTATGTGCTGCCTGCAGTATGAACACGATAATTACAAAGTCCTGATCAAAAATCTGCCTCGGATAAACAGCCAGATAAAAACGCCGGATGGTCCCGGCCGAGTCCTTAAAAATGAAATCCTGGAGCAGCGTGTCGTGGTTCTGCTGGAGGATGAAAGCATAATGACCTATCCTCTCGACGAACTACCAAAATCAGAAGATACGCCGAGGCCTCAAAATCCTCAAAATCCTCAAAAACCCTGAAGCTGAAAAACCATTCCATGCCACAAGAAAAGTTTTACATTACTACCCCTATTTATTACGTCAACGATGTGCCGCATATCGGCCATGCCTACACCACCATCGCGGCTGATGTGGTTGCCCGTTACAAACGCCTCGAAGGTTATGAAGTCTTCTTCCTGACCGGTACTGATGAGCATGGACAAAAAGTCCAGCAGGCCGCTAATGACCTGGGGGTGAGCCCACAAGAACATGTCGACAAACTGCATCGGCGATTCAAGGAGCTCTGGGTGCGGCTCAATATTTCCAACAGCGATTTCATCCGCACCACCGAGGAGCGGCATAAAAAATTAGTCCGCGACATTCTTCAGGAACTCCACTCCAAAGATGAAATTTATCAGGACAGCTATGAAGGCTGGTATTGCACACCCTGTGAACGCTTCTGGACCGAGAAAGACCTCGCAGAGGGCAACTGCCCGGAATGCCGACGTAAAGTAGAAAAAATCAAAGAACATAATTATTTTTTTCGCATGGGAAAATATCAGCAATGGCTGGTTGATCGAATTAAAAACGATCCGCATTTTATTCTGCCGACTTCGCGAAGAAATGAAGTGCTCGGTTTCCTGGATAAACCACTTGAAGATTTATGCATATCGCGGCCTAAGTCCCGCCTGCCTTGGGGCATCCCCCTGCCCTTCGACGAGGAATATGTCACCTATGTCTGGTTCGATGCACTGATCAATTATATTTCCGTTCACGGTTCACTGGACGATATCAAAGCATCAGGGTTCTGGCCCGCCGACCACAATATGGTCGGTAAAGATATTCTCACCACGCATGCGGTGTACTGGTCCACCATGCTGAAGGCTATCGGAATGGAACCGCCTAAAAATATTTTTGCGCATGGATGGTGGACGGTGAACGGACAAAAGATGTCCAAGTCTTTGTTCAATGTTGTCGAGCCTAATAATTTAATCGACCAGTTCGGCGTCGATGTCATCCGTTACTTCCTTCTACGCGAAGTACCCTTTGGGTTGGACGGTGACTTCTCGCACAAAGCTCTCATAGGCAGACTCAACAGCGACCTGGCCAACAACCTCGGCAACCTGCTGAACCGAACCATCAGTATGATGAAGAAGTATTTCGATGGAGTCATCCCTACTCGCTCCACGATAAGCGATGAAGATAGTGTCCTAGCAGTCAAATCCAAGGAAGTCATTGACGATGTACGCAAACTTTATGACGAACTGGCTTACAATAAAATCCTGCAGAAGATCTGGGAATTGGTGGACGCTACCAATCAATACATCGACAAGGCTGGCCCATGGAATCTCGTCAAAACTGACGAGGGTAAAGAACGATTAAAAACCGTGATGTACAACTCAGCCGAATCACTGCGCGTGTTGGGAGTTTTGTTGAATCCGTTCATGCCAACCAGCACAGAGACCCTGATGAAACAACTGGGCGTTGAGACTTCCGTTGAAGAACAGGGCATGAAATCCATCAACGAATGGGGTGGACTGAAACCGGGAAGTCAGACAAAACAGGCGAAACAGTTATTTCCAAGAATCGAAGACAAACAGGCAGAAAAAATTCTCGCTGAACTTGCCGCTCCGAAGGAAGAGAAAAAAGATGATCAGATCACCATTGACGAGTTCATGAAGGTGGAACTGCGAACAGGAAAAATTCTCGAAGCGGAGAAAGTTAAAAAATCCAAAAAACTCATCCAACTTAAAGTCGACATCGGCACCGAGACCCGGCAAGTGCTCGCCGGTATTGCCGAAAGCTATGAGCCGGAAGACCTCATTGGCCGAACAGTGATCATCGTTGCCAATTTGAAACCCGCCAAACTAATGGGCATCGAGTCCCAGGGCATGGTGCTGGCAGCAAGCAAGGACGGAAAAATTCTGCTGGCCGGATTCGATCAGGAGCCGGGACAGGGAATACAAGTAAGATGATTATTGATACCCACGCGCATATTGATGTCGCCGATTATGACGAAGACCGCGAAGCGGTGATCGAACGCGCCCGCGAAAGCGGCGTGCAATATATGGTCAATATCGGTTGCGATGTCGAGAGCAGTTACCGCTCCATGGAACTGTCGGAGCAGTATGACTTCATATACGCCACTGCTGGTATCCACCCGCACGATGTCAAGTCCATTGACGCGGATACATACGCCCATTTGCGGCAACTGTTGCTGCACCCGAAAGTCATCGCTCTGGGTGAGATCGGACTCGACTACTTTAAAAATTATTCGCCACAGGATGAACAGCGCACTCATTTCCGCAAACAGATCCAGCTTGCACGGGAAATGAACAAGCCCATTATCATACATAGTAGGGATGCAAAAGAAGATATCATCGCTATCCTCTCGGAGTTTTACCCGAAAGACCCGACCGCACATTCAGGAATTTTCCACTGCTTTTCCGGCGATCAAGAACTGGCCGACAAAGCGCTTGAGATGGGATTCTATATCTCCTTTTCCGGCTCGGTAACTTTTAAAAAAGCCGATGCCCTCAGGGATGTGGCAAAAACTGTTCCGGCAGACCGTCTATTCGCCGAAACCGACTGCCCTTACCTGACCCCCGTTCCGCACCGGGGCAAACGTAATGAACCAGCCTATGTGAACTTCACTGCCGAAAAACTCGCAGAAATTCGCGGACTGGAAATTGAAGACGTGAAACGCACCATGGCCCTCAACTTTTTCGAACTGTTTGGAATCGGGGAGAACGCCAAAACCGGAACAGTATCTTATAAAATTCGCAACTCGCTTTACCTGAACCTGACGCAACGATGCACAGCGGATTGTTCGTTCTGCACCCGACTGACCCGGCCCGTCGTCCAGGGTTACAACCTGAAACTGGATCGAGAACCGACCGCGAAAGAAGTCTGGGAATCCATCGACGATGTTAAAAAATATGAAGAGATCGTGTTCTGTGGGTTTGGCGAGCCAACATTACGACTGGATGTTGTTAAGGAGGTCGCGAAAAAAATAAAAGACGCCGGGGGACGCGTGCGGCTCAACACCAACGGCCACGGCAACGTCATCAACAAACGCAATATTCTCCCTGAACTGTCAGGGTTGATCGATGAAATTTCAGTGAGTCTCAACACCGATACCTCGGAGGCCTATGACGAAATCTGCCAGCCTCTGCCCATGTTCAAGAACGGTATCTATGCGAAAATTAAAGAGTTCATCGCCGAAGCCAAAAAACATATCCCGGAAGTGCAAGCAACCATCGTCACACACCAAAAGGATGTCGATGAGGCTCAGTGCGAAGATATTGTCAACAAAGAGTTCGGAGTAAAATACCGAGCGCGAAGATACAATATTGTGGGTTGAAATAAACTATGGAAAACACGAACACCGACAAAGCCGCTTCCCCGTCACGGGGTGGCTTGGGCTGGGTTTCGCTCGGTGCGGGCTTAGCCGGATTGAGCGTTATGCTCGGCGCGTTTGGTGCACATGCTTTAAAAGCCCAATTGACCGAAAAAAAACTCGCCACGTTTCACACCGCTACCGACTACCTAGGCTACCACGCTCTGGCGTTGATCGCCATTGGCATCCTGATGCAGGTTCTCGGTGACGAACTCCGCCCTAAACTGCAACGCTCGGCCCGATGGATCAGCGCGGGCACTGTTTTATTCAGCGGCAGCCTTTATGCTCTCACTTTCGATGGACCGCGCTTTTTTGGTCCCATCACTCCCTTAGGCGGACTCAGCTTTATGATCGGCTGGTTCACTCTAGCATTTTGCCTGTATAAATATTCCCGCACCCGAGGCTAGCTGGTAGAACCTGACTTCAAGTGCGGTACCGCTCTTTTCAGCAATGCTTAATGCTTCATCCCATGAGTCCAGGAGCCGGTGTTGCCCGCATCAGAAATGGTGTTAATTTCACAAACGGTATAAAGTGGGCAACTTCCCATCAAATCGGTTGCCAGAGGCACAATCCCTACTACTGCCAGCAAGATGCCCAGTGTCCCCATTGTAAAAACACCGTAGGAAATCAAAACAACTCCCAGAATGACCCGCAAAGTTCGATCCAGCGTACCTAGATTTTTTGTAAACATGACGTCCTCCTTGGTTAGATGTCAGGGGGTGCCACCGCTTTTCTTAGAGTGCTTGGGTAAAGGATTCGAAAAACGGCTGTAGTAGTGAAGGCACCCCCCCTTTTTTTTGTTTCATGGACGGGTGAACAATTTACTCACCTACTACTTAATGATAGGATGGGGAGACCTGAATAGGTATCGTGGCAACTGGGATTTAGAGGGTCGTATTTTTTGCTACAAAATAAAAAAGGCCCGGGATAACCCGGGCCTTTTTTCCTTATCCATCATTGAGAAAAATAGTTCCTGCTAATGGCAGCTACCCATGCCCCGTTTTCCCAGGTATTTTTGATGGTAGTCTTCCGCAATATAATATTCCGGAGCTGCGGTGATTTCCGTAACGATGGCTGAGCCAAAGCGACCGGACTGATCGGCCTTCTCCTTCGATGCTTTGGCCGATGCTTCCTGTTCCGGCGAATGAAAATAAATCGCCGAGCGGTATTGGGTGCCCCTGTCCGGGCCCTGCCGGTTTAAAGTCGTCGGATCATGACACCCCCAGAACACATCAAGCAAAGCATCATAAGAAACCTTCGAGGGATCATACTCCACCCGCACAACTTCAGCGTGTAGGCTCTGCCCGGTGCAAACATCTTCATAGGTGGGGTTCAAAGTAGTACCGCCGGTGTAACCGACTGAAGTGGATGTCACGCCCTCAGTCTTTTGAAAAGTCAGTTCCACTCCCCAGAAACATCCCGCACCAAAAGTAGCGACTGCCATATTGTTCTCCTAACTGCGGCTGGTGATTTCGATCAGGTGATACCCGAACGAAGTCTGAACGGGACCATGTACGGCTCCAACTTCTTCATTAAACACAACCGTGTCGAATTCCGGAACCATCTGGCCGGGGCCGAAGGAGCCGAGGTCGCCGCCCTCTTTTCCTGAGGGACATTCGGAATGCTCTTGCGCCATTTCGCCAAAGTCCGCACCTTCTTCAATTTTATTTTTCAAATCCTTGCAGGCTTCCTCAGATTTGACCAATATGTGTCGAGCTGTTGCCTGGGTCATAAAAAACCTCCCTTCTATTTTTGGTTATAAACTTTGTAATAGTAGCCCAGCAGAAACAGAGCCATAAACGCTAAAGCAGTAAAATGTGGCATGTACTTCACAGAATACCAAGTGGGAGAAAAACGCACCGTGCCGTTAATCTCCCCAGAATAATGTTTTAGCATTTCTCCATATTCTATCATCAAGCGGACGAGAAAACGATCCTGTCCCTGATTTTCTCTCCGAAAAACACGGACCTCAAAGTTCTTTTCTTCACCACCGTACAGGGTGAATCCCCTCAGGCCGGAAAAATCCGGCGTTTCTATGCCGGGTGGCAGTAACAGCATCATTCTCATATTCTTAAGAGAATCAGAACGGTTCTGGAGAAAAACCTTCAATATGGAAGAGTCCGAATCGGTTGCCGACTCCAGACTTCCCTCCACTTGGGACACCACCGGCTCCTTGAAAAAAAAGGAGCCCGTCGCCAGAATCGATTGCAGGGGCCCGCTATTCGGATGCGTCCAATATTCCACCATGGCGGTCAAGGGATACCGACCCACCCGCATGCCCGGGGGATGGCTGTCATTTTCAAGAGTGATGCTTTGGCCCGTATCAAGACGCATGATCTTCGACAACATAGACATCGAGTGGTGAAAATGGAGCATCGGGCGGACATGATAAACCGGCTGGAAACCGGAATTCTTGAGAGTCAACGCCAGCTTTACGTTTCCGACATCATCGCCCTGATTCTGGATGGAGACAGCAAGCGGTTGTGCCTGAGCAGAAGCAACCGGCACAACCATAGTAACAAGAAGTATTATTCTGCAAAAAAATGACAGCTTTTGAATGGAACACCAAGCATAGAGTGTATTTTTGGCTAATTTTATAAGAAATTGATAACAGGCTGGTTTCCTCTATCTACTTTATTTTTAGATAGTTTTAGACGTTCAATAGATTCCATCATTTCACCAAATCCGCCCCGGTAGAAAATTTCAATCATAGTCAAACAGCTAATAGTTTAGGGGATTTATTTCTGCTATCAGATAATTTTAAGATTGATTAGAGATCAACCTAAACAACTTAAAATTTTATCTCTTAAGGAATTGGGGTCCACAGGTTTTATAACATAATGACGGATTCCAGACCCAGCTGCTTTTACTACCTGTTCCTTTTCACGTACACTGGTAAGTAAAATAAAGGGGATTTCTGAAAAACCCGGGTTAGACTTAATAGAGTTAAATAGCTCTACTCCGTCCATATTAGGCATTAACCAGTCGGATATAATTAAATCTATTCTCTTCATGCCCGGCACGGGTAGAAGGCGACAAAGACGTGGTATTTTTCCTAAACCTTCGTGCCCGTAACGGGTAATCTCGGGTTGAGCAAAGGTCTCGGAGAAAAGAGGCGGGTAAGATTCAAAAAAATGGGTTCAAACGGAAACTTCCTTGACCTGGACTTCGACCTTGAGTTGCTCGGTACCGCCACCCTTAAAAATGGTTCCACTTACGGGTGTGGCATCCCGATAGTTTCTTCCGCAGGCAGTGCGCACATGATCCTGCGCCACCATGCAGCCATTGGTGGGATCAAATCCACGCCAGCCTAAATATGGAAGATACACCTCAGCCCAGGCGTGAGAGGCATCGGACTGAATTTTGTTTTCGTAATCGCCTCCCGTATAAATATAGCCCACCCGGTATCTCGCTGGAATGTTCAGCAGGCGACACAGGCAAATGAATAAGTTGGCGAAATCCTGACACACACCCTTTCGTATTGAGAAAACATCAAACGCCGTGGTTTCCAAAAATGTGATGCCGGGAACATAGGAAAAGTCTTCATAGATTTTCTTATTAATATCCATAAGGCTATCGATCAGATGGGAATCGTTTCGTTCCACAAAACTCATAGCGAAATCATTCAACTGCCGCAATTGCGTTTCCGGGAGCTCGGGAGGCAGCAAGTAGGGAAGCATCATCTGCCGTTGCCAGGGCATCCACATCAGCGGAATCTGGGAGCGCCGCATTGCCGGACTATGGTCATCCAGGGGAACGGCGTAGACTTTTACCCGACTTTTCATTTTAATCAAAAGCTGCGGGTAGGTTTTAGTGATGTCGTAATAAATTGAATGGTTCGCAAACACATCTTCAAATGGCAACATTTCGCCGTCGACCGAAAGTTCCAGTGTGGCCTGCACCACCTCCTGAATTGCATCTTCCACCGGTTGTAGGCGAAAGGTATGAGAGCTATGTTCTACAGGGACGGAATATTTGTATTCGGTAAGGTGGGAAATATCGTAAAACCGGTAACTTAATGGAATACCATCCAAGTCATGAGTTAGAGACTTTATATTGATGATATTCGAAAAACTTTCGCTGACAACATCCTCCTCCAGGGCAATGGCTTGTACGCTTGTTTGGGATTGCTCCTGCTGCTGGGAAACAAACAGTTCCATTTCTTTGTCTACATCTTCTTTTTCCGCCAGGGAATTTTTGGATTCGATAGGCAGTGCCTGGGTTTTTACTTTAGCAGGAAAGCTGTCCCAGTAAATGGCCCCCCTTCGAGTGATGATGAGTCGTCCAGGCTCCATAGGATCAAAGGGAATCTCATCGAACTGAAAGGATGTGACCATGAAAACAGTGCGTAGAGAATCGCGAGGGTCTTCCAGATCGAGACAAACCAGATCAGACTCGAAAATGGGCGGTTTTTCGGAAGGCAGTACTCTATGAATATAAAGGTTGCTCTCCGAGTTTTTCCCATGGTAAACAGCCATACTTCTGCCATCACTAATAACGAAGTCGGCGCTTCCCATTCCGTCCAACTGCTCCATCCAGGCTAAAAGCTCGTTACCTTCGATGTCAGTCAAGGCTTTCGCGGACGATCCCATTAATTTACCCAGCAAGAAACAGAACGCAAGTTCGGAATCGGTTTTGCCCACGGGTTCCAGAACACCAGACGGATCGGTATGAAGTTCATTCAGAGCACCCAGATCCAACTGACCGTTGTGCAAGAAAAGCCAGTCATAGCCACCAAAACTGCGCCGAAACGGTTGGCTGTCGTGCTGGGTATATTGTCTGCCGACCCCTTTCACCTTGCACATAAACATGGTGGAACGGAAACTGGTTCCATCCTTAAGTGTATCCAGCAGGGTCTGGGTATCCTTGGCCATGCCATCCTTCACAATGGAGGCACCATAGTCATCATTGGGATACCAGCCAAATCCCCAACCTGGAGTTTTTAGAGCTTTGGAATCATCACCGGTTGGGAATGAAATGGAAGGGGAACCCATACAGTCAAAATTAAGTGCTAGAATTTCTCCGAACATTTCGCGTTTCGATATTATTGTTAATAATTGAAAACAAATACCGCCAATATTCTGCTTCTACAGTTTTTATTTTATAATAACTAGCACAAACTTAGGCCGATAAAAACAACCCTTTTTGTTTCAATATAATAATCTATTATGGCAAGAGCTACCCACACCGATGAGCGGAATATTTCTGCTATCGGATGATCCCCCTGATGCCACAGATAGTCAGGCTTCATCCCACTCCCCTTAACTACTTGATCTTTTTTTTCTAAGGTCTAATGTGTGAGGGAACTCCGGGTTAATCTCGACAGGAGGGATATTACATTTATCAGGCGAATGCCCCATAGCCTGGAATCGGGAAAGGCATCGTGCTTCGGCCGCCTGCTCATTTACGGGAAGGTCTTCCTCATTACGTCCACCCTGATGTTCGACATGATAGGTACAACCTCCAATGGATCGGTTGTAGCGGATATCAATGACATCAAAAACAAGCGGGGAGTTAATAGGAAGCGTTGGGTGCAGACCGGACGGGAAAGACCATGCTTTAAATCTTACACCGGCAATAAACGTCCCATTTTCAGAAGTTGGTTTCAAAGGAAGGCGGCGACCATTGCAGGTAACGACATAATGAGAATCAATAAACCCTTCTATTTTTACCTGCAGGCGTTCCACCGCCGCATCCACACCCCGGCTCACAGCTCCCTGATAGAGTTCTTCTCCCATGACATTCCACGACTCAAGCGCCATTCTTAATTCTAATTTGATAGAACCAATTTGGGTCGATCCGTATTTCGGAAACCTGAATTCTAAAAATGGCCGGAACCAGTCCAACTGAAAAGAATATCCGTTTGAGTTCAACATCTGAATCACGTCGGATAAATCCTCCCATAGTCGTTGAGGAAGCATGAACTGATCGTGCAAACGGGTTCCCCAGCGGATCAGCTTATAACGATAAGGTGTTTTCCAGAAACAGGCGATGCATGCCCGCACCAAAAGCGTCATGAGAAGACTCATCTGAGGATGAGGAGCCATTTCAAATCCGCGCATTTCTAACAGGCCCAACCGCCCCGCATCGCTGTCAGGACTATAGAGTTTATCGATGCAAAACTCCGCTCGATGAGTATTGCCCGTTAGGTCAGTAAGTAAGTTGCGGAACAACCGGTCGACCAGCCAATGAGGTACTTGTTCTTTCTCACCAATTTGGTCAAAGGCGATGTCAAGCTCATAAAGCGCTTCATGTCGCGCTTCGTCTATACGAGGCGCCTGACTCGTTGGCCCAATGAACATAGATGAAAAAAAGTATGATAATGATGGGTGGTTTTGCCAAAAGAGTATTAAACTTTTGAGCAAATCCGGACGCCGTAAAAAAGGACTGTCTTCCGGAACTGCCGCCCCAGTGACAAGATGATGTCCTCCCCCGGAGCCTGTGCGCCGCCCGTCCGGTTGAAATTTATCGGGAGTGAGCCGTGCCAACCGGGCTTCTTCGTAAATGGTTTGCATGATGACAACCAACTCGTTCCAACTTCCGGCGGGCTGCATATTGATCTCTAATACCCCAGGATCAGGAGTGACCTTAAAGTTCTGAATCCTGTGATCGGTAGGCGGACCGTATCCTTCCAGGATAACCGGGGTGCCCAGTTGTTTGGCAACATTCTCAATGTGCCCAACCAATTCCAGAAAATGTTCGATATGTGAAATTGGAGGCAAAAACAAATGCAACTTACCTTCCCGGCTCTCCGTACATAGTGCGTGTCGGACCAAGCCCATGGGGTCGTTCTCGAAGGACTTAGAGCTTGCCGCTTTTACTTCCTCCGGCGTTAAATCCACAAAGCGATACGCCATAGCTGAAAGCTCGCCAATTTGCTGAAAAGGATCTCTTTTTGCAAAAGTTTCTTCTTCCGTTCCCGGCACAAAGGGCAAACTGTGCAACGGCAAGCGCAATCCTATTGGAGAATCGCCAATGGCTAAGATGAGACGATCCGAACGAAACTTCCAAAAGTTGCTGATCCATTGTTTTTTTTTCTGCGAATAAGTCAGGGGCAACACATAACCCACCGGATCGGCGAGATGGCTATCCAGCATTTTTTGCAGGCGTTTTCTTTCGGTTTTTTCAAACAAATCTGTTTTATAGATATCACCCTCGATGGGCAACCGGTTTTCCTTCCAAAGATAATACCCTGCGTCTTCTCTTGCAGGCAAAATAGCCTTATCAGGAATGCCCATGGATTGGGCTAGACGAGACATAAACTGTTCTGCGGTTTTAACATCGTGACCGTAATCCTTGCCAGACTCCGCCAACAATGAGTTGTCTTTCCAAATAGGGTTGCCGTCTTTCGACCAATAACAATTAAACGACCAGCGGGGCAATATTTCTCCCGGATACCATTTTCCCTGTCCGTGAAACAGCAATCCGCCCGGGGCAAAGCATTCTTTTAACCTTAAAAGCATATCGCTGCCGCGTTCTTTTTTCCCTTTGCCCAACGCCTCAATCTTCCATTCCGCGCTTTCGCGGTCATCAACAGAAACAAACGTGGGTTCCCCACCCATTGTAAGACGCACGTCATGCTCATCCAAATCACAATCCACCTTTTGCCCTAAGGTATTGATTTCGGCCCATTGCTCTTCGGTGTAAGGCTTAGTCACGCGGCAGTCTTCTTCGATGCGAACGATGGACATTTCAAAGTCCATATTGGCCTCGCAAGCTTCCATAGATCCGGTAATGGGCGCCGCGCTGGATGGGTTGGGGGTGCAACATAAGGGGATATGCCCTTCGGCGGCAAAATTCCCGGAGGTTGGATCGAGTCCCACCCACCCCGCTCCTGGCAAATAGACCTCTGTCCAGGCGTGCAGATCCGTCACATCTTCCTGCGGCCCCGGCGGTCCATCAAGAGCTTCGACATCGGATTTTAGTTGAGCCAGATAGCCCGATGAAAAACGGGTAGCCAGACCACGGTGGCGAAATATTTGGCATAAGAGCCAAGCCATATCTCTGCACGAACCGGATTTTAGCTGAAGAGTTTCCTCACAGGTTTGAATTCCCGGTTCCATACGAATGACATACTTTAAATATTTGTTCACCGCCCGGTTGATGTTGACTAAAAAATCATTAGTCGTATTTTCCTTTTCAGGCAAGGTTTGAAGAAGCTGATTGAGTAGTGGTCCATTTTCTTTAACCTCCAAATAAGGCTCCAGCTCATCTGCCAACCAGGGCTCGTACTTGAAAGGAAACGCCTGCGCATAATCCTCTAAAAAGAAATCAAATGGATTGAAAGCGCGTATATCGGCTACAAGATCTACTTCAATCTGAAACGCCTTTACCTTTTCAGGGAAAATAACGCGGGCCAGAAAATTCCCAAAAGGATCCTGTTGCCAATTGATAAAATGTTTTTTTGGTGAAACTTTTAAAGAATACGATTGAATGTGGGCCCGTGTATGGGGAGCGGGTCGTAAGCGGATCGTTTGCGGCCCAAGCCTGGTGGGTTTATCGTATCGATAACGGGTCAAATGATATAATGCAACCTTAATTGCCATAATGTTACAAGTTACAGTCTCTTAGAAAGATTTCAATTAATAATAACCCCACCCCTATTGCAAACAACAAGTCATTGATATTGATTCTGGTACTGAACTCCGTAACGATTGTTGTCTGTCATTTGCTTGATCGCGAAAAAGTTTTCGTGAACCGCTTCGCCCAGTTCGTTCAAGTCAGATTGGACACCATCCAGAAATTGATGCAGCCCCATTGACATGACTTCGCTCACGCTGGAGTAATTGAGTTTTCCGGAAAGTTTTCCAAACTGCCTCTCCATTTCATTGTTGAAAGTACCCATTGGTGTACCCATGATTCTGGACAAGGCCTGCTCCGCGTGGTTGACGCAATATAGAATTGACCTGGGAAATTCCCGGTCAAAAACCAGAAAATCAACAATATTCTCCGGGCTGATCAGGTTGAACCTTTTCCTGTACATTTCGAAGGAGCTTGTAGATTTTAAAAGTGCCGACCATTGAACACTGTCCATGGAAGAACCGACATAATCTATTCTGGGCAGGATAATAAAATATTTAACATCCAGTATCCGCGATGTTTTATCGGCTCTTTCAAGAAACCTCCCTAACTGGGCGAAATGCCAGCCCTCGCCACGGGACATGGTGGTATAGGCAATTCCCATGATCAAGTGGCTGGTCATTTTGATATCAGAATAAAATTTGTGCGGGTCTTTAAAAGCTTTAAAGCTCGTTCCCATTCCGGCAACTTCAAGATAGAGCTTGTTGATCATTTTCCATATCTCAGAAGGGATTACCTCCCTGATGGACCTTGCGCTTTCCCTAGCAGCAGTCAGGCAGGACTTGATGGAGTGCGGGTAAGCGTTGTCAAAGGTGTGAAAAAACATTACATTTTCCCGGGTAGGAGAACCAAACTTTTCGGAAAAATATTCATCATCTCCCGTAATATCCACCAGCGGTTTCCATGCATTGGGGTCTTCTCTTAAAGAAGGCAAATCCAAAATCATATGCAACTGGGTTTCAATCAGTCGCGCAATATTCTCCGCCCGCTCCAGATAACGATTCATCCAAAAAATTGAATTTGCAACTCGACTTAACATAGCCCTCTTCTTACCAGAATCTAAATTGGTTCATATGCTAGAACCCAGGTGTCTTTACTGCCCCCGCCCTGGGACGAATTCACCACGAGAGAGTTTTTCTCCAATGCGACCCGGGTTAATCCCCCGGGTAAAACATAAATTTCATCCCCATAAAGAACATAGGGACGAAGGTCAATATGCCGACCTTCAAAATGATCTTTTACGATTACAGGAACACGGGAAAGCTGAACCACCGGCTGGCCAATATAATTGCGGGGTTCCCTTTGGATATTTTCGATCATTTGCTGCTGTTGCTCTCTGGTAGAAAAGGGGCCGATCAACATCCCATATCCTCCCGAACCATGGGTGGTTTTAACAACAAAGTCTGCGATATTATCGATAACATGTTGACGCTCTTTTGCATCCTCACACACAAAGGTCGGGACATTGGGAATGATAGCGTCTTCGCCAGTGTAATATTTTATGATTTCCGGAACAAATGAATAAATCGCTTTGTCATCTGCAATACCCGCCCCCGGGGCATTGGCCAATGCCACCTTTCCCGCACGGTAGGATTGCATGATCCCCGGAACCCCCAGCAATGAATCCGGGTTGAAAACGGTCGGGTCCAGATATTCATCATCAATCCGCCTGTAAATGGCATCTACCTTTTCAAAACCCTTTGTGGTCCGCATATAGACAAAATCATCCATAACTACCAGATCCTGGCCCTCAACCAGTTCCTCACCCATTTGTTGAGCCAGAAACGAGTGCTCAAAATAAGCTGAGTTATGAATGCCGGGAGTGAGGATGACGATGTTGGGCTTCATTACTGAATCGGGGATCAGATTGCGAAGCATATCAGAAAGGCGGCTGGCATAGTCGTCAACCGGTCGAATCGGCAAAGACTCGAAAACAACCGGGAGAGTTTGCTTCATAACCGTACGATTACCCAGCACATAAGAAACGCCAGAAGGGCAGCGCAGGTTGTCCTCGAGAACAAAAAAATTCCCCTTATCATCTCTTACAAGGTCGATCCCGCTTATGTGGCACCAAATCCCTTTTGGCGGTTTCAATCCCTCGCATTCTTTGCGATATGCTACAGAGGACAGGATGAGTTCCTTAGATATCACTCCATCTTTAATTATTTTTTGATCGTTATAAACATCATCAATAAACTTATTGAGAGCGAAAACCCTTTGCGTCACCCCCCGCTCAATCAAGTTCCAGTCGCTAGCATTGATGATCCGGGGAATGATGTCGAAGGGAAAAACTTTTTCCAGCCCTTTTGTATCCCCATAGACCCCAAAAGTAATTCCCATCTGCATAAAAGCCGATTCAGCAGCTTTTTGTCGATTAGATAATTCTCTTTTGGAAAATGAGTTGATTCGATCGACCAATTTTTTGACTTCAGCTCTAGGTTGGCCGGATGCCTCAAAAAATTCATCGTAGAAATTTTCTGGATTGTAGGAGTCGAAATTCATTTAAAAGTCACGATTGGAAAATTAAACATAGTTTTCCATCCCAAGAAAACCTGTTTGCAAATCTGAGTTTGAATATTTGCATTGTACCGCATTCTACCCCCTAATCCTATTGATTTTACGTGGGTAAGCCCCCAACCGGAAGACGATTCATCCCACCAAGGGAATGAGAATTCCTGAGTTTCTAGACAGCAGAACTCAGTCCTTAATATTCTGATTTGTAGTAGTTGAGCACGGAGAGTGTCCACCCACTAATTAATCGGACTTGACCTGCAAAACTTGTTATCATTGAGTTTACCGTCCAATAATATCAGGAGAACCATTATGGATTTTCTAATGACCCCGCTAATATTACTCGCCGTCCTGCTTTTCAGTACGTTTAAGGTATTGCGTGAATACGAAAGAGGAGTGATTTTCCTGTTCGGAAGATTCTGGAAGGTCAAAGGTCCGGGAATCATCATCGTTGTGCCCGGAGTCCAGAAAATGGTCAAGGTCAGTTTGCGCACCGTGGTCATGGATGTTCCGCCTCAGGACATCATCACCAAAGACAATGTAACGGTGAAGGTCAATGCAGTGCTTTATTTCCGTGTCGTCGATTCCAAAAAAGCGATTATTGAAGTGGAAGACTATCTGTACGCAACTTCCCAGCTTTCGCAAACTACTTTGCGAAGTGTTTTGGGGCAGAGCACCTTGGACGACCTGCTCTCCAACCGAGAAGAGATCAACGCCCATCTGCAAAAAGTCATTGATGAGCAAACAGAGCCTTGGGGAGTTAAGGTCGCCAATGTAGAAGTCAAAAATGTCGACCTACCGCAGGAGATGCAACGCGCTCTGGCAAAACAGGCAGAAGCCGAGCGTGAACGACGAGCTAAAGTCATCAACGCTCTGGGTGAGTTTGAAGCGGCACAGAAAACCTGTGATGCCGCCGACCTGATCGGCGCTCACCCGCCAGCATTACAACTGCGTTTTTTTCAGACACTGCTGGATCTTTCAAGCGGTGACGGCACACATACTTATATCCCTATTCCCTTTGACCTCTTCGATTCACTGCGCAACAAAGGCAAGGATACCTGATCCGATTTTAATTGACGGAAGTTAACTCTCGCTTTTCTGAATAACTGCTTTCCATGACCGGCCCTCTTCTGGCAAAACGAAACTGAAGAACCATGGCATAGAGTGCCGGAAGAATGATCAAATTCAATAATGTCGCGGAGACCATTCCTCCCACCATTGGCGCAGCAATCCGTTTCATCACTTCAGAGCCAGTGCCGGTTCCTATCATGATAGGGATGAGTCCGCCTACCGTAGAAATGACTGTCATCATGATGGGACGAATCCTTGAAGAGGCTCCTTCCAAAACCGCTTTCAGCACATCCGTGGAATTTTTTATTTCACCAAGGGCCATGCGTTTTTCAAAAGTCTGATTCACGTAGACCAGCACCAGAACACCGATTTCCGTCGCCACCCCGGCAAGCGCAATGAAACCCACCGCCACAGCAACACTCAAATCGTATTCCAGATAATACAAAATCCAGACCCCTCCAATTAACGCCAAAGGGAAGGAGAGCATAACAATAACCGTCTCGGCAATTCTTCTAAAATTCAAATACAGCAACAGGAAAATGAGCAACAAGGTCAACGGCACCACAGCCTTCAGACGTTCCTTGGCACGCTCCATATATTCATACTGGCCGCTCCATAGCAAGCTGTACCCGGGAGGAAGCTCCAGTCCCTCATTGACAATTATTTTCGCCTGTTCCACATAGGTGCCCACATCAATATCTTTCAAGTCGATATATATCCAGGCATTGAGCCGGGCATTTTCGCTCTTTATGACAGGCGGACCTTTTTTGATGGAGATTTTGGCGACCTGTGCCATTGGAATATGCTCCCCACCCGGTGTGGGAATCAGCACTCGCTGTAGTTTGTCCAAGTCATCTCTGAGTCCGCGAGGATAACGGACATTGACCGGATAACGTTCCCGTCCCTGGATGATGGTCGACACGTTCATGCCGCCGATAGCAGTCTGGATGACATCCTGAATATCGCCGACCGTAAGTCCATAGCGGGAAGCCTCTTCCCGGTTAATTTCAAAATCAAAATAGTTCCCCCCCACAACCCGTTCTGCAAACACGCTGGCAGTCCCCGGAATATTTTTTATAAGGCGCTCCACTTCCTTTCCCAGTTTTTCCAGCACAACCAAATCATTTCCGGCAATTTTAATACCAACAGGGGTCTTGATTCCCGTAGACAACATGTCAATGCGATTCTTAATTGGCATGGTCCAGATATTGGTGACACCGGGAATCTTTAAAGCCGCGTCCATCTCCTCAATCAACATTTTAGTGGTCATACCTTCTCGCCATTCCGATTCCGGCTTCAAGGTGATGCTCGTTTCCACCATGCTGAGAGGAGCAGGATCGGTCGCCGTTTCCGCGCGTCCTATTTTCCCGAAGACATGATGCACTTCTGGAAAGGTCTTAATAATTTTGTCCGTTTGTTGCAGAAGCTCTTTCGCCTTGGTGATCGAAATTCCCGGCAGGGTGGTGGGCATGTACAGCAAATCCCCTTCATTCAATTGAGGCATGAATTCGGAACCCAGCCGCTGTAAGGGAATAGTGGTCACGACCGCCAATAGCAACGCGAGAACCACCACCAGCACCTTCATCCTCAACGCAAGCCAGATGAAAGGTTTGAACAACCAGATGAACAAAAGGTTGAGAGGATTGTACCGTTCCGGCAGAATACGGCCGCGAATAAAATATCCCATCAAAACCGGAATCAAAGTGATCGAAAGAATCGCGGCGCTGGCCATGGAGTAGGTTTTGGTGAAAGCCAGAGGAGAAAAAAGGCGCCCCTCCTGCGCCTGAAGGGTGAAGACAGGAAGAAATGATACCGTAATGATCAACAGGCTGAAAAACAGTGCCGGCCCGACTTCTGAGGCGGCTTCATAAATAATCTGCCAATGGTCTTTCTTCCCGCGATCGCGCTCCAGATGTTTGTGCACATTTTCAATCATGACTATGGCACCATCGATCAACGCGCCGATAGCAATTGCAATACCACCCAGAGACATGATGTTGGCGTTCAATCCCTGCTGATTCATAATAATGATGGCCATCAAAACGCTTAAAGGAATGGTGATGATCGCGACCAATGCCGACCTTAGATGCAGAAGAAACAAAATGCAGATGATGGATACAACAATACCTTCTTCGATCAGCTTTTCTTTCAAATTGTCGACCGCTCTTTCTATCAACCCCGAACGGTCGTACATCGGAACAATTTCCACCCCCTCCGGCAAACCAGACTTTAAAGATTCCAGTTTATTTTTAACGTTCTGGATAACTTCCAAAGCGTTTTCTCCGAATCTCTGGATGACAACACCACCGACCACTTCACCCTCGCCGTTCAAGTCAACGATTCCTCGTCTCAGCTCCGGCCCCAGACGGACACGAGCAACATCGCTTATCAAAACAGGTGTTCCCTTTTGATCCACCCCCAACGGTATGCTCTTGATATCCTCCAGATTCTTGATGTAGCCCAGGCCTCGAACCATGAATTCTGTCTCAGACATTTCCAGCAAACGCCCGCCCACATCATTGTTGCTTCGTTTGATAGCCGTCACGATTTTGTTCAAGGGCAGGTTGTAGGCCGCTAATTTATTAGGATCAACCTCAACCTGGTATTGCTTGACATAACCGCCAATGCTGGCAACCTCTGAAACTCCCGGAACGGTTTGCAGTTCATATCTTAGATACCAGTCCTGGATAGAACGCAATTCAGACAAATCGTAGGTTCCGGTTTTATCTATCAGCGCATATTCAAAAATCCATCCAACACCCGTGGCATCTGGCCCCAATGTCGGGCTGACTTTTGGAGGTAAACGCCCGGACACAAAATTCAACTGTTCCAGAACCCTGCTTCTGGCCCAGTACATATCCGTTCCATCTTCAAAAATGATGTATACAAAGGAAAGACCAAAAAATGAATATCCCCGCACCACTTTCGCGAAGGGAACAGAAAGCATTGCGGTCGTCAAAGGGTAAGTGACCTGATCCTCTACAATTTGAGGCGCCTGACCAGGGAACTCAGTGAAGAGAATAACCTGAACATCACTCAAATCCGGGATGGCATCCAAGGGCGTACGACTCATGGAGTAGAAACCCCATGCAGTCACGAAAACGGCAACCAAAATCACCAGAAAACGGTTCTTTAAAGAAAACCCGATAATATGTTTTATCATAACGTTCACCTGCTAAATGGCTGCCTTTTAGCTCTTCGGCTCCTCTTTTAAAAAGAGTTTTTTGTCCCCATTTTTTTTGTCGGGCATTTTCACATCCGCCCTCTTATTTTGCATTTTATTTAACGCCTCTTTAAGCCGACTTTCAGAATCGATCAGGAAAACCGAGGAGGTCACCACCTTTTCTCCTTCTTTCAATCCCTTTAGAACCTGAACGTACCCCTGTGTTTTTACTCCCAGATTCAGTTCCCGCGAATCGAATGCGCCGGAAGAACTTTGAACAATGGCAGTGGTTTTATCCCCCGCATAAATCACGGCTTCCTCAGGGATAGCCAATTCTTCCCGAGCCACTTCAGATTTAAGGGTGACGTTGGCATACATTTCCGGTTTCAGTTCTCCGCTCGGGTTGGGGAACTCCATACGCACTTTTAAAGTGCGGGATTTGGAATCCAGTATTGGGTCAATAAAAGTCACTTTGCCCTTGAATTTTTTTCCCGGAAAATAGGAAAGGTTCATCTCCGCTTCCTGTCCCAGCTTGATCCAGGGCACTTCATATTCATAAATATCCAGAATGGCCCAAATGTTCGAGAGATCGGCAATCACGTACAAATTCATTCCAGGCTGGACATGCATTCCATGGAGGGCATTTTTCTTCATGACAACTCCTTTGACCGGCGAATGAATATGCATGGTTTTGCTAACTTTTTGATTCTTGATCAAATCTGCAATCTGGTGCTCGGGCACATCAAACAATTCCAAGCGTCTTAGAGTGGAATCCACCAGTCCTTTGGCGCTCCGGCTGATTTCTGGAAAGGCACTGCCCTTCAGGGACTCCTGATATTTCAAAGCCAGAATCAATTCTTCCTGAGTGGTGACCAGTTCAGGGCTGTAAATCTCAAGGAGAGGATCATTCTTTTTCACTTCCTGTCCGGTAAAATCGACATACATTTTTTCGATCCACCCCCCGTATTTGGTATGAATGTGATGGATCAACCTTTCATCATAAGTCAGCCGCCCGATAGTTCTAACTTCCCGGCTCAAGATCCGTTTTTTCACAATCTCTGTTTTAACCCCAATATTTTGCGCCATGGTGGGATTAATGGATACTGCCCCTCCCATTTCATCCTCGTAGACGGGAATCAAATCCATTCCCATCGGGCCCTTACCGGGACGGTCCGAGATAAAATTGGGATTCATCGGAGCCTGCCAGTGTTTGATTTTTCTCCCCGGTTTCATTTTCGTAAGCGCACTGTCAGTGGGTTTGGCCGTCGGGGCATGAACCTTGTCCACCATTTCCACCGTCTTGCCATACATCTTGTCAGCGGCAGGCCTTACCTTTTCAATTCCAACCTGCATCCATTTTCTGCCCTCATCGACCCACTGAGACATCACTTCCGGTCGGGTTCCAAAACCCAGGAGAAAGACACCTCCCAACAAGGCGCAAAGCAAAAAGACCCGCAGGACACTCAGCCCGGTTTTCTTTTTCAACATGACGTTCCGCTCAATACGCTCCATCGGGAACAGGACATCCTCCCGATTCATGTCATCACTTAACGGATCGCCTTTTACCGGTTCCAGATGTTGGATTTCATTTTCATGATTTGTCTCGCTCATCACTCGATTCCTATTTCAACCATCGGTTATGCGTTAAAATAAATTCTTCCCGGCACTGTGTTCAACTTCTGCCAGATTTTTTTCATAATCCGTCAACTCACGGTGATATCTGATCTGCCAATTGAACATCGTCACCTGATTACTCAACAGGGTCAGAAAATCTACTTTATCCACACTGTAGCCAGCGAGTGCCGATTCAAGAGACTGCCGGGCCTGGGGAAGAATCCCCTGCGCAATCAACTGGAGGGTTTTGTTTCCTTGCTGTTCCTTATCAACCAGCTCCTTGATCTTCAGGAAGATTTGATTTTTGGCCCTGTTATAGGTCTCACCCGCCATCTCCACCTTGTAAGCCGTTTCGGAAACACGGCGAGACTGCTTGGTTTTGTACCAGATGGGAATATTGATCCCGACAAAAGCCGAGACAAAATCCGCGCGATCTATCTGGCTGTTCCCTTCTCTTTGACCATATTTAAACCCGACATTGAAGTTAGGATAATATTCCTTCTCAGCCAGCTTTTTTGAGGACCCGTAACGCTCTTTGATAGAAAGGATTTTAGACAGCAAGGGTCGATGCTTCTCGGCGGTGGCTTGGAGTTTCTCTACGGTAAAATTGAAGTTCGTTTTGACAATGCCATGCGGAATCGTCAAAGGCGCCTGCGGCAAAAGGTTCATCAGGGAGTTCAATTTTGCCTTTTCGAATCCCGACAGTTTTTGCAATTCAATCAGCCGCTCCATGATCTTGCTCAACTCGACTTGAGCTTTGAGCACATCCTGTTGCAATCCTTTACCCACCGAATATTTTGACTCGGCAATAATGATGAACTGCTCCAGAAGTGTTTTGTTTTCCTGCGTGATATTCGTCGCCTCCAGAACAAAACACAATTCATAAAACGCCAGTTTCACATCACGAGTGATGGCCAGCCTGACTTCCTCCAGATCCTGCTCTGAGATGTCTACATTTTTTTCCGCGATTTCCACCTTCAGCCCCAGCTTTCCGGGATAAGGCAGTTTTTGGGAAAGAGAAAACAGTTTTTGCGTCATGTTCTCCTGAGAAAAGTCAAACGTATCGACCGGCAAATTCATCAACTGAAATTGCAGAATCGGGTCGTCCAGAGAACTCACCTGAGAGGGAACTTCCTCAGCCGCCTTGATGCGATTTTGAAACTCTTTTATCTCAGGGTTGTCTTTCAAAGCTGTATCTATAAAACTCTTGAGAACCGATTTGAACGAATTTTCCTGTGCGCTACCTGAACCCGGGAACGCTATCATTAGCATTCCAAGGAATATAAGAAACCGAATGGATTTCATAACTACCTCTTCCAATGCATGGAGTTGATTTTTCTCCAACCCGCAAAACCAGCATAGGCTCAAAAGTTAGCCAAATCGGGCCAATAGCAGGATGGAGCAACTAAAACAAATTGGAAAAGTTATTGTGGGGGGTGGTCGAAAGGTAATGGGATTGAGTCGGGCTCAGATGCCAAAGCATCGCCCGTACAAGCGGAGAAGGAATACTCGTACTGCAAGCCTGAAAGTTTAGGCACACTGATGAGACAGCATTTATCACAAATGGTCTGGCTAGTGCACTCGTCCATATGTAGGGGCATCGCAATGGAAGCCGAAGACATGAACAAAAAACCCACCGCCAGTAAAATGGCAATCGCCAAGCGCTTTTTATTGTGTGAAGTTGCTCTCATGCTAATCTCATCGGTTATAGTCCTACTAATATAAGCTTCCTTTTGTGAGTTGTCCATAAATAGCCCCTGTTTTCAGTCTAAAAGAGTAACACCAGCCTGACTAACCGGGTTTCTAAAAAGCCGCAAACCGGTTTATTCATTGGGATTCACTGCTTGGCTGTAATAAAATAGGAGGGTGTTGAATTATTCTCAGTGATCTATGGAAACCTATTCAAAAATCCACCACTTTCTCAACCGGGTTCAGGCCAAATGGAACCGGGTTCTTGCCATTCAGTTCATCTATACAGTCTTAACCGTTTTAGCCGGGTGCACTCTGACCATCGGCCTGCATTTGTATTTCCAATCCCCGTTGTTGAGTTATGGTTGGTCCGGGTTGGTCATAATTTTAGTGGGTTGGGGACTCACTACCACCTGCGGGTTTGCCCGAATAGATCGGGATCAGGCCGCGCTTCTGACCGAAACGAAATATCCGGAACTGAACAATTCCATGATCAATGCCTCACAACTGGAACGTCACTTAACAGATCATCAAAGAAATCCTTTTTACTTATCTTTCATTCGCGAACAGCTCCAGCGTACGCAATCTGAAATTCAGGGGTTTGATCCCGATTCAGTGATCAGCGGACAAAAAGCCGTTCCCGCACGTAACATGTTCCTGATGACCCTTCTTGCGTTAATCACAGCTGCCACGTTACTGCCTGATTTCTGGAAACAGGCCGGCTCACAGGAACTGGCCCAGACCGAAGCCCTGCAAAACAAAAATCAAATAGATGCCAAACCGGTCAGCAGTCGGGCTGACTATCATATTGACAACTTGTCTTTGACGCTGGAGTTCCCCGCCTACACGCAATTGAAAAGACAAATCATTAAGCAGGGTTCCGTCAAAGCTTTGCCGGGAACCGAAGTAAAAATCAAAGGCAATAGCAACCTGCCTGTCGACGGAGCCGAACTGGTGGTGAATAACCGCGACCACTTTTTAATGGATGTGAGCGACTTTAAAAACCTCAAGGGTTCTTTCATGCTTCGCGAAAAAGGCCATTACCAGTTCAAAGTAAAACCCCCAGACGGGAAAAAGATTCTTCTGGAAGAAAAATATTCCATTGAGCTTGAGCAGGACAAGTCGCCTCAGGTGATTTTGTTTCCGGCCAACCCCAAGCCGGTTTATTATGATACTGACACTGTGCAAATGTTTTATGAAGCCCACGATGATTTTGGCATCCGCCAAATCGACTTGATCGCCCAGATCAACGACACCACCCTGACAAAAAGCGTCAAACGTTTCAAACAGCCGGAAAAGGATTCGACGGGAAATTTTGCATGGAGCCTCTCCCTGGAAAACCTTCAAGCCGGAGATATCGTCCAATATTATTTAGAAATCAAGGATAACGATAACGTCACGGGTCCTAACACCGGGCAGTCGGAAATTTACCGTTTCACTATTTTTGACAGCCGAAAGGAGCAGGAAAATCTGGTACGCCTGCAGGAAGAGTTATCGGAAAAGATGATTGCCCTTCTGGCAAATGGCCTTGTTGAAGGCGAGGTTCTTAAAACCAGCACCACCGACGCACTATATGGTAAAAAGCTTCTGGCCTCCCATGCCGATGCGTTGATTGACATTATTGGCCTTGCCCAGCGCATTAAAGACCAGGCCAAGGACTTTGATTATTTTCCCCAGCCTTACCTCACTCTTTTAGATAGCATCATTAACGGGTTGACCCGCATCCGCGAAGATCAAATTAACACCCTCAATAAAATACAGGGAACGATTTTGAAACCCACGCCAGCGAGCTTTCAAACGGGTTCGGTTGAAAACCTCAATGGCAGAATGGTCACTCATCTGGAGCAGGACATCCTTTACCTGATCAAAATGACCAACCGTCAGAAAATGGATCAGGTCATGGACCTAGAAAACCAATTGTCAAAATTAACCGAAGCCCTGCAGCAAGAGTTCGAGAATATTCGCGATAAAAAATCTCCTCTGACGTCCAATCAACTCAAGTCCAAGCTCAATGAAATTCAACAAACTCTGCAGAAATTGATGGACAAACTGTCGCGACAAAACCAATCATCACCGGATGAGTTCCTCAACTCCAAAGCTTATAAAAGTATGAACCTCGAAGAGACTATGGCTTCGCTGGAGAAAATCAAGGACCTTGCCCGTCAGGGCAAGATGGATGAGGCCATGGAACAACTCAAAAAAGTGGCTGAAGACCTGAGGGAATTGGCGAACCAATTGGATCAAGCGAAGTCATCCATGGATTCTCTGGTCGACAACCAGATTATGGAGCAGATCAATGAATCTGTGGCGAAACTCGAGTCTTTGGAGAAAAAACAAAAAGAGGTCATCAAAAATACCTCGGAAATCAACCAGAAACTGCGCGCAAATCAGGCCAGACAGTTTGATTTTTTGATCAAGAGTTTCTTTGATGAATTGAAAAAAGATGTGACCGCCATCCAGAATCTTCTGGAAGAAGATTCAAAGTATCTGGATGAACACAAGGCCATGATAAAGACACGTGAGTTAATGCAGGAGGAAGCAGAAATCAGGCAAAAGATAAAATCCCTGAATCAAAAAACCATAGACTCAAGCCTCAGTGACGATTTAGGAGACAACTTCAAAGCGCTGAATGAAACCCGCAGACAGTTATCCAAACCTATCATTGAGCTGGACAACCTCGGAACCCGGGGCTTTCAGGAGTTCAAAGAAAACCTTCCCCAGATTGAGAAGAACTATGAAACTTTGAAGGAATTGACCGAACTTAACGATTTGAACGAGTTCAATCAACTATTTAAAAATACTTATCCTGAAATATTCCGCTGGCAGGGAAGCACGCGAACCAACCGCAACCTCAGGGAAGATATTGGCAATCGGCTGAATCAGGACTTGCGGGAAGTCACCCGGCTGAACGCAGAGATTTCGAAAAAACTGGGTTCCCTGAAACGCTCCATTGAAAAGAGCGGCCAGTCGCTTCTCACGGACAAGGAAAAAAACAAACTGGAGCAACTGTCCAAACAGGAACAGGGAATGAGCCAGCAGGCTAAAGAGATGAAGGACTTGTTCAACAAGATGAATCAGGAGAACCCCCTGCTGCCACCCGTACTTTCCCAGAACATGGGCGATGCACAAAGGAATCTCGAAAACGCCCAGGAGCGTTTGAATGCTCAGCAGGTTCAAAGGAGTATGGACTCGGAGAACAGAGCTTTGAAATCCCTTGAGGAGACCCGGAAAATGTTAAATGAAATCAAAAACTCCGGCACCCAGATGTCCGAGCAGGGCAAACAGGAAACCCCGCTCAGGCTGGGAACCGGGAGCAGGAGAGACTCCCGTCGCGGAGGCTCTGTCCGCATGCAAAAAGAAAAAGTGCAGCTTCCCTCTGAGGATCAGTACAAAGTTCCCAGCGCTTTTCGTGAAGACATTTTAGATGCCATGAAGAAACAAACACCAAAAAATTACGAACGCATGGTTAACGAGTATTACAAGGAACTGGTGCAGTGAAAAATCATTTTAAAATCTTATTGGCGCTTGTTCTGCTTCTTATCGGATCAGAGAAGGGTTTTGCTTCGCTGCCGGTTTCCGATGAGGTTTACCGAGGCTATCAACTGGTGCAGGACTGGGATATCGCCTCCGCCGAAAAACTTTCACAACAACTTTTAAAAGAACATCCCGAATCCGGGGATGCTCATTTTCTTCAGGCCCGCATTGAATTCATGAAAGGCAATTATGAACGCTCATGGAAAATTCTTCGCCACGTCGGAGACAACTTTAAAGAGGTTAAGGAATTCAAAGATCATGTCAATGCCACCCGCAAGGCTTCCAAAAATTTTATTTCCAGAGAAAGCGAACACTTTATCTTTCGCTTTGAAGAAGGCCCTGACGAAATCTTGATCCATTATGCAGAAGAAGCTCTGGAGAAGTCTTATCACGCTCTGGGTAAAATTTTAAATTATTATCCTGAACAAAAAGTGCTGGTGGAAATTTATCCGGATCGGCAACCATTCTCACAAATTTCCCCGTTGACGCTCAAGGATATTCTCACTTCAGGAACGGTGGCACTCTGTAAATATCACCGCATTATGATGATATCTCCTGGCTCGCTGGTTCGCGGATTTAACTGGATGGACACTCTTAGCCATGAATATGTTCATTATCTCTTGACCAAGAAGAGCCGCAACCACCTGCCTCTCTGGATGCACGAAGGCATTGCAAAATATCTGGAGACGCAATGGCGTGGCGAGAAAAAATATCTTTCGCCCATCATGGAGACGGTGCTTTCCAACGCCCTAAAAAATAATTATCGGGTACCACTGGAGGCAATGATGCCTTCTCTCGCAAAACTGAAAACTGCAGAAGACGTGCAACTGGCTTATGCGGAAGTCTCTTCCATGATGGAGTACCTTGCAACGACTAAAGGGCTCGATATTTTTGTGCGAATGCTGGAAGACCTTGCCTCCGAGACAGAATTTGAAGGCATCTTCATCAAGCATGTGGAGCAGGACCTAGCAGAGTTTCAGAAAAGCTGGGAGAGCTGGGCGAAAAATCTGGAACTTAAAAATATTCCGGGAATTAAAACCCTGAGCCCTCAATTTAAAAACAGAAAAGGACTGGAAGACAAAGAGTATGCAGAACTCGAATCCAAAAAAGCACGCGATCTGACCTATCTGGGGGATATTCTTAAATCCAGAGACCATTTTAAAGCCGCCATCGTTGAATACCAAAAGGCGGTGGGTGAATCGTCCTCCCATTCACCGGTATTATTCAACAAGCTTGCGGGGACCTACCTGCAAACCCGGAAGTATAATGAAGCGGAGGATCTATTAAAGAAAAGCCTGACATTTTTCCCGGAATTTCATACCAGTCTTGTTAATATGGGAGAATTGTACTTTTCCAATCGGGAGTATGAAGCAGCTCGGACTTATTTTGAAAAGGCAGTACGCATCAACCCCTTCAACCCTTTCGTGCATATGCGGCTGATCCATGTCTACGACAAGTTAGGGTTAACCCGGGAAAAAGAATTGCAAGCGCAGCAGTTCAGTTATATTGATTGATCAGGGAGATTATTGATGAAAGATTTGGAGCTGGCGCAGGAACTTTTAAAGGCAAAAAGCGAAGTCGTACAGGAAATCCGCAAAGCCATTGTGGGGCAGGACGAGGTGATTGAAGATCTTTTGATCGCTTTGTTCTGCAAGGGCCACTGCCTGTTTGTCGGCGTTCCCGGTCTGGCAAAAACTCTTTTGGTGAGCACCCTGTCGCAGGCTCTCAGCCTGAATTTCAGCCGCATCCAGTTTACTCCCGACCTGATGCCCTCCGATATTACCGGCACCGACATTCTGCACGACGATCCGGTGACAGGAAAAAGGATGTTCCAGTTTATCAAGGGACCGGTCTTTTCCAATATTATCCTAGCAGATGAAATCAATCGCACTCCGCCCAAAACCCAGGCCGCCCTGCTCCAGGCCATGCAGGAAAAAAAGGTGACGGTTGGCGGAAACACCTACGAACTCGACCAGCCTTTTTTGGTTTTCGCCACGCAGAACCCTATCGAGCATGAAGGAACCTATCCTCTGCCCGAAGCCCAACTCGATCGGTTCATGTTCATCATCAACGTTTCCTACCCAAGCAAGGAAGAGGAAATCCGTATCGCACTCTCAACCACTTCCGGGCAATTGCCCGTCTTGAAACCCGTGCTCAACGCCAAACAGGTCATTGCGTTTCAGGACCTGGTGCCACAAGTTCCGGTTTCGGAGCATGTCGCAAAATATGCCGTTGAGCTGGTGCAGAGCACCCGACCCAACCAGAATGGAAGCGCACCGGATTTCGTGAAGGAATGGATAGATTGGGGCGCCGGACCACGGGCCTCACAATATCTGATTCTCGGTGCCAAGGCCAAAGCTCTGCTGGATAACAGAGTTGCCGCCACGGTTGAAGATGTTCGTTCAGTTTGCCGTCAGGTTCTGGAACACCGCATCATTCTCAACTTCAAAGCCGAGGCGGAAAATATAAAAGTTACGGATATGATCGAGAAGTTACTCAAAACAGTTAAGGCCTGACACTGCGGGAAACCACTTTTAAAAATGGGGAAGTCAGACCA
Source organism: uncultured Nitrospina sp. (assembly GCA_937891765.1). Lineage (GTDB taxonomy): Bacteria > Nitrospinota > Nitrospinia > Nitrospinales > VA-1 > LS-NOB. The sequence goes on from CALAGQ010000037.1 coordinate 88,798, forward strand.
GTTTTGCGGTTTTCCAATCGACTTCAAGTTGGAGGGGGTTGCCGGATCTACTCTGGTATTTCACAAAGCCGTGCTCCTCACCAAACAAAAATAAGTCCCTGGTAATTTCTACATCCTGCCGACAATACTTGATAATTTTATTGATCTTGCCTTCCTTGTACCATTGTAGAGAAATCAATCCATCTGCGGACTTTTCAGCATTGAGTGTGTGTTGCGCCAGATGATTAAGACTTAATCTGAATCCCAAGTGCTTCTTAACGTCTACCAGCATATCGAAAGTGTTGATTTCCTGCAGGTCGAAATCGGAGTAAGGCTGAAGCACCGTGTAGTCAAAACCAATGATGTTGAATCCGACAGCCAGATCGGCGGTACGAAGCTTTTCCACCAATTGAGCGGCATCCTTTTCCTCATAGGTGAAGAATTCCCGATCCAAGCTGTCCCAAACCACCCCGACAGCCAGACCCATTTTATGGATATTGCCCCACCCTCCGACATCTTCGGCGCTTTTCTGGGTTTCCAGGTCAAAATACTGCACCCGGGGACCCAAGGCCCCTTTCTCGGGTTTTACGGCTTCCTGGGGTTTTACGGCTTCCTGATCTTCTGTTTCTCCAAAAAGCCCGAGCTGTTCCGACATATTTCTGTCACTTCCTGAGGGATAGTTACCATTAATTTAGCATTCTCGCCCCTCAAATCAACGCTTTTTTATAAACCTCCAGATTTAAACGAGTTAAGACCCATTTAATCAGTCTCCTTTGCAAAGAACTCCGACTGGCTACGACCTGCAATTTTACTCCCTAAAATGATTAAAGTTTCGTTTTTTTAAGACCGATAAACCAAGAGATAGGATTCGTATATGCATACCTGAGTTTACCCCAGGAAAGGTCTTTAAGTGGCTCAAACCGCAATTTTTGGAATCAACTCCAACCTCGATACCGGGGGCATTATCGACAACCTGATAAAGCTCCAGCGCTCCCCGATTGACATTGTTGAGGCCAAGCGGGCTTTGGAGGATGCAAAGCTTTTAAGCTTTCAGGATCTGCGAAGCCGGCTCCAAACCTTCAAAGGCGTGGTCAACTCCCTCAACACGGAAGCACGTTTTTTATCCACCAAAGGGGACTTCACCAACACTAACTCCACCGACACAAACTCGGTGGTAAGTTTAAGCACCAGTAGCCAAGCCTCATCAGGGACTTTTTCTCTGGTCGTCAATAACCTGGCCCGGGAAACAAAGCTTGTTTCAGGTGGTTTTGCCTCTACCAGCGGCGCAATTAGCCAAGGAACAATGAATATAGGTGTTGGTACGAACTCCATCTCCATCACCATCGACGAGTCGAACAACTCACTCGATGGCTTACGTCTGGCGATCAACAACTCAGGCCTGGATGTCAAGGCCAGCTTTATTAACGACGGTAGTGCCACCGATCCCATACGTCTGGCGGTCTCGGGCACCAAGTCGGGTGAAGACAATAATGTGACTATCGGCGTAACCAATTTTCTCTTTGGCTCAGGAACAGGAAACCTTGTCGACTTCACCCAAACCCAATCGGCTCAGAACTCAAGCTTTTTTCTGGATGGCGTTGCCATCAGCAAATCCGGCAATGTTGTCTCCGATGTCATAGACGGAACCGTCATAACTTTAGAGTCCGCCGGTTCCGGCACTATTACCCTAAGTTCCGACACCGACACGATCAAAGATAAAATCCAGGGATATGTAGATGGCTTCAACGAATTGATGCTGCACTTGAATTCAGAACTGTCTTTGGAAACTGAAACCGGAGAAACCGGTGTCTTATTTGCCAACTTCACCATCCAGAACCTGCAACAAACCCTGCGCGAAACCGCCAGTAACCAGATAGTGGGAACGGACGGAGATTTTGAATACCTCTCACAAATCGGAATTCGCACATTAAGCGATGGCACTCTTTCCATTGACGATGGCGATCTGACCAATGCCCTGGCAAAAAATGTTGGCAATGTCAGTCAACTATTCTCCAGCAGTAGCAACACCACAAGTTCAGCGGTGACCTTTGTCGGGTTCACCAACAACACCCGACCCGGTGGCTACGACATCCGAGTCCAGAACGGAGTCCCACAACTAGCCACATCCGGGTCCACCACATTTGTCGATGCAGTGGGAAGTGGAAACTTTTTCGCCGGAGCGGACGGGACGGATGCCGAGGGCCTGAACTTTAGAATCGCCTCTCTCAGCAATGGGAGCTATGGAAAAATCACGTTATCTATTGGTGTGGCACAAATCACCAATCGTATTCTGGCAAACTTGACCGACGCATCGCTGGAAGGCCCTCTGGAGGCGGAAATCGATACCGCGACAGAAACCATCGCGGATTTTGATGAAACGATAACCCAACTGGAAGAACGGGTCGTGTTGTTTGAAGAAAACCTGAGAGAACGATTCACGAATCTTGAAGTTATATTGGGACGATTAAACTCCCAAAGAGATGCTTTCGAACAATCAATTGATGGAATCCAAGCTTTATTCAGCGGTAAATGATAACAAAATTAAAACCGGCCAACCAGGGAATGAAATAGAATGGGCCCATCACAATATCACAACCAATACCGCAGAAACGAAATTTCCACCTCCAGCCAGGGGCGCCTCATCATTATGATGTATGAAGGGGCTATCAAATTTGCCACCATGGCAATACAAAGTATTGATAAGGGCGATATCTCCGGGCAGGGAAAATATATCAACAAAACCCACGATATCATCAACGAACTGTCACTGGCTTTGGATCTGAAAAAGGGAGGGGAAGTGGCCCTGCGTCTGGAATCTTTATATCAATATATGCTCAGCCAATTGACGTTGGCGAATATCAAGTCCGACAGGAAGGCTCTCGAAACCATCATCAAAATACTGGGCCCGCTTGCCGAAGCCTGGGAACAACTGTTCAACGCCTCCACCAACACCGGCCAGGGTGACCACGAGCCACCCAAAAATATCGCCTCCAAGTGTTAACACCCGCAACTTCAAAACTCCGCCACCGGCAACCAGCTTGACATGGACTCACAACGCAAAGTTATCTCAATTTTATATGATACGCGGCTTACAAATAGCGCGACTGTGGGCCGGACAAAACCTTCAGTTTATGGATAAATCAAACCTTGTACATCGACCTTTTGAGTAAACAGGAATTTGTTTTGACAAGCTCCCTTTTCATATGTTAAAAGTGCGCACCCTAACTCAACATTTTTAAAGAAATCCATGAAGATTCACGAGTATCAAGCCAAAGAGATTTTAAGAAAATATAATGTCGCCGTGCCCAACGGTATTCTGGTTTCTAATAAGTCAGAAGCCGCTGCAGCCGCTAAAAAAATTGGCACCCCTGTCGTTGTCGTCAAGGCCCAGATTCATGCGGGTGGACGCGGAAAAGGCGGCGGCGTCAAGCTGGCCAAGAGTCCTCAGGAAGCAGAAAAATATACCGACGATATCATCGGCATGACTCTCGTCACCACCCAGACCGGCCCGGAAGGTCGGCTGGTTAAAAAGGTATTGATCGAAGAAGGCATGTCCATTGCCAAAGAGTTGTATATGGGCATTCTGGTTGACCGGGAAACCAGTCAGGTTCTCATCATGGCCTCAGAAGCGGGTGGAATGGAAATTGAGGAAGTCGCCGCAACCACCCCTGAAAGAATCATTAAAGAAACGGTGGACCCGCTGATCGGCGTTCAACCTTTTCTGGCGCGAAAAATTGCCTTCGCTTTAAACATTGAAGGTGCGGCTTTAAAAGCCGTCATTCCCTTCATCATCAATCTCTACGACGCATTTGTAAAAGAAGACTGCTCGATGCTGGAGATCAATCCCCTCGTCATCACTTCTGACGACCGGGTGCTGGCTCTGGACGCGAAAGTGGACATCGACGACAACGCCATGTACCGCCATAAAGAAACTCAAGAATATCGGGACCTGGACGAAGAAGACCCCTCCGAAGTAGAAGCCAGCAAGTTCCACCTGAACTACATCAAGCTTGATGGCAATATCGGCTGCATGGTTAACGGAGCCGGGTTGGCAATGGGGACGATGGACATCATTAAACTTTCAGGTGGTGAACCGGCCAACTTTTTGGATGTTGGCGGTGGAGCCGATGAAGAGATGATCGAAAACGGTTTTCGCATCATCCTTTCTGATCCCGCTGTAAAGGGAATCTTCATTAATATTTTTGGTGGCATTCTTCGTTGCGACATTCTTGCCCGCGGGGTGGTTGCCGCGACCAAAAAACTCAAAATCAAAATTCCCGTTGTGGTGCGGATGGAAGGCACCAACATGGAAGAGGGACATCAAATTCTTAAAGACTCCGGCCTGAACTTCGCCATCGGAAATGGCATGAAAGACGGAGCCCAGAAAGTGGTCAAAGCGATAAAATGAGCATACTCGTTGATGAAAACACAAGACTGATAACCCAGGGCATCACTGGCCGCGAAGGCATGTTCCACACCGAACAGTCGATGAAATATGGCACCCATGTTGTGGGCGGAGTGACCCCGGGTAAAGGCGGACAAAAAGTTTTAGGCAACGTGCCGGTCTTCAACACGGTGCAGGATGCGGTGAACAAAACCAAGGCCAACGCGACTATGATTTTTGTTCCCCCACCATTCGCCGCCGACGCGATTTTAGAAGCGGCCAATGCCGGTATCGAGTTGATCATCTGTATCACCGAGGGAATCCCCGTCAGCGATATGGTGAACGTCTATAAATATCTGAAAGGCACCAACAGCCGGTTAGTCGGGCCGAATTGTCCTGGCGTCATTTCTCCCGGTAAAGCGAAGATCGGCATCATGCCGGCTCATATCCATAAGAAGGGCAGTGTCGGTATCATTTCCCGCAGTGGAACCCTGACCTATGAAGCGGTTGGCCAGTTGACCGCGTTGGGAATCGGCCAGTCCACTTGTGTGGGCATTGGCGGCGACCCCATCATCGGCACACGGTTCATCGATGTGCTGGAACTGTTCCAGAAAGACAGGGGCACCAAAGCCATTTGCATGATCGGTGAAATCGGCGGCACGGCTGAAGATGAAGCGGCTTACTACATTAAAAAACACGTTACCAAACCGGTGGTCGGGTTCATCGCCGGTCAGACCGCGCCTCCAGGCCGACGCATGGGACATGCCGGCGCCATCATCTCAGGGGGACAGGGAACCGCAGAAGAAAAAATGAAGATCATGAAGCGGTGCGGAATCAAAGTTGTTAAGAGCCCTGCCGACCTCGGCAAAACCATCCAAAAAGCCCTCTAACCCACTAGGCGTGGGACCGACTAGCAATAGCTCTTTACTGCTAGCGAAAATTATCTCGGCTCAATAAGTCTTTGCTAATTGCCTCCCCTGCTAAGGGGGCCACACCTAGCGGTCTTCATAGGAGAGATAGCTCATTCGACTTTCGTAGTCCAGTTGATCGAAGGGTTTGCCTTGCCGAAAACTGGAAAAATGCAGATCCGCAAACGCAGCAATAATAGCGTGGAGAACTTCATGCTCTTCCATGCCCTGCCCGCGCAACTTATTGAAAGCCTGCACCACAAACTCGGGTTGTTCGGTTCTAATTTGACTGTCGACTATAGTGTGTAAAACGGTGTGCACAAACGGACTGACGATTTGGCCGTTGATTTCTTGCGGATAGGCCGCCATCTCACCCATAGACCAGATTTCCTCAAACTCTGGGTGCAGGTCCATAACATGGGAGATCCGTTCATCGAGTTCTTCAATATCCCTGCCCTGCTGCCGGTCTGAGGCCACTCTTAATATGCGTACTTGTGTTTCTTTATCGAAGTTCATAGTGCAATCATAATAAATGGTTTGTAAATCGGGCAATACCGACTGAAAAAGAATTAGCCTTAACTTATGAGATGAGAAACTCCCAAGATCGATTCAGCGGTCAAGGCGTTTCAGAAAAATGTGTACGTCGGTCTTTTCCCGGATCACCATAAATCATAAAAACCCGTTTCCCCTGACGCATATGGTATTTAGCCCAGGCCGGAGATTTGCCCTCGTAACTGGCATTGGGGTCTTCGCCCTCAGCCTTTAGGTAATCCGGATAATCCAAACCTGCATCATAAACATCCATGAGGAGGCAATCCGTCGTGAAACCTTTGCCGGTCAACACTATTTTGCTTAAAAAGGCTTCTATCTTCGCAGGATCACTCATTTCAATAGCTTGCATAGTCAGTTCGATGAGAATTTGATAATAAAAGATTTATAATAACAGCTCAATAAATGAATCAAAACGACCAGAATTGGACTCTAACCTCTTGATTGGGGTATATTAGTTCTTGTGCAATGCTCGATCAAGTCATGACTGAACATAAAACCCATATAATAGAGATATGCCATGCTTATTCAAGACAATTTACTTTTAACCCGTTCAAACCCCAGCGGTCAAGGCGGAACGCAGTTTTTGTATCGGGTGAAGGATTATGGGCTCGCTGCGTTAACAGGCCCTCAGGAAGAAATTTCCATGATTCATTGGGAAGTAGAGGTCATCAAGTTCACGACCCCTGAAACTGCAGGCTTTGAGGTTTGCCATTCCACCGAATTGGCGGACAAAACCCTTAAGTTCTATACAGATAAGTCCTTAAACGAGTTTTTACAGAAGGCCTTTCAGTACTTTGAGGAATTGGATTTACTGGAAAAAATGTTGCCGCAGGAGTCCTGAGAAATCATGAGCCCTGAAAAATGGAGAAAAGCACTCCATAATCAGGCTTAAGCCTTGACAGAAGAGCGGTTTATTTCTAATATGTGTCTCTTTTTTAAAGAAACAGGCCGGTTTTTGATTGTGGCAGTTTCCCCTCTCTAAAGTCCGCCTCATTTCGGGTTTTTCGTTATAATTTTCACCAGAATTTATAATAAATTCTGCGCACTGATATTTTGAAATAATAAGGAGTTAGTCATGGCAAATGTGAAAGGCAGTTCAGTCTGTAGAACCGCTGTCGATGAAGGAAAACCGGCCGACTGGGTACCGGGTGGTGAAAAGCAAACAGTTGTAGATCCCATGGAAATGTTCCACAAACTTCCGCGCGAAAAATTGTTCATCACAGGAAGTGAAGCGGCAAGGGAATCCATGAGACGCGCAAACATAGATATTGCAATTGCCTACCCCATCACTCCACAGAGTGAGTCCATGCAACAAGCCGGGTACCTCTATGACGAAGGTTATATCAAGGAGTATTACCGAGGCGAAGAAGAAATTGGAACTTTCTCTGCAATCTCTGGTGCTTCTCGTGCAGGAGTACGCGCCTTGACAGCAACCTCAGGCCCTGGCCTCATGCGCGGCATGGAAGCTATCAGTTCCTGGCCGGGCGCAAGAACCCCGATCATCATGCTAAATATGTGCCGGGTAATCAATACGCCTTTGGCCATTCAGCCTGATAACATTGAAATGTCCTTCCTGCTGAATACCGGTATACTTCTCCTGCACGCTGAAAACCAGCAGGACTTTTACGATTACCCCCTTGCGGCCATCATGGCCTCTGAGCAAGTTGATGTCACATTACCTGCAGTAGTTTCTGTGGATGGTTTTTTCTGTACACATGCACGTGGCCCGGTTGAGGTCACACCGGAAGAGTTCAAATTGCCGCCTCGAGACGGCTGGCGCTCGGCAGTCCCTGCAATGGACAACGAAAATCCGCCGGCGCGTATCTCACGGGATGCCCCAATTCAAAAAAGTAATTTCATCAGTTACCACATGCACGCCAGCTGGCAGCAAGAAGTTTTTGCTGCCGTAGAGCGTTCTGCGAAATACTTCGACAAATATCTGGGCGGCTTGATCGAAGTGGTTAATCCTGATGCCGAAGACTTCATCATAGCCTCCGGTTGTGCAGTTTCTCAGGCCCGTGAAGCCGTTAGACAGGAAGGCGAGCAAGGACGGACAGTTGGTTTAGTAAAAGTAAAATCTATTCGCCCTTTCCCAACAGAACAAATTTTCGAGGCTGTTAAAGGTGCCAAGCGCATTCTGGTTCCCGAATTCAATCAGGCTGGTTGGCTTCACAAGGAGCTATGCGCAGTACTCTATGGCCGTTGTAAAGCGGTCATTAAAGACGGTCCCCGGGTATTTGGCGGCATGACCATGCCGACCGAAATGATTATGGAGTGGCTGGCAGAGTTTCGCAAAGAAGTTAAGTAGCCGTTTGTTTTAGATTTGTTGTTTAGCCTTTTGAATACAGGTATAATTTGACAAGGCGAAAGCTCTGTTAAGCCTGTTAATATAATATTCGAACTATTTATAAGGATAAAATCCTATGTCTCTTGAAACATTAAGACCGTCTCCGGCATTTGCAAGTGTTTTACCTATTGAATACGTAGATCTGGTAGAGCATGGCCCTTACACTAACCGCAGCGGTGATGGCAGCAAACAGACGGTAAAAGTGACGGATATGGGCAAATTCAAAGAAGTTATTGAAGAGCATCCCATGTGTGCAGGCTGTGCAATGACCTTGTTCATCCGTCTCGCTTATATTGGAATGCCCAACCCTGAACACACTATCGTTGTCGGCACCGCTGGCTGTGGTCGTTTGGCGATTTCCCAGGCTTCTGTGCCGTTTATTTACGGTAACTATGGTGATACCAACGCAGTGGCTTCCGGGCTTAAGCGCGGTCTGGAAATTCGTTTCCCCAATCAGAAAAAAGATGTTGTGGTTATGGCAGGTGACGGCGGACTGATCGATATTGGTTTCCAGGGATTAATGCATAGCTGGTTCCGTAAAGAAAAATTCACCACCATCATGCTTGACAATGAAGTTTATGGAAACACCGGTGGGCAGGAAAGCGGCATGACCAATCATGGTAAGGTTCTTAAAATGGCTCCCCGTGGAAAGTTTGGGGACAAAATTGATGCCTTGGGTCTGGCTAAGGTAGCTGGCGTAGATTATATCGCCCGTCTGGCTCCGACCAACCCGGCTCGGGTAGCTCGTACTGTGCGTCGCGCCATCATGGTGGCACGGGAAGTTGGCCATAGCTACATTCAGGCTTATACCTCCTGTAACATCGAGTACTCTATCCCAACCCCGGACGTTATGAAAGATGCCTTCGAAATAGAAAAAGAACGTTATGGTTTCGAAGAAATTGTTTCACCGGAAGCTAAAGCCTATTTAGATGAAGTTGAGAAAAAACCTAAAACGAAAAAAACAGACTGATTAAGTGAGGAGATCATAAAAATGGCAGAAGAAGCACAAGAATTCGAAGTCAAGCGCTACAACATTCGAATGGCTGGAATTGGCGGCCAGGGTGTGGTAACCGCATCCCATATCGTTAGTAATGGAGTGGTAATTTCAGGTGGGTTCAGCTCTCTGGTTCCTTTTTTTGGCTCAGAAAAGCGTAATGCTCCCGTTGAAAGTTACGTTCGTATCTCCAACCAAACGATTTATGAGATTGGCGAGATCATTTTTCCGAACGTCCTCATGATTTTTCATCCATCAGTAATTACTCTCGGCAAGTCCTACACCATGCCGTTTTATACCGGCTTGAAACAAAAGGGAATCATTCTGATCAACAGCAAGAAACCGATTCCTTTTACACGAGATGAACAACGGGAACTGGAAGAAAAAGAAGCACGTATCTACTATCTGCCCGCTACTGAAATGGCTAATGACCTTGCAAAAACAGATTTGGCAACCAATATGGCCATGTGTGGAGCAATTTCAGGAATCTTCGGCATCCCTGATCCAAAGTCTCTGGCGTTATCTGTTAAAGACCGGTTTGTCGGAAAAGGTATTGTGGTTTCCGGTGGTACGGCCGCTTTGGACAGCGCTATTGAGAAAAAATTTGCTAAAAAGCAAAAACTGCTTGAAGCAAATCAGGCAGTTTTGGATGGAGCAGTTCAATACACCATTGATCAAGGCTGGTCTGAAGATGAGCGGTCAACTGTAGCCAAAGCGTAACGTTAAAAACTGGAGAGAACATGTATTACATTGCTGAAGTTGACAAAGCCATATGCTCGGCTAAGAACTGCCACCTCTGTACGCAGTACTGTCCAGAGTCAAACTGCATCAACTATAGTGAGGAAGACAAGTCGGCTTATGTCTCCGTAGATCGATGCAAAGCCTGTGAGATTTGTGTATACATCTGTTCTGATATCGCTAAGAACGATGCTATTAAAATGAAATGGATCGAAGATCTGGACGAAGGTTTTGTTATCAAAAAATCTGGAATAGTTATACGATAACTCATCTTTTTACTAAAAGGTATTTGGGCTTCACCGCTCAAATACCTTTTTTTTATTCAACTCCTAAACCTTAAAAGAAAGCACTGAAATGGAAAGAACTTTTGCTATCATCAAGCCTGACGGCGTAGAACGCAACCTCATCGGAAAAATCCTCGAGCGCATCGAATCTAACGGCTTCAAAATTGTCGCCATGAAACGAACTCTGCTCAGCAAAGCCCAGGCTGAAGGATTTTATTATGTTCACAAAGAGCGGCCTTTTTTTGACGGCATGACCACGACCATGAGTTCAGGGCCGGTTGTCTTACTCGTGCTCGAAAAGGATAATGCCATCGCCGACTGGCGCAAATTGATGGGCGCCACCAATCCGGCAGATGCTGAGGCGGGAACCATTCGCAAAGATTTTGCCGAAGATATCGAAAGAAACACTTCACACGGCTCCGATGCACCCGAAACTGCAGCGTTTGAAATAGCCTATTTCTTCAGCCAAATAGAAATCCACTAGCCGTGGCTCCTCGGCGGAGGGCCTACGGGCATGGCATTATAGGTCAGTTTGAGACAACTTTTTCTGGCCATCGAAATAATGACACTTTTTCCCCGGCGGGACGTCGGATGAGGTATCATATTGGTATTATGAAAACTCTAACTAAACTGATAGCTTTGATACTGTTTCTTGCCCCCATGCAGGCCAGCGCGGGGTCTGGTTATGATTACCAGCTCTACAAGAACCATGAAAATTATGGCATTGTCGTGTTCCCGAAAAAGTTCATTTCCAAGGAATTGCGCGACCAGATCGCTTCAATATCATTTTTAGAGGTCGAGTCGGGCAAGGCAGTCATGCGCCGGGGCACCAAGAATGAAAACGAAACCCTGATGATGCCGTTGGAAGTGCAAAAAAAGCATTCCATTGAAAAGTTTATTGTTATACAGATTTTGACTAAACATGAAATGCTGGCGGGCATTTATGACCCACAGTGGGGCCTGACTTTGCCTTCTGCCACATTTGGGTTGGAAGCCCTTAAGGCTAATATTGATAAGACGTTGAACGTATTTCGTGGAGATAATCCTCAGCAAAAGACCAGAATGGAATACCGGGATAAGCCTAGCCTTAAAGGGCCTATTTTTGTTAATTTTTCCCGCAAGCCGGACTATAATGTAGTGGAAATCCAAAATACGCAATCGATTCGATGGTCTGGAGAAACCAATGCCTGTATATGAATATCAGTGCGAAAAGTGCAAGGAGCTCGTAGAAGTCCTGCAAAAAGTCAGTGATGACCCGCTGGAAAAATGTGAGAAATGTGGCGGTAAACTGAGCAAACAGTTCAACCAGATGAACTTTCATTTGTACGGGTCGGGCTTTTACTCAACCGACAACAAGCGCAAATACCTTAAATAATTCTCCATGATTCTTATCACCCGCCGCCTGGAATTTTGCGCCAGCCACAGATTGTACAACCCCTCTTTTTCGGATGAAAAAAACGCCGCCACCTTTGGTTTATGCAACAACCCCAACGGGCACGGACACAACTATGTCCTGGAGGTTACGGTAAGAGGGGAAGTGGACCCGGAAACCGGAATGGTGCTCGATCTCAAGTCGCTTAAAAAACTGATCAACGAAGAAATCGTTGACAAGGTCGACCACAAAAATCTCAATGTGGATGTGGCGTTTTTGCAAGGTGTTATTCCCACTGCGGAAAACATCGCCATCCATTTTTGGAATATCATCGAACCAAAAATTGAGAACGGCTCTCTGCATGAGATCAAGCTTTTTGAGTCCGAACGCAATTTTGTCATTTATCGGGGGGCTGAACTTGAAAGACCTCATTAAGCAAATACTAGAGCAGGTGGGTGAAGACCCCTCTCGTGAAGGACTGCAGAACACCCCGGAGCGGGTGGAGAAATCGCTGAAGTTTCTAACCAGTGGCTACTGGGTCAACATTGAAGAACTTGTCAACGGCGCATTGTTCCAGGAAGACTATGACGAAATGGTTATTGTCAAAGACATTGACCTGTTCAGCATGTGTGAGCACCATATGCTTCCCTTCATTGGCAAATGCCATGTCGCTTATCTGCCCAAGGGGCAAATAATCGGCCTTAGCAAGGTGCCGCGGATTATCGATGCGTTCAGCCGCCGCCTGCAGGTGCAGGAACGCCTGACCAAACAAATCGCTGATTGCCTGAACCAGATTCTTCAGCCCATTGGAGTGGGAGTGGTGATTGAAGCCCTTCACCTTTGCATGTGCATGCGGGGAGTGGCAAAACAGAATTCCTACACCACCACCAGTTCCATGCTGGGTTCCTTCAAGTCAGACGCCAGAACCCGCAGTGAGTTTTTAAGCTTGATCCCTCCTCAAGGGACACGGCGGTGAATCGAATAACTATACACTTTTAAAATAGAGAGACCCCTGCTTGGAAACCGACACCAGAGAAGTAGTTCTCGAAAATAACGCTCTCATCCCAGAACTATTTGGCAGTCAGGATCTTAATCTCAAACTGATTGAGAAAAAATTTAACGTCCGCATCACCACCCGAGAAAACCATATCCGGATCAAGGGCAAACCTGAAGATATCGAAACAGTCGAAAAACTTTTTTCACAATTGGAGAAACTGCATGCAGCCAATCTCCCGGTAGAAAATGGAGATGTGAAGTTTGCCATTCGACTTATAGCAGAAGACCCTCAAGCCGATCTCAATGCCATCTTTTCGGAACGCATTGCTGTTTCTCCGAAGAAGGGCTACATCACCCCCAAGGGCCCAGCACAACACCAGTTCATCCAGGCTATCAGACAGGACGATATCGTTCTATCCATTGGCCCGGCAGGAACAGGAAAAACCTATCTGGCGGTGGCAATGGCGGTAGAGGGCCTGCTCAAAAAAAGGTTCAAACGAATTGTACTGGTGCGTCCGGCTGTCGAGGCGGGTGAAAAGCTGGGTTATCTGCCGGGAGATATCGCCGAAAAAATCAACCCCTACCTCATGCCTCTCTACGATGCTTTAAGTGATATGATGGAAAGCAATCATGTGAGACACCTCATGGATGACGGCGCCATAGAAATTGCCCCATTGGCATATATGCGCGGGAGAACATTGAGTGATTCGTTTATCATTCTTGATGAAGCCCAGAACACCACTCGGGAACAGATGAAAATGTTCCTGACCCGTCTGGGGTTCCGGTCTAAAATGGTGGTCACCGGAGATATCACTCAAATCGACCTTCCCAAGTACAGCGATTCGGGGCTCATCCATGTTCAAAACCTTTTGAACAAGGTTGAAGGCATCAGCTTTGTTTATTTTTCAATCAAGGATGTCGTCCGTCATGAGTTGGTCAAAAAAATTATCACCGCTTATGACCAGCTCGATTCGAGCCATGAATAGCGTTATCAACTCCGTGACCTCTCTTCGATACCTTTATGGAAATTTTCATAAAAAATGAATACCCCTGCATCAAAGTGGATGCCCGGAAGATAAGACGGCACATCGGCAAAGTCCTCGGCTCCCTTGATTGCAATGAGCATGAAATCAGCATATTATTTGTCGGAGATCAGGGCATTCGCGAGCTGAATCACCAGTTCAGGGGTATGGATCGCCCGACGGATGTGTTATCGTTTCCCCAGATTTTGGGAGACGATGTTCCCGGGGCACTTCTCCTCGGCGATGTCGCCATTTCCCTTGAGACAGCCCATCGCCAAGCTGAGGAACACGGCCTGTCTCTGGAGGAAGAATTAACGTTATTACTCATTCACGGTACCCTTCACCTTCTGGGCTACGACCATGAAATATCCGACCGGGAGGAAGAACGAATGCGCAAAAAAACCCGGGAATTGTTCGAACTGATTTATCCCGGCAAAAAGCTTGCGGACACATGTAACTTCTGACTTGATAAAACCCTCTGCTTAGGAAAAATCATGAAGCAACTCTGGGCACCTTGGAGGATGGAATATATCAAGAGTGAAAAATCGGACGAGTGTATTTTCTGCTCACTTCCCAAGGAAAGTGATGACGCGAAAAACTGTATCCTTTATCGGGGCCAGTCGGCTTTTATCATCATGAATATTTTTCCTTATAATTCCGCTCACTTGATGGTCTCGCCCTTTCGCCATATAGGGTGTTTGACCGAGCAGGATGCCAACGAACGTGAGGAACTGAATCAACTGACCCATAAATGCATCGAGATATTGCGGTCCGTGATCAATCCTGACGGTTTTAATGTTGGCTACAACATCGGTAAAGCAGCCGGGGCTGGGTATGATGAGCACATTCATTGCCACATCGTTCCGAGATGGATCGGTGACACCAATTTTATGCCTGTTTTGGGGGAAACCAAAGTCCACCCTGAGCACCTGAAAACCACCTATAATAAACTTCTTCCTCACTTTAAGAATCTGTAACTCATAAACCCTATGGGCGTTTCAGCCAAAAGTATTAAGGTCGATGACACCCCCATGATGCAACAGTATCGGGGAATCAAAAAGGAATACTCTGATTCCATTTTGTTTTTCAGGATGGGGGACTTCTACGAAATGTTCAATGAGGATGCAAAGACCGCGTCCGGTATTTTGCAGATCGCACTCACATCCAGAAATAAAAAATCCAATCCCGTACCCATGTGCGGAATTCCTCATCATTCAGCAAACCTCTACATCACCAAACTCCTCAAAGCCGGCAAGAAGGTCGCCATCTGCGAGCAAACGGAAGATGCGAAAGAAGCCAAGGGACTTGTCAAACGGGAAGTGGTTCGGGTCATCACCCCGGGAACCATCCTCGACGACAATATGCTGGACCCCAAAAAGGACCAGTTTATCGCCTCTGTGTATTTCGGTAAAAACCAAATCGGACTCGCCGCGTTGGATGTATCGACCGGAGTTTTTAAAGTCACCCAGATTGATGGGGGGAATGCCATTCTTGCAGATGAACTGCAGAAGCTGGATCCCAAAGAAATCATCATCCCCGACTCAATAAAAGAAGAGACTCGATCCTGGCTCCCGACGGGTGAAGTGTTTGTCCACAGTTGGCAAGACTGTGCCTTTTCTTTCAGCGAGGCTTACAGAAACCTGATTGAGCATTTTAAAACCCAGTCTTTGGAAGGGTTCGGCTGTGAAAATATGGAAGCGGGCATTGCTTCAGCCGGAGCATTGATCCATTACCTGCAGGAAACCCAGAAGTCCGCTCTGGAGCACATCACCACCCTCACCCCCTTCCCTATCCACGACTACATGGCCTTGGACCAATCCACCCTGGCAAGCCTGGAACTGGTCCAATCCAGCGAAGGAACCCGAAAAAACTCCCTGCTCGATTTGCTCGACCTCTCCCAGACCCCGATGGGTGCGCGACGAATTCGTGAATGGATTTTAAAACCGTTGATAGAGGCTGAAAAAATTTGCGCACGCCTCAGCATCGTTGAAGACTTCAAGGATAACCCGACTGAGCGAAAAGACCTGCGTGATCTCCTGAAGCACATATTCGACCTGGAAAGATTGCTGGGACGTATCACCCTTTCCGCCTGCAACGCAAGAGATCTCATTGCCTTGAAAACATCCCTGCACGTTTTTCCTGACTTGTTGGAAGCTCTTAAAAGTTATGACTCCAGTCCGGCTTATCTGGAAAACTGGGACAACCTCGAAAATATTCACGATTTGATTGAGCAAAATATCACCGACGACCCGCCGCTCGGCCTCAAGGAAGGAAATCTGATCAAAGCTGGTTGCGACGAGGAACTGGATCGCCTTAAAAATATAACCCGGCAGGGAAAAAGCTGGATCGCCGCGCTGGAGCTGGAAGAAAAAGAGAAAACCGGCATACCGGTCTTAAAAGTCGGCTTCAATAAAATTTACGGGTACTATATTGAAATCACCAAAAAACATAGCGACCGCGTACCGGCTGAATATATTCGCAAGCAGTCGCTTGTCAATGCAGAGCGCTATATTTCACCCAAACTAAAAGAATATGAAGAAGAAATCACTGGTGCGGAAGAAAAGATATTCATCATAGAACAAAAACTGTTTGAAGAGATTCGAACGACTATTTCCCATGCTGGCTCCCGCATACAGGCCATGGCGCGAACCATCAGCGAAATTGATGCGCTATCCTCATTTGCCGAAACCGCGCACCGGTATAATTATTGCCGACCGGAATTCACCAATGACCGCAGCCTCGTTATTGAAAACGGTCGCCACCCTCTCATAGAACAAATAGATCCGTCGGTTCGTTTCATCTCCAACGATACATTTCTGCATTCGGTGGAGCAACAGATCATGATCATTACCGGTCCCAATATGGCGGGGAAATCCACTTATTTGAGACAAGTTGCCCTGATCACTCTTATGGCGCAAATGGGAAGCTTTGTTCCTGCCGACAAAACCAGCCTTGGAATTACGGACCGTATTTTTTCCCGAGTGGGAGCGCAGGATCATTTGTTAAAGGGGCAATCCACTTTCATGGTGGAAATGAACGAAACCGCCAACATCCTTAACAACGCCACGCCGGACAGCCTGATCATTCTGGACGAAATTGGTCGGGGAACCAGCACCTTTGATGGAATCAGTATCGCGTGGGCCATTGTCGAATTCCTTCACAAAGCCGATCAGGGAGGTGGACCTAAAACACTTTTTGCTACCCATTACCATGAATTGACGGATCTATCCCGTGTTCTTCCGGGAGTTAAAAATTTTAATGTCCAGATCAAGGAATGGAATGATGAAATTATCTTTCTTAGAAAAATTGTTCCGGGAGGAACCGACAAGAGCTACGGCATTCAAGTCGCGCGACTGGCAGGATTGCCTAAAAAGGTTCTGGATCGTGCCAATGAGGTTTTATTCAACCTTGAACAAAGCGAGTTTGATGAGGTCGGTGTGCCAAAAATTTCCCACTCTGAAAACCATGACAACCGGCACTCCCCCGGCCAACTAGGCCTTTTCCCGGACCCGGAGAATCCATTGATCCAAAAAATAAAGGAAATCGACCCCAACCAGTTGTCCCCCAGAGAAGCGTTGGAGGTTCTATTCGAGTTGACCCAGCTATTAAAGGACAATCTTAAGTGAATATTTTAGTCACAGGAGGTGCGGGGTTCATCGGCTCTCATATCGTCGATGCCTATATTACAGCGGGCCATCACGTCATCGTGATCGACAATCTTTCATCGGGAGAATTGCGGTTTTTGAACCCTAAGGCGAAATTTTATAAAATGGATATCCTCGATCCCAAGGTCCCCGAAGTCCTAAAAAGTGAAGAAATTAACGCGATCAACCATCATGCCGCTCAAATTTCAGTATCCAAATCGATCACCGACCCCCTACTCGACGCTAACGTCAATATTATTGGGACTTTACAACTCCTCCAAAGTGCGATATCTTTGAAAATTGAAAAATTCATTTTCGCTTCGACCGGCGGAGGTATGTATGGAGAGCAGATTTTCTTTCCGGCAAGCGAAGAGCATCCGTGCCAGCCATTGAGTCCCTACGGCATTTCCAAGCTGTGCGCGGAGAACTACCTAAGGTTTTTTAACACGCAGTATGGATTGAGCACCACCGTACTCCGTTACAGCAATGTTTTTGGCCCGCATCAAAACCCTCACGGGGAGGCGGGAGTCGTCGCCATTTTCTGTGAAAAGCTAGTGAAAGATCAAAAGCCGGTTATTTGTGGCGATGGGGAGCAAACACGCGACTTCATTTCGGTTCGTGACATTGTGCAGGCAAATTTAATAGCACTGGATGGAACCTGCACCGGAACGTTTAATGTGGGAACGGGAAAAGAAACCAGCATAAATTCTTTGACCGAATGCCTGATGGGAATATCAGGTAAGAACATTTCCGCAGATCACGGTTCGGCTCGAAACGGAGAACAGCGCAGAAGTGTGATCGACCATAAAAAGTTTCATGAAAGTTTTGGATGGAAACCTGAAGTTTCTTTGGAGCAAGGATTAGTTGAAACATACGCTTTTTTCCAGAATCAAACAGTCTGAACGGGTTTTTTTACTGGTCTCAGCCTTTTTTCTACTGGCTATGGGATGGGTTTCGCCTGTGTTGGCAGTGTCACCCGATGTCGTCAACATTGGTGTTAGCACAAAAGGCAAGTATGTGGTGGTCAACGCCAGGCTGGTGGATGGTTTCACAGAAAAAATACAGGAAGCCATCGAAAACGGCGTTCCCATGGGGTTCACCTTCGAAATTGAACTCCGCCAAGACAATACGGCATGGGTGGACAGCCTGATCAGCTCCAACAAGGTGCGACATCGGGTCCAGTTTGATTCACTCAAGAAAATGTACCGCTTCTCAGAACTCGGGAAAAATGTCAGACGGAATATAATTACCCGGAAAGAATCCCGATTTCAGCAGTTGATGCTCACCTTGCAAGACATTCCCATTGTCCCGATATACAAACTGGATCCAAACGAAAAATACTATGTCCGGGTCAAAGCGGATTTAGAAACTGATCGATTCTGGTTCCCCTTCAACTACATTTTCTTTTTTGTCCCATTCAGTGAATTTGAAACTTCATGGGCACAAACTTCCCCGCTTGCCATTGACCCAGACTTGGAGCTATCAAAACAGGCAAGCGGTTCACGCAACGAAAAGAGTGCCATTTCCACAGACATCATCCGATCCTTTAATAAGTAGACGATCTAATCTCAAGAAATATTTCCCGCAACCAAATCAATCAAGAGAAATTTTTTTACTGCCATTAATCCCTGGGATCGTCTTTTCTTCTATGGGGGTTGGACGGAAGGTCTAGGTCAATATTTGCGACTTCCTTGATCAGCTTGATGACATCTCTGGGTGGATCAATTTGCTGGTAAACAAAACGGCTTCCATCCTTCAAAATACGGACAAGAATCGTTGTTTCGTCGTCTTCTCTTTGAATCAGAATATTCGCGGAATTATCCCGGGTCCCTGAAGGCCCTGAGACTGGAGACAGACCTTCACTCGGGGCAGGTTCGTTTTTATCTCCACTCCCCACCACAGCTGACTCATTCTTTTTGTGATTATAAAGGGCGAGGGCCAGCGCCTGGGCAACCAGAAGTCCGTTTCTTTCATCCCGAGCGGAGAAGGCCCCTATATCTTTCTTATTGACCAATTGCAGAACTCCCATCAAATGTCCGTCATTAACCAAAGGCAAGGTCATTAACGACTTGGTGGAAACACCTGCCGCCTTCTCCCACGAGCCATCAAAAGCCAATTTAGGGTGTAGGATTCTAATTTTTCCTAGGTCCTTAATATCCTGGATGTTTACCATTTTCTTGACCATGGCAACGTAACCGGCAACGCTTTTCGTCGAAATGGGAACTCGAATTTTCCCAAGCTTGTTGCCATAAGTGACTTTGGAGTAAATCTCTTTTCGGCTATCATCCACCCCGTAAATCGTAACTGCTTCGGCATCGAAGTATTTCAAGAGAGGCTCTCTCAATCTTTTTAGCAGGCCCTCAAAGTTATTTGAGGAATGAATCATCTGCGAGAGAATGTGAATCTGCCGTTCCTGAGAAGGGCTACCTCCATTAGAAGACTCACGCTCCTTTTCTCTCAACTTGGCGATCGCCATTCCCATAATGGGTGAAATGGCCTTGGCCTTAAAAAAATCCTCCTGATCAAACCCCTGCCCCCCTTCTTTATTGATAATCTCCATCACTCCCACTAGCTTTTTATTGAGTGGCAGCGGTACCACGATCATTGAGGTGGTATCTTTATTCAGTTTTTTATCCCAACTGGAATCGTAGGTAAGCTTTTCATGGTATTGGGAAAGTTCCTGAGGGTCTTTCACATTCTTGATATTAAGTGATTTCCCTGTGGCTGCCACAAACCCTGCGATATTTTTAACGGATATATTCAGCCGGATTTCAGGAAAACCCTCTCTATGGAAATTTTTGGTGAATAACTCGAGTTTGGGCTCATCCAGGGCGAACAGCGTTGCCTCCTCACAATTAAAAAGCACTTTCAGGTTTTTGGTGAGAGAAAGGAGGCTATCCTCATTAAAACTGGAATCCCCTACCTGACTGGCAAAATTTTCTAACGTCTTAATATTTTTCTCACTAGAATCTTCCAAAACAGAACCTGTCTCAAGGGTTTATATCAGGCCCCAGCTTTTAAGGCATCTGGCGCAACGCTATCATCAAGATTTAATGGTAATGTATTGATTTTAATACTTTTTCTTGGATTATGACAAGGTTTTTTCAACTTTCAAAAATGTCGATCCACCCAGGCAGAAATATTACGGCAAAAGTTTTTCCCGAATCCACAGCTTCTGGCCCCCACTCTTCTCCAACCACCAGGAACTAAATCCCTCAATTCTGGAAGCACAGAATCCCAAAACCATTTCTAGGGTTGTGTGTTAAACTATTGTTTTTAAACCACTCAATTTCTCGGAAGCCCTATGTCGTCCGATCCTTTCATCAACAGACCCCCAGTTTATATCCCGCCTACCGAAGGACAATTGCGTGATAAACGAAAGCGCACGACCCTGACAGCTCTGGGAGTTTTTATCGCTCTCATCGGTATGACCTTTTTGGAAAACTATTTTCTCCAGGCTCAATCTACCTCAACGATCGGCAACAATATTGCCGTTCTGGCAGTGTTCAATGTCATTTTGATCCTGCTTTTTTTATTGATCATTCTCATTACGCGAAATCTTGTTAAAGTTTACAACGAACGCAAAAGCAAAATCATCGGCTCCAAGTTTCAGACCAAATTGATCATTGCCTTTTTGATTCTGGCGCTGGTGCCTTCCATACTTCTTTTCACAGTGGCCAGCAAACTGTTCACCTTCAGTATCGGCAACTGGTTTAATCTGCAGATAGAGCAGACCCTGCAATATTCCATGGATATTGCCAGGAGTTATTATTCGGACCTTGAAAAGAGAGCTCTTTCAAAAACTAAAAATATTGAGCGCTTTATTAACAATGAGGAATTGTACTTAAAGCTGAAACGGAACAGGTTGCATGCCCTCGCCCGGGAAAAAGTAGTTGAATACGACTTGGCCGGTATCCTCATATATGACAATAATTTGAAACCCATTGTTCAGGAATTGGATTCATCCAAACTTTCTTCACAGGCCTCGTTAAATTTTTCAGAGTTAATCAAAAAAAGCCTTGATGGAGAAGGTGTGACAGAAATTCAAATGACCCATGGGGGAAGCCTGATGATCGTGGTGGTTCCCCTCACAGAGACCCTTGAAGGAAAAATTTCCATATGGGGATACATCCTCACCCTCAACCCTGTTTTAAAAAGCTCGTTAATAAAAATCGAAACCATTCGGAACACCTTTGAGGACTACCAGCAACAGAGCTTCCTCAAGATTCCGGTCAGCGCAAACTATTACACGACTTTTCTTCTTATTACCATGCTGATTCTTTTTTCCGCCATCTGGCTGGGTTTTTATATGGCACGGGGCATCACCTTACCCATCCAGCAATTGGCAGAGGGCACACGACGTATCACGGAAGGGGATCTAGACTTTAAGATTGGAGCCCGGGCAACCGATGAAATAGCAATTCTCGTTGACTCCTTCAACACCATGACCCGTCAGTTAAACGAGAGTCGGCTTAATACTCAGCACGCCCATGAAGATCTTACAAGAACAAATATCGAACTGGACCGTAGAAGAAACTATATAGAAACTATTCTGGACAACATCGGCGCGGGCGTGGTTTCAATCGACAAAATGGGTACTATCACTACCTTTAATAAAGCAGCTGAAAAAATTCTCGCCCTGGAAAGTGAAAATGTTTTCGGCTCCTCCTACCGTGATGCTTTAGATTTTTCCTGTCATCAGGTTATACGAAAACTCATTCTACGTATGTTCCAGCAGAACAGGGAGTCCGTGGAAGAGCAAATTGATCTGCGCATAGGAGAAAACAACCTCACCCTTCTGGTCAACATTCAGGTTCTTCGAGGAGCGACCCAAAAATATCGAGGAATGGTTATCGTCTTTGAAGATCTAACCCATCTGATAAAAACTCAGAAAATTGCCGCATGGAAAGAAGTTGCTCAGGGAATTGCCCATGAAATCAAGAATCCCCTTACTCCGATCCAGCTCAACACCCAAAGATTGAAGAAGAAGTACCATGAAAACCGGGAAGACTTTGCCCGGGTCTTCGATGAAAGCATCAATATCATCACTCAGGAAGTCGAGGGAATGAAGGAACTGCTCAATGAGTTTCTACGTTTTTCAAGAATGCCCACTCCCAACCCCAGGCCCACCTCCCTACACAAAATCATTGATGATATCCTGATATCCTATTCAGAACACGATAAGCATTTAAAAATCAAAAAGAGTTTTGACCCGAATCTTGGAGCCGTCAATATTGATCCGGAGCAGATTCGCCGGGTATTCATCAACCTTTTTGAAAACGCCACCGATGCCATTGACGACGGGGGAGCCATACAAATCAGCACACGGATTCTGCAAAAGGAAAAACTCGTCCGCATTGAGTTTTCAGACGATGGGTCAGGTATCACTCCTGCTGACAGGGAAAAACTGTTTCTGCCCCATTTCACCACCAAAAAACGCGGAACGGGTTTAGGGCTGGCCATTGTCAACCGAATCATCATTGACCACAACGGTTCCATTCAAGCCAGGGATAACCACCCCAAGGGAACGGTTTTTGTCATAGATCTTCCTTATTCGCCCCTTGTCTTGGAAACGGAAAATTCTTCCGCTCGCAATTTACGTAAAATTACCTCATCCAAATCTTGATCCGTTACTTTCATTCCATGAACTTTTGTTCTAAAATGTTCTTAATCTGAAACTATTCTGAAAAATTTCATGTCAAAAAAAGTAACCTTGAATATTGACCCGGATCTTTATCAGAATCTTGAACAACGATTCAAGGACGATGAGCAGGGGTTGCAGCAGTTTATTATTGAAGCTATCAGGAAGCAATTACAGGATCCACCCCCGTTGCCAGATAAAGAGGACGACTTGGAAAGTTATTTGCAAAAAGGCTCTTCAGGAAGTCGGACCTACGGAGTAAAAGGACAGGGTTGGTAACCGGTAATATCCAAGAGATTTCCTGATTTGAAGCCCTGGTAATCAGGGGTCTTCTATTACTTATTTTTCACACTGGAGAATCCGGCCCGTAACAAGACCGGGGTAAAGAGAACAATACTTATGGCAGACGATCGATTTGTGGATAACGGCAATGGCACCATTACCGATAACCAAATGAAAGTGATGTGGAAAAAAATCGACTCCTTTCAGGACACTAAAAAATGGCTCAACTGGTTTAAAGGCCAGGATTATGTGGAAATCACCAATATGGAAAGGTTCGCAGGGTGTGAGGACTGGCGTTACCCGACCGAGGAGGAAGCCTGGTCACTGTTTGATCTGAGCTACAAGAACACCGACAAGTATGGCGATGAAATCTATCTTCACTCTATTTTTGAGCCTGGTAGTGCTGGAACCACCTGGACCCTGGAAGAGCGGGACTCTTCGGCTCTGGTTGTTCAGTATGAAGATGGCATGAAAGTATGGCCCTCAAAGTACGCTCATCTCAATATGGCCTATCGTATGGTCCGACCCATCAAAGTAGCCTCAGTTTAACTTTTCAAACTCAGGGCGCTCCGGGTAAATGATCTTGATGGTCGAATTGTGGTGAGCTTCGTAATTAAAGCCCGGTCGGATAACAAACCTGATTTTCCCCGGTTTGCTGTTAAACTTCTTGAATTCTCTAGGGTGCACCCGCTGAGCCCCCAACTCCAAAATAAGGGGTTGCCCGGTTGGCAGGTTCAAAGTTCCCACAACGGTTTTTTCAAGATCAAGTTTTATTGATCCGGGTCTCACCCCATCCACACGATAAGAGCCTTCCGCCACAGAGACGTCACTTCCATCATAAAAAATTCGCCATAAATATTGTGTTTCAAATCCCCGCGCCCCAGCCAGAGGCAAAACCGGGTCGAGAAACTGGAGCTGAGCCCGGCCTTTGCTTTTGAAGAAATAGATACTTCGCATAGACCACAGGGCAAAGTCCTTTTCAAAAGAACGCCGGGACATGAGAACACAACGCCGGACTTCCAGGAGCGTTTGCAGCGGGACCCTTTTTTTCCGAATCAAATTTTTACGGATCTCTAATGCTTCAGCGCTGTATAAAAAACAAGTCGCGATTCCCAATTTAGCATCACGCACCGAGTCTGGAGAATCCTCCAAATTTTTCCCTAATCTTGCAAGCAGCTCAGATTCCACTTCGGGGGTATAATCCCGGCCCACTTCCCGGGCAATCCTTACCACGTTATCCCAATCCCTGCCAGTCAGTGCTGTTTCAAAGTCGGAAACCACTTTATCCTGATAGCTCATCGCGGTTTCGGGAAAATATTCCTTGCCACCAAACACCTTGTCCTTTAAAAACTGATAGCGCTTAGGATGACTGTAACGGAAGTAGGGATAGTTGATGTAGGCGGAAGCTGAATTGGCAAAATCTTCCTGAGGGTTCTGCCTGGAATACGTAGAAAGCTGGCGGGTCGAAACCGGAGCGTAATGGCCAGCATCCGGGTCATTGAGTGCCGTGAACAAATAATCGTCTCCCGGTTGGCCGTCCAGAGCAGGAAGGTGAATCAGACTGAATTTAGAGATTTCGAGCCACTCTTTGGAAAAAGAAAGATAACGATGAAATATATCAAAAATATGCGCCATCTCATGCTGGACAATATTCTGAAACTTGTCCCTGTCTTCATAAAATAAAATATTGAAGAATTCTATGCGCGGCTCTTGATCATCGATCTCAACTTGATAAGACAAGTTAGAATTACGGTATACAGTTCGAAAACCGGGGAAAGTGGCCGCAGGAATATCGTCTACCGGCATCCCCTCTGGAGCTGCTCGCAGCTTACTGAAATGGTAAAAACCCTTTACCCCTGGTATACGCAAAAATGTTTCCGGCAATTTGGAAAATGCCAAACTGAGTTCTTTGATTTCATCAGGCTTCCAACCCAACTCCATATCCAACAGTTCATAACCAAACTGGGTTTTAAAATCATCTTTCAGTTGGTTGATCTCTTGCCGGTAATCGCCGGGATATTCGTAGAAAGGTCGCTTCGCCTCCTCCCCCCACGAGACACCCGCGTATAAAAGATTAGCAACCAAAACCCAACCTACCACTGACAACAGAGTTCGTTGAGTCGAGAGCAGGGTTGATAGCCAGCTATTGCAATTTGCCAGCGGAGGTTCTCCGCTCGTCACCCATTTACCCATTGGCTTCAAAGCTCCAGATTAATCAATACCAATAGGTTAACAGAATGGACATTATTTCGCCATAGCCAGAATAAACTTATAGAATCAATAGGTTACCGGGAATAAAAGGGTGAAATTTTATTTGTACAATTTTTGCATCTTTCCGCACGCTCGGACATCTTAAGAGTGTCTCTTAACAACCTAAAAAGGAGGTTTCTCAATGGCAAAACTGCCAGGCAACAATGCAAAATTAATCAGGTTAAACCCGGAATGGTCGGTAGAAAAAGCCGCCTCCACACCACTAGAACAGGAACTGTCCATCGACGATTTTAAGGGCAAGAGACTCGTTATCACCCTTCCGGGCGCTGGCGGTTTTTGCAACAAGGAATTTGACCTTGTTAAAGATAATCAGGACAAATTCAAAGCCGCAGGCGTTGATGAAGTCATTGTTGTGGTAGGAACCGACATTTTGAGTAACGCGGGAAGAGGTCTGCCCAATCTATTCCAGGATGTGAGCCAGGAATTTGGCAATGCCAACAAACTGACCCTCGAAGGGGTAAAAAGCCGTTACCTGCAACGCTCCGTCATTGCAGTGGATGCAAATGGCGAGCAGGTCGCACGAGAAGATGCTGAGTTATTGGGATGCAGAACAATTGATGCTTTGGTAGGGGTAGCAAAAAAGGCATTCTCCTAAAATAAAACAGACTGCACTTCAATAAAAAACCTCCCGGTTTTCTCCGGGAGGTTTTTTTATTGCCCAAAGAGATCAACTCTTCAGTCTTTAGGTTCTTCGAGAGTTTTTAAAATAGCCTCCAGATCACATTTCATCTCCCGTTTCCATTCCAGAAAAGATTCGCGATCATAGGCAAAATCCAACTGGGTGCCTTTTCTTTTAAACTTTTTGAGTTTGTTTTTGGCACCAGCGATGGTAAATTTTTCTGCATAAAGCAGGCGTTTGATTTCTAGGACCAACTCGACGTCTCTTTTCTGATACAGCCTCTGTCCAGATTTATTTTTAGTCGGTTTCAGCGCATCGATTTCGTCTTCCCAATAGCGCAAAACATGTTGCTCCACGCCAGCGAGATCAGCGACTTCACCAATTTTAAAAAATAATTTATCAGGAATCAGAGTTGTCATCACGAGAAGATTTGTTGGTGGAGTCCAGCAACTGTTTGCTGGGCTTAAAGGTCAAGACCGTCCGGGGGCGAATACGGATCGTTTCTCCCGTTTTAGGGTTGCGAGCATTGCGGGCCTTTTTTTCTCGCAAAATAAAACTGGCGAACCTTGAGATACGAACGTTATTGCCATGAGCCAATTCGGATTTAATTTCGTCAAACAAAATTTCCACCGCCCGAGCGGCTTCCTGGCGGGTGAACCCAACTTTCTCATAAACCTGGTCGACAATATCCGCCTTCACCAAGGTGCCATTTAAATCGGCTTTATTCAAAATTGTTTCCTCAAAAAATGATAGCCCTTTTTAATTTCTTTGGTCATTGCTTCTACTTTTCTTCATAGGTCTCGTTAGCCTCATCAATAATTTTTTGCATCAAATGTTCCGGGACATCCTCATAATGATCATATTCCATGACAAACATGCCCTGCCCACCCGTCATCGAAGTTAGGTCTGCAGCATAATTCAAGACTTCCGCCATCGGCACAAAAGCACGAATGGTCTGAGTATCCTCCCCTGAATCAATTCCCTGAATCTTACCGCGTTTGGAATTGATATCGCCCATTATATCCCCAACATGGTCGCTCGGCACCACGATTTCCATATTCATGATTGGCTCAGTAAGAATCGGCTTGCAATCCGCGACCCCCTTTTTGAATCCAAGTGAACCGGCGATCTTGAACGCCATTTCCGATGAATCCACATTGTGGTAAGACCCGTCATATAAACTCACTTTCACATCGACCATCGGGTAATGCGCAATGATGCCACCTGCCATTGCCTCTTGAATTCCCTTGTCAACAGCGGGGATATAAGTCTTGGGGATAGCGCCTCCAACAATTTTATCCTCAAAAATATAGCCTTCTCCCCTCTTCATGGGAGAGATTTCTATCCAGGTGTCTCCAAACTGGCCCTTCCCGCCCGTTTGTTTTTTATATTTTCCCTGCACCTTTGTGGAACCTTTAATCGTTTCGCGATAAGGAACCTTGGGCGCCTTGACAACCACCTCCACACCAAAGCGTCGTTCCAACCTTTCCAGGGTTACATCAAAGTGAACCTGCCCCAGTCCGGATAGCAGCAATTGCCCGGTTTGAGCATTTCTTTCCATCTTCAGGGTCGGGTCTTCTTCCAACAATCTGTGCAGGGCGGTACTGATTTTTTCTTCATCGGCCCGTGTTTTGGGTTCCAATGCCCGTGAAAAAACCGGCAAAGGAAAAGCGATGGGCGGGAACACCAGCTTTTCCTCAGCATCTGAAAACGTGTCACCGGTTATCGTTAACTTCAGCTTGGCCACGGTTCCCATATCACCTTCGGAGATTTCAGAAACCTGAACCTGCTTTTTACCCTGGAGCATATACAACTGCCCCACACGTTCATTCACATCCTGAGTGGCATTGTAGATAGTGGAATCCCCTTTAAGAGAACCCGAGAACATTCTAAATAAAGTCAATTTTCCGGCATAAGGGTCGGCAATGGTTTTGAACACCAGACCCGCAGCCGACTTACCACCCTTCGCGGAACAGGCAACCTCGGAATCATCCCGTTTTGCCATCACCGGAGCCCGCAAATCAGGCGAAGGAAGATATTTAATGGCCGCCTTAAGCAAAAGGTCCACACCTATATTATGTAGAGCCGACCCACCGAGCACCGGAATCAACTGACCCTCTTCGATGCCTTCTTTTAATCCTTTGGAAAATTCCTCCTCGGTCAATTCTCCCTGCTCGAGATATATTTCAATCAGTTCATCATCGACTTCCGCCACCGCTTCCATTAAATCAGCATGGCTGATTTCCATTTCATCTTTAATATCAGAAGGCACTTCTCCTGTCTTGCCATTCCCTTTACCATCTTTGTCGTAGGAGACATAATGGTTATCAATGAGGTCCACAACCCCTGAAAAGTTTTCCCCGGTGGAATTAGGGAGCTGCATAAAAACCGGATTTTTTTTGAATTTATTTTTAATGGATTCCAGGATGGGAGCGATATTGGCCCGTTCGTGATCCAGCTTATTCAGAAAAATAATTCTAGGCAGGTTCAACTGGTCGGCCCAGTTCCATATTTTTTCCGTATAAAACTGTACCCCTTCAGCGGCATCAATCACAAAAATCAAACCATCGACTACTCGCAGGCAGGCAGGCGTATCGGTGATGAAGTTACTGCTTCCCGGCATATCGATGAGGTTTAATTTGGTCGCGTTCACTTCACAAAATGCAACCGAGGCATCTATGGAATGCCCGCGCTTTATTTCATCCGGGTCATAATCCATAACGGATGAAACATCGCCGACTTGACCCAATCGATCAGAGACTCCGGAAAAATACAAAATCGCTTCTGCTAAAGATGTTTTCCCCGACCCCCCGTGGCCCACTAATCCAATATTCCTGATATCTTGAATTTTATATTGCTTCATATCACCTCGCCTGGTAAATGGTGCACCCGCCAACCGGAGAAGCTACCCCTACTCCCTCAAACCATAAAACAAGAGCCGTTGTCAATGAACCCCTAATCCAGAAGATTAGAACTATAAACATTCCAAATTTTACGGCAAAAGTCAAAATTTTATATGAAGTTAATTTAAGAAATATAAGGGATATTTCAAGCAACCGCTAGAAATCAGGACAAACCGGGAAGGGAAATGAGGCGGCGAATCTTTCCTATTCAATTCATTTCAAAGCGTTTAAGTCCATTGTCAAAAAACATCCACCGCTGCTTGGAAAAACTGAAACTGTCAGCATTCAGGTAGAAAAAAAATTAGGATTATGGGGGTAAGATTCTTTCAAAAGCGCAGGCGAAGCACGCAGAATGAGGTAGGACATTTTCAGCGGTCTACAGCTTTTCCTTTTCCTGATAAAATGAGCCGGACAGGAGTCCCGATAAACCCGAATGTTTTTCGCAGGCTGTTGATCAAATAACGACGGTAGGAAAAATGTATTCCTTGCGGGAAATTTAAAAAACATTTAAACGTCGGCGGTCGCTTCTTCACTTGCGTGGCATAAAAAAGCTTCATGAATTTACCCCGGTAATTCGACATGGGGTTTTTCTGAATGGCACGCTCAAAACACTCATTAAGAGATGACGTGGGTATGCTCCTGGAATACTCTTCGTAAACTTTCTCTACCTGAGGCAGGATCTTGTCAACTCGCAATCCCGATTTAGCCGACACCGTAAGCACGGGAGCAAATTCCATAAATTTAAGACTGTAACGCACCCGGTCGACAAACTCCTCGAATAAAACTTCTTTTTCCCGGGCCAAGTCCCACTTATTCCCCAAAACCACACACGCCTTGCCACGATCCAAAGCATAGCCCGCCACCGTAGCATCCTGGTCACTGACCGGCTCCATGCCATCCAGCACCAGCACCGCAACATCACAACGATCCAGAGCTTTAAGAGCCATGATCACACTGAATTTATCCAGAACCAGATGAGTTTTGCCTTTGCGCCTGATTCCCGCCGTATCGATCAAAATAAAGTGACGCCCGTTCCATTCCAAAGGAGTATCAATCGCATCCCGAGTCGTTCCGGGTATATCAGAAACAATACAACGTTCTGAGTTCAACAAATTGTTAATGAGAGATGACTTCCCCACATTGGGTTTTCCTATCACCGCAATACGAATGCTGTCACTGCTCTCCAACTCCTCTTCCATCTCAGGAAGAGACTCGGCAACCGCTTCAATCAACTCATAAAGACCCGGCCCATGTTCCGCCGAAATTGGAAAGATGTTATCCAATCCCAATTGAGAAAATTCAGGGAGTATAAAATGATGAGAAGGCGAGTCCACCTTGTTCACGGCAAGGAAAAAAGGCTTTCCCGATTTGCGAACTTGAGAAATCATTTCCCTGTCCGGCCCGGTCAGCCCGCTCAGGTTATCCACAACGACAATCACACAGTCTGCTTCGTCCCGAGCCCACTGGGCCTGCTCCACCACTTGAAGCTCTATCGGGTTGTTGGTGTCAACATCCACTCCGCCTGTGTCGACAAGCAAAACAGGACGGTTGCCAAATTCTGCGGCGCCATACATTCTGTCGCGGGTCACTCCCGGCGTGTCATTGACAATCGCCGAACGGCTCTGTGTGAGTTTATTGAATAACGTTGACTTGCCAACGTTGGCTCTGCCAACGATAGCGATAACAGGGGCTGTCATGCCTCCTCCTTAAATAGATGGTCCCTTGTCCTGCAGGTATTTGTGGATACCTTCCGCTATGGAGGAAGCCAGCCTATAAAGGTAGTCGGGCTTGGAAAGCATGCGGGATTCCTTCCGGTTGGTCAAAAAACCGACCTCAACCAGAATGCTGGGCATATCGGCGCCATGAAGAACATAAAATGGGCCTTCTTTGACTCCCAGGTTTTTCAACTCGCGAAACTTTTTTCTGGAAGATCTAAAAAGGTTTTCCTGAACCGTTCCCGCCAAGCGGGAAGAGTCATTAATCTTTGTGGTAGTAATGAGGCTTGCCAGAATTTCCTGAACCTGATCGTCTTTGACGGATTGAACCAGTTCACCATTTTCCCTGGCGGCAACTGCCAAAGCCTGATCATTATTAGTCGTGCCCAAAAAATACGTTTCGATACCATGCGCCGACTTTCTTTCGGCAGCATTGGCATGAATTGAAACAAACAGGTCTGCGTTCCTGTTATTGGCAATCGTACTTCTTTCTTTCAGCGGGATGAACGTATCATCCCTTCGGGTCATCACCACCCGATACTTGAATCTGTTGACCAGTATGGTTTTGACATGCCGGGCAATGGTCAGATTGACATCTTTTTCGTGCAGTCCACCTTGACTTTTTGCGCCCTGGTCTTTACCACCATGTCCCGCATCGACAACGACCAGAGTTACGGCTCCGCCGGAAGAAGGAACATATAGATGCCCGCCTTTCTTTTCTTTTTCAAAAGTTATTTTTTTAACCGGCACCTGAGGAGAAGGGTTGGCTTTACTGGCCACAACCACCCTTTTCTCAGGTAAGTGTTGAACGACCTTTTTTTCCTGCAGGACCACTTGCGGTTGGGAAATTATTTTTTTCTTCTCTGGTTTTTCCGCTGGTGTTGATAAAACCTGGGCTACTGGCTCTTTTTTTTCCTCTTTCGACAAGGCCATCAATTTTGTATATGGAGATGAAGCAATCTGTTTGGCGACTGTCGGCTTTTTCTCTTGCGGTGCTACCACTAGTTTTTTGCTAACAGGCACCTTTTGCTTTTTCGTTTCAGGAGAGACAGACGCCAGCTTCTTATATTGCAGACGGGCCTTCCCTGCCTGATCGCCCTCCGGATACTTTTCAAATATCGTTTTAAAAATCCTCGTGGCCGAAGAAAAATCTTTTTTATCACGATAGATCTCGGCCGACTCGAACAACGCGTCATCGGTCAGCGAACCCCGTGAAAAATCACGGGAAACCTTTTCAAAATGATGCAGGGCCTGATCCAGATCCTTTGCATTTTTAGAAATCCCGTTCAGCCCCTGATACAACCGAGCCATAGTGAAAACGGCTTTATAAGCCTGCGGACTTTTGGGATGACGCTTCACCACTTTGGAAAATTGCTGGATAACCTTTTCCCAATGGTGACGAAATTTCTGTTTATCAGGAGAAGCCTTGAGTTGGTAATACGATTTCTGCGCCAGATAATAAAGATCTTTGGAGGAGTAAGATTTTCCAGCCCAGGCAGAAGAAGCCCACAGAAATATAAAACCGGCGACAAGCGCCCCATTTTTAAATTTCAAATGAAATTGATGCATTGACATGACAAGGCCCCAAAAAAGCCACTTACCTTAACTAGTTAATTTTATTGAAGTTATTGGATAATAATAGCATTTTCCCCTACCCGGGTCAATAGAGCTTACCCATATGAATGGGGAATTACCGTCCCTCAGCCAAGCGGACAGCCAAGTATGTGGGCAGGCCATTTTCTCGAATCTTGTCCTGAGTCGAACTCAGGTCATACTCAAAGCGACGGACTTCCACCGTTTTTTCTTTAGAGTCATAAATCATGAAAGCAGGGTCCGGGTTTCCGTCCCGGGGTTGTCCCAAACTTCCATCATTAAAAATATAACGGTTTTCCGGTTCAATATCCCAGAACGCCGAGACATAGTCGTTCACCTCGCCATCTGCTGTTTGTTCGAGAATAATCGGCTTATGAGAATGGCCCACAAAACAGAGGCGCGCCTCAAAGCTTTTAAAATTGCGTTTGCCCCCGGTCTTTGAAGTCACATAATGCCAGGCTTCCGGCTCATAGGGGGAAGCATGCACCCAATAAATCCCTTTTGCTTCATGATCCAGAGGAAGAGAGCCAAGAAAGTCTTTATTTTTTTCTGTCAGTTTTTCCCGGGTCCACAAGCACGATTGATAGGCGTAGGAATTAAAATCAGTGGTATCGGTCTTATTGACAGCGGCCCAATCATGATTGCCCGCGATGGTTAAATCCGCATTTTTTCTCACCCAATCAACGCAAGGGTTGGGATCAGCTCCATATCCCACAATATCCCCCAGGCAAACCAGTTTGTCGTGAGTAATCATTTCTATCTCTTTTTCGAATTGATTCAGGGCTTCAAGGTTGCTATGCAAATCGGAGAAGATGATATAACGCATAGGCGGGTTTACTTCACTGTTGAGGTGTCCGTTTCTTTAAAAACCTTATCGAGAATGCCGTTGATAAAATCAGGGGAGTCTTCGGTGCCAAATTTTTTGGCGATCTCAACGGCCTCGTTAATAACTACTTTGGGAGGCGTGGAAGCCTCAAACATCAACTCACAAATACCCAGACGTAAAATGTTGCGATCGACCATAGACATGCGTTCCAGCGTCCAGTGGTCACTGAATTTTTTAAGCATAGTGTCGATCTCTTCAGCCTGAGCAAAAACCTTTTCGACCAGGGTTTTCATAAATTCGATGATTTCAGCTTGAGTGCTGGATCTTTCACAAAACTGTGCCATCTGAGCTTCAAGGTCGTCTGGATTGAATTCGCTCTGATACAGGAACTTTAAAGCCAATTCCCTCGCGACGCGCCGCTTTCCCATAAATTGCCTCAAATCTTCCTGTATAAATTTGCCATTTCCACAGCCGCCAGCGCTGTTTCTCTTCCCTTATTGGAAGAGTCGGAACCCGATCTTGCAACCGCCTGTTCAAGATCATTCGTGGTCAACACGCCAAACAAAACAGGAATATTAAACTCGAGCCCTACCTGATTAATCCCGCGGCTGGTTTCAGCCGAAATATATTCGAAGTGTGGGGTTCCCCCTTTAATCACCGCACCCAGACAGACGATGGCATCAAAATTCCGGGTGGAACAAAGTTTCTTCGCTGCCTGAGGAATTTCGAACGCTCCGGGAACCCGGACCACTTCCAGGCTTTCCTCATCGGCTCCTTGCTCCTTGAATGCTGAAAGCGCACCGCTGAGAAGTTTGCTGGTCACCAGGTCATTAAAACGGCTCACTACGATTCCAAAACGGAGCCCTGCGGCGTTGTTGTCCCCTTCAATATATCTAGCCATACAAGTGGTTCATTTAATATTTTGAAACATATGGCCCATTTTTTCCTGCTTGGTCCGAAGGTATTTGAGGTTGTCTTTTTTAGCCTGAACTTCAATGGGTACTCTTTCCACCATCTGCAGGCCATAACCTTCAAGCCCAACTATCTTTCTCGGATTGTTCGTCATGATGCGGATCTTCCCCAGCCCCAACTTACGCAGAATCTGGGCACCAATGCCATAGTCCCGCAAATCAGGCTTGAACCCGAGTTCCTCATTGGCCTCTACGGTATCTTTTCCCTCGTCCTGCAAGGCGTAGGCCTTCATCTTGTTGACGATTCCTATCCCTCGTCCTTCCTGATGCAAATAAAGCAGGACACCTTTGCCTGCTTGTTCAATCATTTCCATGGATTTTTTTAATTGTTCTCCGCAATCGCACCGGTAGGAACCAAAAACATCTCCGGTCAAACATTGGGAATGCACTCGCACCAATGTCGGCTCATCGGCCTGAATCTCTCCCTTGACCAAAGCAATATGTGTCTGATCATTCAAAATATTTTTAAAGACCACAGCGCGAAACTCACCCGAATGAGTCGGCAGAATGGTGGAGGTAACTTCTTCCACCAATGCTTCCTGCTTGAGCCTGTATTCGGCAAGGTCTTTGGTGGTGATCATTTTCAGTCCGTGCTCTTTTATAAATTCTGTCAGGTGAGAAACCCGGGCCATGGTACCGTCATCATTCATGATTTCGCAAATAACACCACAGGGTTGCAAGCCTGCAATACGCGCGATATCCACCGAAGCCTCAGTTTGCCCCATACGCACCAGCACGCCTCCGTTTTTGGCACGCAAGGGGAATATATGCCCCGGTTTGACCAGATCGTTTTTGGAAGACTCCGGATCAATCGCGACTTTGATCGTGTGCGCCCTGTCCGCCGCTGAAATTCCTGTGCTCACACCATGCCTGGCATCAATGGAAACCGTAAACGGAGTTTCAAAAGCAGACTGGTTATCATCGACCATCATGCTCAATCCCAATTCACGGGTTCGGCTTTCTGTCAGGGTGAGACAAATCAGACCGCGACCGAATTTAGCCATGAAGTTTACCAATTCCGGGGTAACTTTCTCGGCGGCGACCATCAGGTCTCCTTCGTTCTCACGATCCTCGTCATCCACGATGACGATCATTTTCCCCTGCTGAATATCCGCAACGGCTTCTTCTATGGTGCTGAATTCTTTTTGCATGACTTCCCCTATAACGAGAAGCCCTGTTGCCGGAGAAAATCGAGAGAAGGTTTCTTCTCGCCCGGTTTCAACAGGGTTTCACAAGCTTTGAACACGTATTTGCCTATCATATCACATTCAATATTTATTAAATCGCCAATTTTCCTGGCGCCCAAATTCGTATGATCCAAAGTAAAAGGAATGACGGAAACCGTGAACCGATTGTCCTTGCAATCGAAAACTGTCAGGCTGATGCCATCCAGAGCAATGGACCCTTTTTCCATGATGAAAGAACCGAGTTCTTCAGGATGGGAAAATCGAAATAAGACCTCGCCCGGTTTCTCCTCAATGTTTACGATTTCACCAACACGGTCAATATGCCCGCTGACAAAATGTCCGCTGATTTTCGTCGAAGGGGTGAGAGATCGTTCCAGGTTAACCCCGTCACCCTTTTTTACATTTTTAAAGCTGGTCCGGTTGAGAGTTTCGGTACTCAAATCCAATTTAAAACTCGTCGGCGTGGAATCCACGACAGTGAGGCAAACTCCGTTCACGGCAATGCTCTCACCATCTTCAAATCCGGAAAAGTCTTCTTCCGTATTCACAACCAGTACGGCACCTTCGTTTTGCTGGGCAAACTCACCAACCGTTCCTACCGATTGCACTATTCCGCTGAACATGGGGTCGCCTCCACCATTAAATCTTCACCAATTTTCGTCACTGTAATATCCTTTAAGTTCATTGCGCCACCCACCTTTAACACTCCCTGCCCACCCAAAAAACCGGGAGCCTGGGTTCCACCTATTAGTATCGGACTGATGAATGCGACAACCCGGTCTACCACGCCAGCCTTAACAACGCTGGCATTCAGTTCGGCACCACCTTCGATCAGTATAGAGTTCAACCCCCTGTTTGCCAATTCTTTCAGGAGGGGCTTGATGTGGAATCCGTTCTTTGAGGATTTGCCGTTTAAAACTTCCACCTTCCTGTCGACCAAAGCTTTAAGGCGGCGAGAAGAAATATCAGGTCCGGTCACATAAATAACTTTTTGCGAACGGCTATTTTTAAAAATATTTGCCGTGAGCGGGATTCTATTTCTTCGGTCCAGAATAATGCGAACAGGATGTTTAACCGTGCCCGTTTCAAGTCTGCAGGTCAAACGAGGATTGTCTTTTAAAACGGTTTCTGTTCCCACCAGGATGGCATCCACCTGGTTTCTGATCTTATGAACATGATTTCGCGCCAATTTTCCGGTAATCCAACGCGAGTCCCCTGAACGTGTGGCAATTTTTCCATCCAAAGACATGGCTGTTTTCAAAATCACGAATGGCATTCCCGTTTTCATGACCTTTATAAACGATTCATTCAGCTTCACGCATTCTTCCTTGAGCACATCCGGGACAATGACAATGCCTTGTGCTCTGAGTGAACGCAAACCTTTTCCACTGACCTGGCTATTAGGATCTTTCATACCGACAAAGACCCTTTTAATCCCCGCCTGAATGATCGCGTCGGTGCAGGGAGGCGTCCGGCCAAAATGACAACACGGTTCCAAGTTGACATAAAGGTCGGCGGACCGGGCCTTATCGCCTGCCCGTCTCAAGGCCTCTATCTCGGCATGGGGATGACCGGCGCAGGAATGATAGCCCTCTCCCACAACCTTACCACGCCTGACCACGACCGCCCCCACCATGGGATTCGGACTGGTTCTGCCACGAGCCCTCTGGGCAAGCGCAAGCGCCCTTCGCATATATTGAATGTGTTTGTCTTCTATCAAAAGATGCGCGGAGAACCTCCGCTGGTAAATTACAAGTGGCTATCGACGCAGAATATTTACCATATGTTTGCGGATGCTACCACGCTGATACACAATTTCGATCCTGCGGTTGGAGGCCCGCCCTTGTAGGCTGTCATTGGGAACTTTGGGCCGGTATTGTGCAAAAGCCTCGATAGACAAATTTTTTGGGTCGAAACCTGCCGCAACCAGCTTCCTGGCCACTTCCGCAGCACGGGAAGCAGACAACTCCCAGTTAGAAGGGAACTGTTCTGTTTTTATAGGTATGTTATCGGTATGTCCTTCGATCTTCACTTGATAGCTGAACTGCTTTAAAATATCGAAGACTTGCTTGATAATTTCATCGCCGGTATACGTCATCCTGGACTTGCCTGGAGGGAACATGACCGTATCTGAGAGGGTTATGATTGCACCCCGCTCATCCGAGGAGACATCCACCTTTCCTGCCAGTTTATTCTTGAAAACAAACTCCTCGACCTCTGAAGCAATTTCTTCCACCTGTTTGGCCACCATAGCACCCACTTCATCGACAGCATTAATCGTAGATTCATCTAGGACTTTTTCCTTAATGACATCCAGCCCCTCACGAACACCCCCGTCAGGAATCACCTCCTGTCCCAAGGCATCGCGCAAGGAAGCTTTGATCTGCTTCCATTTGTCCTCCTCGATGGACCCCATAGCAAAAAGCAGGATGAAAAACACCATGAGAAGCGTTACCAGATCCGCAAAGGTCGTGACCCAGGCCGGGGCACCCTCGGGACACTCGTGCTCGGCCTCCTCTTCCTCTTCTTCAGAAGCTTTTTTCTTTTCCTTTTTTGGGTCTTTTTTCTCATCCATGGCTAATTACTTCTTTCCCTTTTTAGGTTTCTTGGCCGCCTTATCATCCCCTTTCTTTTCCTTTTTTCCATGATAAGTGTCGAGGTAGTTCTCCAGAACATCCTGCATAAACCTGGGGTTGACACCTTTTCTGATATAACTGATTCCTTCCAGAATTAACTGCATCTCCAGCGATTCGGAAGCACTGCGCCTTTTCAGTTTCACGGTCATGGGAATAAAAACCAGATTGGCCACAACCGCACCATAGAAGGTTGTAATAAGTGCGACAGCCATTTTTGGACCTACGGAGCCAACGTCGGAGAGGTCTGACAGCATCTGGATCAACCCAATCAGAGTTCCAACCATGCCAAATGCGGGAGCAAAAGCCCCCATCTGGTTGAAAATTTCCCAACCATCTTTGTGTGCGCTCTGCAGTTGCTTGACTTCCCTTTTGAGCAGGGCATTGACCGTGGCCTCATCCTTACCATCAACAGTCAGCTCCAACCCTTTCTTCAAAAAATCATTATCAATATCCTTGAGCTTGGACTCGATCGCCAACACGCCGCCTTTGCGGGCCACATTGCAGACATCGACCATAGTTTCAATCAATTCGTACAT
>CALAGQ010000038.1 GCA_937891765.1 uncultured Nitrospina sp.
CAAAAGACATCTTCACCCTTTATATACAGGCTCTATTGACTTTTTCAGGGACGACCAAGTAGCTTGGGAGGTTTTAAAAACCATCTCAGCCAGAAATCGGGAAGATCTGAATGTCATCGTCGCCAGCTATCAGGAAATCAAGAACAGTCGGGAAAAATACCGCAGGGTGGTCGACTCGGTATCAGATGTTATTATCCAGACCGATCCCGAGGGTAAAATCATTTTCGCCAATAAAGCGGTCAGTTTTTTAGGGTTTGATGTGTTTGACCTGATCGGTAAGAACTTTCTAGATTTTTGCGAAGGAAACGTCAGCGATACCAGCAAAGGCCATATTTTAACCCGGCGTGTCGGCCCCAGAACCACGACCGATATGGAAGTTTCCCTGAAAGTGAACGAACAGTCCAGCCTGTACGACATCTGTCGTTGCATTAGTTTTGTGATGACCGCCACCGGGATGTGGAACGTTCCGCAGGAAATGGTGATAAAAAAAGGCGTACAAAAAGAATTTCAGGGCACCCTGTTGATCGCCCGGAAAGAAAAAGTAGGAAGCTACCGTCTGGTTTAACCGACCTAAAAAAAGCACTTCAAAAACTCAGTCCCCGCCATGAGCCTCCCTTATTCTTAAAGGAGAGGTGCCGCCTCAAAAAAATCCCATTACCGGAAGAAGAAAGGTTTACGAAATTTTTAGATCGTGGTTATGGAGTTCACGAGTTGGGATTCAGAACCCTCGCCAGCACTTGTCAGAATTTCCTGTACCCTTGATTCAATCAAAGCATCCAGGTTGGTGCTGGATCGCAGGAGCGAGGTCAAATCGGTTTGCTGGCTTGTCTTGTTACTCAAGAACCCAGCAATGCTACTGGTAGAAATTCCCGATTGCTCGAAAATATTTTTCAACTGGTTCAGCATTTCGTCCAGCCCTTCTCCAGACTTGGCGCGAAACGCAATCAGTTCCGTTGCTGATAATTCTCCGCTTTGGTCGGTATCGATGGAATCAAAATTGTCCACCAAATCTTGACCACTCCCGGTCACATTTAAATTGCCCTGAATTTCATTGAGATCCAATCCGCCTGAACGGTTGGTGTCCTCTTTTTGAACCTGTTGGAAAGCCTTCTGGGTGAAACTGTTAAGAATGGTTGAACCGAGTCCTTCAGTGCCTCCGACCATTGAATTATCCTCCACCAAAAAGATATTAAAAATCGGGCTATTCCATGCCCTATACCTCCTTAACGGCACCTTTGAAAAGGGCCATAAGCTTTTATTTGAAAAGGGTTATAGAAACCGCAAAATCAAGGGCTTTCCGCCCCCATGCGGAGGCAGGCAAATTGCCATAGCTTTATTTTGCACCCAATCGACTTCTCGGCTCAACGAGCCCTTGCTAATTACTACCGGGCGTTGCCCGGCTAGCAGCCACTCGCCGGCAAAAGTCATTGCCCATTGGCCCCACGCCTAGTGGGAGTAGTGGAACATTTGGTTGACACATTTCAGGGCGCGCTTCTGGGTTTCCGGGTCGAGAGTGATGGTGTTTTCGGGACCGGGGTTTTCGAGGACGTTCAATATATCTTCCAGAGAATTGGATTTCATATACTTGCAGAGTGTACAGCTTCCAGCAAAGGTTTTTTCTGGAAACTCGGATTGAAGAATGCCCGTCAATCCGCATTCCGTCACCAGAAAAAAGGAGTCCCCGTCAGACTCCCTGACATGGTCGAGCATCTGGCTGGTACTTCCAACATAATCGGCCTTGCCCACCACTGAAGAATTGCACTCGGGGTGAACGAGAATTTCCACACCCGCAAAGTTTCTCCGCACCTGGTCTATACTTTCCGGTTCGTACTCCTCATGAACGTAACAATTGCCATCCCAGAGCTGGATATCCTTATTCACGCCTTTGGATTTGAAATGGTTGATCACATTTTCGCCCATGAGCCGGTCAGGCAGAAAATAAATTTTGTTGTTGGGGATTTTTTCAATAATCTCGTAAACATTCGAAGAAGTGACGCACACATCGCACTGGGCTTTCACCTCGGCGGTCGTGTTGATATAGCAGACAAATGTGTGCTCGGGAAATTCTTTGTGGAGTTTTATAACATCTTCCGCCGTTATGCCGTCGGCCAGAGAGCAACCGCCATTGGGATTGGGATCGAGCACGGTTTTTTGTGGATTGAGAATCTTGGCAGTCTCTGCCATAAAACGAACCGCCGCAAAAACGATAACATCGGCGTTGGATTCTTTGGCTTTTTTCGAAAGACCATAAGAGTCGCCGGTATAGTCGGCGACACTATAATAAATTTGCGGAGCGACATAATTATGAACGAGGATGATGGCGTTCTTTTCGCGTTTGAGGTCTTCAATCTTTCTGATGGTGGGGAGCAACAGCTCGCAATTTTCCTGAGTGAACCGGCAAACCGGATTGCCCACCTGAATATCTTTAAGCTTTTCGTATAATTGTTCTGCGGTAACCATTTCCTTTAGCCCGGCGGCCAGGTCAATGCACGACCGCCCAAAAGATGAAAATGAATATGATACACAGACTGCCCAGCCCCGGCACCGCAATTGACCACCAGCCGGTATCCTGACGTATCGAGCCCTCTTTCCTTAGCCAGTTGATTCGCCACACTGATCACCGAACCCATCAACGTATGGTCCTTCTCCTCAACATCCAGCAAGGTGGCTTGATGGATTCGGGGGATGATCAGGATATGCGTAGGGGCCTGCGGGTTGATATCGTTAATCGCGAACAAGGTGTCCGATTCATAAACCTTATCTGAAGAAATAGCTCCCTCGCTGATTTTACAAAATAGGCAATCACTCATAAGGTTTTTTCCCGCGTCGCTCCGGGGTTCCCATATTCGGTTTATTTCCCTGATCAGGCAGGGAATCAAACTGCTTAAGATGCTCTATAATTTCTTCTTTATAGGAGATGAACGGATCGAGCATCAGAAACGGTTCGTCAGTTTTACTCAGGCGGAACCCTATCCAGTCTATGAGATAGCCCATATGTGAATGCTGATCCATGAGCCGTTTAACAAGCTCACCCCGGCCGTGTGCCCGGGTTCCTCTTGGGGGATTGACTTTTGCGAAATTGACCGCCTCATCGGTGGTTTTGCGGTAACCATCGCCGCTGGCTTCCAATCCCCAGAACAGACCGGTTTCCTTATTCAGGTTATGGTATTCTAGGTCCAGACTTTTGAGCCAAGGGTCTTGCCATTCCAGGTCTTCTTCTTTTCTAAATTCGTCGAGCATCCAGTACTTACTGGCCCAGTCCACTCTGCCTATCACCGCTTCCGGGCCTTTAGGTAAATCCGTCAAGACCGATTCCCAGCCTTCCAGAATCCAGTCTGTCTCCCGATCCTTCCCAGCCAGATGCTCTTGACAGGTCTTTAAAATATCCAACTGTATTTCCAAAGCACAGGAAGATTTTCCCGAAGCCAGCCTCACATGCCATTTAAAATCCGGATCACGGGAAATCGAACGCATGGCAAAAACAGAATCGGCAAGAATCCATTCGCGTTTAGCGACCCCCAACTGCATGATTTCCAGCATGAGGGTTGTGGTTCCCATCTTCATGGCGGTGGCAAACTCACTCATGGTCGAGTCGCCTACCAGAAGATGAATACGACGATATTTGCTTGGGTCCGACAACGGTTCGTCGCGGGTGTTAACAATCGCCCGGTTATATTGTACCCACCGGTAAAATTCGTTGGGGATGTGATCAGCCCTTTGTGAAAGCTGAAAGTTCACTGCCTCATCGCCCTGACTTTCATAAGGCGTGATGCCATCCCAATCCCTGAACGGGTGGGGATCGCAGGAACCAATGCGACCCGCGCCGCAATAAATTTGTCGAGTAGTTAAAAAGGAAGAAAGCAGTTTCAGGTTGTCGCGCTCATCGAAAGGGAACCCTCTGCCGACCAGATAATTTTCGTGGCAACCAAACGTCGCGCTGGTTTCAAGGTCCACATTGTTCTTGATAAACGAAACATGCTCGGCCCAGCCCAACTCTTCCACCGCCTCCTGAACCATCGTGTCACCGGCACGATCATAAGTCACCAGGTCAACAAGGTTGGAGCATTCTGGCGAGGCAAATTCCAAATGCCCCATGTCGAGATACAGGCGCCCTCCGTTAAGCAGGAACCCGCCGTTACCCGGGGGCTCATCGTTGGCGCGGTAGTGAAGGTCCAGCACGCCATGGTTTTTCGAGAAGATATGGTTCTTGACCTTGTTGGCCACTTCCATGGAATCAAGGGGAAACTCCGCATCATTTTTGACCAGAAGGCCATATTCAGTTTCGATGCCGTAGATGCGCTTCTTCATTCTATAATATTCAACCTCTCTTGAGAGAAGACTCGCAGAGTCCTGCCAGATCCTTATCGCTCAAAAACCGGTATCCCGCTTCGGTGACCAATGCAATCGTGGGGAAAATATTATCTTCTGGACGGGCTTTGCCGGTGGCGGAATCAAACTGCGCCGCAGTCTGCAAAAGCCGGATGGCAAGAGTGACGGCATCGCTTTCTGATCTCTCCACAAGAGGGTGCTCTCCCCAGAGGTCTTCGTGCTCGAGAATTCCCCTTATGGTTGGCGAACCGGACCCAGTGGCGGTATGCGTGCTGATCTTAAAATCCGCACCCAGCATATCGTAAAAATGTATCGCCGCCTTTTTAGATTTTATATCGTAAGTGGCGAATATTGGACTCACCACACCCAGCCCCTGCATCGCCATCCCGACATTCTCTTTCAGCAATTTTGACAAGGCCCGGATTTTTCCTTCAACACTCATGACCTGCATCTGCGAACGCCGGTAGTATTCAAAATTATGCGTGAGAACCCGCGCCATCTCGAAAGCTGTGGCCGGAACCCCTGCAATCGCCATCAACGTATAATCGTCAATGGGAATGACCTTGTCGCAAAGTTCATACATGATGCTGTTGCCCGCCGTGGCCCGCCGGTCACCGGCTACAATCACACCATCCTTATAATGAAAGGCGAGAACTGTAGTGCCATGAGTCACGGTAACACCACTTTGCATCTGCGCAGAATCAATGCGGGCATGCCAGCGGTAGCCGGATTTTTCCAGCAATTCGAAAAAATCTCCCGGAGAAGTATGCGGATCTGTTTGAAAGCTCATTGACCGGTTCTCTGTTTGTATTTTTCTGACTGTTTCGGATCTACCTTTTTCATACGTTTCAAAAGATTATCCTTTCCCGGTCGTGAAGGTTCCGGGCTGGAAGGGCCGGACTCATCGCGATCTGGACTGGTTTCTTTTTTTTCTTCTCTTCTTAAGGGATCATTCATTTCCATGGGATCAACTCCTTTTCTTGCCAGGCCGTTTCTGCATCTTCGCATTAACCAACCGATGATTTTAACTTACCAATCTCTTCTTCCGTGAGCATTCTGTAAATGGCTCTTCGCTCCACTTTCCCTGACAACACCGCCGCCTCAAGATACCATTGCTCAAAAGCCTCTTTCAAAGTCTTGGGGACATCTTTATCGTCTTCACCTTCATCCTGTTTTCTGCTTTCATCCCAAAGGCGGCAGGTTTCCTCTAAAGCTTTATCCAGTGGAAACGTCGCAAAGGGCGTGTCTTGAATTTTTTTCTGCACCTCATCCATGACCTTTTCACTACCAGAGATCACGGTGCCGCTTTTAAATGTTTCCCAATGTCCGTCATAGTTCACGCGGAAAAAATGGGGATGACCGTCGCCGTCCAGTTCGGCAAGAAGAAGACGAATAATATAAGGAGCCCGTTGGATTTCCTCAAAATTCTGTTTGAGCGCGGGAGCGATGCCAAACTGTAGCAACCTTGCCAACGTCACATCCTGAGCCGAGCGGTTGAATCCTTCCAGATGCGCCATATCCAAAAGCGTCATGCGCAACCGCTCAACATCAGCAGGGTGACCCACGCCGCCCAAGGCGATGCGGTCATAGACTTCGAAAATCTTTCCCGGCTGTGGGGCGAATCCCATAATCAGAACCCCCTCATTGAAAGGAACCGATAACACCGGCTGACCCATCTTGAGCTTTTCCTGCACATAACTGTGGCGGGTGGAAACCGCTTCCATCCAGCGATAAGGCTCTTCAAACATTTTTTACGTTTCCCCTTTTGTTCTAAGCCAAT
Organism: uncultured Nitrospina sp.; assembly: GCA_937891765.1. Classification (GTDB taxonomy): domain Bacteria; phylum Nitrospinota; class Nitrospinia; order Nitrospinales; family VA-1; genus LS-NOB. The sequence continues at coordinate 6,110 of CALAGQ010000038.1, forward strand.
TGTTTATTGGAGTTGAGAATCTCTTCAACTTCTTCGGGGCCGATGACTCCGGTCAAATCGAGAATCTCTCCATTTGCAAACTCAACTCCGGTCCAATGAATACTTTTTATATTCTCCGCGCCTTGCGCTACCGCCTGCCCTCTTATCTGGGCACGGGTTCCTACCGGTGGCGACTCAACAGCCCGGGCAATTTCTTCTTCACTGAGCAGGGAAAAAACATCTCCTTCCTGCTGCAATCCTCGATACAACCCACGATCAGAATTCAGATTATGGTATTCCAAGTCCAAGCTCTTGAGCAAGGGATCATCCCAGCCAATGCCTTCGGACTGCATGAACTCGGCGAACAACTTTTCCTTAATCGCCCAGTCAATGCGATCCGAAAGTTTTTCCGGACTGTGCCGAAGTTCATTCAGCGTCTTTTTCCATTCCACAAGAATCCAATCCTGTTCGCAATCCTTCTCGGTAAAAGATTTTTCTGCCGTCTCCAGATACGCTTCCTGAATTTCAAGAGCCGTGATAGTGGCACCGTTCTTGCGTTTTAAAATCGCAGTTCTATCAAGGGACACTTTCAGCACATCCGCCACCGGATCGGCCAGCTCCAACTCGGAAAATTTCTCTCCATCGGCAATCAGACTAAGAACCAGCGATGTGTTGCCCACCTTCAAAGCCGTGGCATAAGCCGACATATTGGCATCGCCAAGAATCAAATGCAAACGTCGATACCAACTGCTCACCGCATGCGGCTCGTCCCGGGTGTTGATGAGGGGACGGTTCGTCATGGTCTCGATGCTTAAAGCCGTTTCGATAAAATCGGAACGCTGGGCCAACTGCAATCCCTGAAAGTTTTGGGTCGCGGCGTTTTCCGACCCCACTTTTCCTGCTCCGGCATACAACTGGCGCGTCACCAGAAAAGGGAGCAGGCCTTTTACCAAATCCTCAAAAGGAGTTTCTCGCGGGATGAGATAGTTATCATGCGTTCCATAACTGTGGCCGCTGTAATCGGTATTATTTTTGAACACCTGCAGCGGTTTGCCTTTCAATTCCTGATTGCGGAGTGCCACGCATTCGGCGACAATGTGCTCGCCCGCCACATCATGCGCCACCAGCGACAACACCGACCGGCATTCCGGGGTGCTGTATTCAGGATGAGTATGATCATTATAAAACCGGGCACCGTTTGTCAAAACCCGGTCGCACTTCATATCCATATAGGAGTAAGGCCTTTTACGATCTTCGGCACAAAAGGCATCCTCTTCTTCATCTTGAGCTAAAGAGCCGACCTTGAACCCACGCATATCCAGATGCGAGTTCTCCTGCGAGTAGGCCCATTTGCCAAAAACACTCTTGCGCGGGCAAGCTTTTAACAGTTTCATGGACTCTTCGACCGGATCGGAGTTTTCCAAATCTTCCCGGACTATTCCATACTCGGTCTCCAACCCCAGGAGGGAAACGCTCATATGATAGACCTGCGAATCGTGTTTTCGGTGGCCTTATCAGATTCGTTGGGCTTTCTGACCCGCACCACATTTTTCGATTCCATATCCAACAACTGCAGCCAGTCTTCCATATTGGATTCGGCAGGAAGCAGACTGCCTTCCTGAAATTCCGTCTCCAGAGAAACCACAAGATCTTCCACCGTCATGCACAGCGTTTCACCCTGAATCGCCCGCTCGATGGCCCTCTCTTTAGCGCGTTTCATAATTCCTTCAATGACTGCACCCGAAATAAAATCTTTCCAATACAGTTTTTTAGTGCCACCGCTTCTTAAAGTCAGCACCAGCACTTCCTGTTCCGAACTGTTGTCAAACAAGCGCTCCAAAAACGGTTCGGCCATGGCGTCAAAATCTTCATGTTCACGAGGCAGCCCGTCTTTCAGGTAAACACGCAAGATGGCTTTGGACTCTTCGCGGTTGGGACGCGACACTTTAATCTTCCGGTCAATTCTTCCGGGTCGGATGACAGCCGGGTCGATCAGGTCGGGCCGGTTGGTCGCCAAAATCACCACCGTTTCACGCAGGGACTGGATACCATCCATCTCGGCGCAAAACATGGGCACCACCGTGTTGCTGATATTCGATCCGCGCCACGCCTGCCGGGTTCCCAGAATCGATTCCGCTTCATCTATAAATATGAAAGGAATCTGACCTTTTTCTTTATAGTCCCGGGCTTTCTTGAAAATTTCACGGATTTTACGTTCCGACTCCCCCAACCACATATTGAGGATCTCCGGTCCTTTGACATGAATGAACCGACCCTGTAGTTCGGAATCTTCCTGTTCGGAGAGTTTGCGGATCACCTCGGTGAGAATCGCTTTTCCTATGAGAGTTTTGCCGCAACCCGGTGGGCCATAAAATAAAAACCCTTTGGGCACCTGATATTCCATCTGGCTCAAAATTTCTTTGTGCAGGAGCGGATATTCGAGGACTTTACGCACCTCTTCTTTTACTTTTTCCTGCCCGCCCACCTGCGACCATTCCACATGCTCATAATCGTCTTCGACCAGAGTGCGGGACTCGCGTTTGGGCAGTTTGCCCAAAATAACTCTTTGGTTGCTGTCGAGAAAAATTTCTTCGCCTTCTTTCAATCCACTTTCATCCAAGCCATCTCGGGCCAGAACAATCGTTTCGGTGTTGCCGGTCGCCGCCTGCACCAGCCATTGCCCGCCAGCCAGTTTTCCAGAAATTTTTGCCAGCGGCCCCTGAGTGGGAAAAGGCAGCAGGGCAATCACCACAAATCCCTCATTCAGCGCCACCTGATCACCGGTTTTTAAACCCTCATTTTCCGTCAGTTCCGGGACGACCGCAGCCTGGTATTCCGTGCCTCCGGAAACCAGACGCACCAAACCGTCCTCTCCCTGGCCCAGAATCGTACCGATGCGATGGGCGGGAGACTTTAACTTTTCAATGGCTTCCTCTAGGGTCTTGATTTTCAATGCATACTGCTGGGCAGACTGCTGGGCCTGGAACAGAGCATCCCTGAGATCAAGAATCTTTTCCTGCAATTGCGGCCGGTCTTGAGTCTCATTTAAAACCTGGTCGATCAACTCTACAATATGGGTCTGGTCTCCCATGAATAAGTCCTTTATTTTCGTTGTGAACCCTTAATTGTATGAACAAAAGATTTTATAAATCAAGTCAATTTTCTCAAAGGTTTAGTGGAGAAAACCTTTTCATTATATTAGGATGGAGACTTCTATTGATTATTGCCCTGAAAAACATTCGCGTAATTTTTCCGTATCCCCACAGAGTTCGACAAAACCCCAGGTGGCGCCAAGACCACCTTTAATGTGAAAGTGATCTCTGACAACAAATTTTCGACTCTATGATCTTTGCGAACAACAAAACTCCTATCGAAAAATGCATCATCAGTTTCAGCCATAACAAATATTCCAGCCGCAAAGAAGCCGATACCTTGAGCCTTGCCAAGGCAGAACGTGAAATTGCCGCCGGGAAAAATGGCATCAGTCATCTTATTCTAAGAGCTGAAGATGATGCCATCGACCGACTAAAATTTCTTTTTTTGATCCGGGGGATTCCCATCATGTGTTACGCGCTGGGCAACCTGCTGAACTCCAGCTTGCGCGAAATCGTGGTGGTCGGCTCCGACGAAGTCAAAAAAGTTATGGGCCGTTTCCTCGACATTGTCGGCACCTGTGGGAAAACCATTCGGTTTGTCCATGAAGATGCTCAACACCTCAATCTGGTCCACACCATGAACCTGGGCCGGGAGTTGCTTTCTCCTTCACCCGACGAACTAGTTCTGTTCCAACCCGGCGACCTGCCTTTCCTGTACGACTTGGAAAAAGTATTGCACTCGCCCGACAACAAAAAACACAACCTGGTGCTCTGGCTGAACTCCCGGCAAACGATGTTCCCGGATTTCGCAAAGAATCAGGACAGTGAGTTCGTCAAACGCAATTATCATTACCGCTCTCTCAGCGACGATGAAGGCAGCCTGCTGGACCTTAAAGAACCCAATTTGTATCCCATTAATTTTGCCATGATGGATTCGGATATCATTGACCATCTGCACTCTTCCCGCAAAGACGGACAAATAATTCACGCGGGCTTCCAAACCGCCCTTCAAAAACCCTTACGCTTACTCAATGTTCTGCCTTATGCTATAGACCATCTTTTGACGTTCAGAACAAAGGTGAACCGCATCCGACCCGGCGACCGATATCATTTTGGCATGTCCCGAAAAAATTTCCATAAAGGCATCTCCCGTTTGCTCAATACTCCCTTAACCACCACGTTGCATGACGACCCGGCTTTCGTTTCCGATGTCGATGCATTGGAAGATTGGGAAGATTTTGAGTCTCTCACCCATCATGCGGAGAAAATTCATGGCCCGGAGGGTCTGGAGACCATCCACCCGTTTGGAAAATCCCTGGCCCGGTTTCGTGAAGAGGGCATGCCTCAGTTGAAAACGGAGATTCCCATGTATCAGGATTTTCCTTCCTACCTCAACGCTATTTACGAAACTCTCAAGATGGGTTATGTGCCCTTTGGCAGGGGCAACCAATACATCTCGCCAAACGCGAACTTGAAGGAAGCGGAATTCGCATACCGCTGGTATAAGCATAAATGTGCTCAATTGAAACAGACCCTTGAAAACCAGCAGGCTTTCTGATACCCGAAAATAACGCTATAATATAGACTGTGATTTCGCAGGCTAAAATTTAAGCACCCGGACAAACTGAGCCAAAAATGCCTAAACCATGGCAGGGAAATAGTTTATTGAACCGAACCCGATTATCCGGGTTCATCCTTATATCACTGGGCATTCACATAACATCGGTGATCGTTCACATGGCAATCCCTGCCGGTGAAGAAAAAATAAAGGGGCCTCCCCCTATCCGGGTGAAATATATCGAGCCGGAAAAATCCCTGACCAAAAAAAGCGGTCGAATCATCGATACACCAACGCCGCCAAAGAAAATCGAGAAGGCCCGGAACAAAGACCTGCTGGCAAAATTTGACAGTCGGGCCCATTCCAACACCAAAAAGAAAACTTCTAAAACCTACCAGCGCAACAAAACTATTGTTCCGAAATCAAAAGGATCAGTGGGTAAAACAGGTACCGCGCCCGTTCGAGAAAAGAAAACCGTCCGCAAACCCCAGAGACGCACCGCACTTGAACCGAGAAAAAGGCCTCTACCCGAATCAGATATTGGAAAATATAAATCCGTTACCAAGAGAAAACCCAAGCCCTCAACGTCTGCTGCCAGCCCCAAGGCAGGCACAGGCAGCGCCCTTGCTCTTCTAGACGGGTTTGACCCTGAACCCTTCGCATCACTCAACACAGAGGATATCGAAAACATCGATGATGACGAACTAGTTTCCCTCGATACCACGGAAGTCAAATACGCTTCTTATTTCGCGAGGATCAAGCACCAGATTGAGCGGGTATGGATTTATCCCAGCGATGCGGCACAACGTGGCATCAGCGGCGACCTCACTTTGACTTTCAGGATTTCCAAGGACGGCAACCTTCTTGGAGTGCACCTGTTGGATCGTTCGGGTTATGAAATTCTGGATGTGGCCGCGCTCAAAGCAGTGAAAGAAGCGGCGCCCTTCTACCCCTTCCCGGAAACCATTGACCGGGAGAAGCTATCCATTCAGGCCAATTTCGTTTACACTCCCCAATTTGAACCCATCGCTCCCTGATTTGCCATCACTATGAACTCTGCTCATCTTGCGGTCATTTTACTGTCCCCTCTTGAGACCGGGTACTCCCCGATCCTTGAAAACAAAGTAGCGGGCATTCCTTTATTTAAGCGCCTGATCCTCACTTTGCAAAGAGCAGGAATCCAAGAGTTCCTGGTCCTATCCCGGCACTTGGATGAACAAAAAATCAAAACCCACCAAAATGACATTGAAAAAGATTTCCGATTCAAAAGCCGCCTGCACTGGCACGACCACGCCAAATTCTTTGAAGCAAACGGTAGCGAGCAAGCGGACACACTATGTCGATCCCGGCCGTTTCTGCTGGTAAATGGAAACCTCGTCACACATCAAAAGGTGATTCAGCGCTTTTTGGAATCCGCGAATAATTATCCTGATAAAATTTTCAGCCTGCCGCTGGAGCCAAAAAAACCCGGCGGACTGTATCTGCTACCTCCAGATAAATTTTCCACATTGAATCATCGAACCGGAACAGAAGGTGACGGAGACAGAACCAAGCGCATAACGTTGCCCGCCGAAACGAGTTTCTGGATAGAAGTCCGAGACAAAGCTTCCGCCCTGGCGGCGGAAAAGCAACTGCTTCGTTTCAGCAAAAACCATTACACCCAGTTTATGGATATATGGTTTAATTCCATGTTTTCCATTCCCATATCCTCCGTACTGGTCAAAACACCACTCACTCCCAATATGCTAACCCTGTTGGGATTGCCTATAGGACTTCTGGCGGGCTGGTGCTTCGCGCAGGGAAGTTATCTCACCAGTGTGGTGGGAAGTTTGTTACTGGCCCTGACTACAATATGGGATTGTTGTGATGGGGATATGGCACGGCTGAAACTCATGGAGTCTGATTTTGGCGAAACACTCGACACCACTTGCGATAATCTCATCAATGTTTTTATCTTCACGGGAATAATGCTGGGCGTTTATAGAACTAATGGATGGGAACAAGCTCTCATCCCTTTCATTATGCTTGCCATCGGTGGCGGACTGATTTTTGCTTTCATCTATTTTCCTCAGGGAGGCAAAGGAAGTTTTTTTAAGGGCTCCAGGATGTATGACGTGATTCAGGTTCTGGCAAGCCGGAATTTTATTTATATCATTTTAATTTTCGCTATGATCGGACATCTCGATTGGTTTCTCTGGCTTGCTGGCATTGGTTCCCTCATTTTCGCGCTGACACTTTTTATTGCTACACGCCAGTCGGTTAATGAAACGGCTTAAGGTTTTTATATTATGAATGATTACGCCTCCACACATCAAGCCGACTCCATAATTTTAACCGCTGTTTTATTATTACCTGCGGAGCCTGATTGGTATTGGCACAACCTGGCACAGGTACCCTTCCTGCTCAGAAACGCACTTACCCTGCAAAGAGCGGGTATAAAAAAACTGATTATTTGGATGCAAAGTCCTGCCGAAAGCATAGATGCCCGCCAACTCGAGCAGGACCCTCGCATTGATCTGAATATCGAATGGATCGTGGATAATACCCTTCTCAACACTTGCGCCATGGTCCTCGACGGGTCCACCCTGCTTGAAGAATCAGAGATCGTAGAAGCCATGACGCCATCCAGCGAAAACCGGACAGACACTTCCAGTTTTTATTTTTTTCCCGACCCACTCAAACAACTGCTGGAATCACAAGAAACAAATCTTATAGCAGTCATCCCAGCCCATGAATCATCACGCTTGTTTAATGAGAAAGATTTCCAAGCGGCCGAAGAGCAGCTTTTAAAATCCGCAGGCCTGGGCAACGATAGCCTGATGGACCGACTGGTGACGCGGTTCATTTCCAGACAATTGACTCGCCTGTTTTTAAAAACCGGTTTGACTCCTAATCAGATCACTTTTCTCAGCCTGTTGATCGGCCTTGGGTCTGCATGGAGTTTTTATCAGGGTAGTTATTTTCCCGGTGTGGTCGGTTCCCTCCTGCTACTGGTCTCCGCCTGGGTCGATTGCACCGATGGCGAAATCGCGCGCCTTAAATTCATGGAAACACCACAGGGAGCCCAACTCGATATCTTCTGCGATAACATCGTTCATCTTTGTGTTTTCTTTGCTATTGGAATAGGTTTGTTTTTTCAAACGGGGGATTCTCTCTATAAACTCTCCGGCGGGCTGGCGGTTTATGGCAGCCTAGTTTCGTTCATACTGCTGAATAGCATCATCGTGAAACAAAAACAGGCCGCAGGACAGGGGAAACCCTCCGACACCTGCCTGGTAGACCAACTCGCCAACCGGGACTTCGCCTACTTCCTGCTTGTCATGGCCTGTGTCGGTAGACTCGATATCTTCATCATTCTTGCCGCAATCGGGTCCAACCTGCTCGCCATTTACCTCACCTACCGCCGGCTCCGGGCAACGCCCGGTGGTGACCAGCAATGACGTTTTAATAAACTAAAGGGCAAAGATTTTTGAGCCGAGCTAACCGGTCGCATGCCTGACAACGCTATTGCTAGCGGAGTCCAGCGTCACGCTGGCGCCTAGTGGGCAAGAAATTTTCTAACCTCATCCAGATCCGTTGCTACCGGGCAGGGCGGTAATGATGCGATGAACTGCTTGCCATAACCGCGTCGCCTCATGCGGGAATCAAGAATAGAAACCACACCGGTGTCGGTCTTTTTTCTGATCAATCGACCAAACCCCTGCTTCAACTGAATGATCGCCCGGGGAATCTGGTAATGCCTGAACGGATCGATATTTTGCCGGCGCAGTTCTTCAATGCGGGCTTCTGTCAACGGTTCTTTGGGAACGTCAAAAGGAAGTTTGGTAATGATCACGCTTTGCAACGCGTCACCGGGTATGTCCACCCCCTGCCAGAAAGAATTGGTTCCGAAAATCACTGAGGGTTCCTGCTTGAACTTTTTTATCATCTGAACAGTGGGCATTTCTCCCTGCCGGATAAGCGGAAACTTAAATTGAAGTTCGTCCAGCCTTTCATAAACCTGATTGAGAAGCGCGTAACTGGTAAATAGAATAAAAGTTTTACCGCCCGAAACCTCCACCAACTCCCGGCACCGGTTAGTAATGCCTTCCACATAAATACTCGCTTCATCTCCCGGTTCGGGGATGTCATCGGGAATATAGAGCAGAGCCTGGCGGGCATAATCGAAGGGAGCATCCAAAGACAACTCATCATCCGGCTTGTAACCAATGCGCTCTTTAATAAAATCGAATCCTTTGGAAGTGGTCAGGGTCGCCGAGGTCATGACTATACGGTCAATTTTATCGAACACCTGCGCATGCAGTTCTTCCGCAACATGAATAGGAACTCCACGCAAGACCACACGGGCAAAGCGTTTTTTTTGCATGATTTCCAACCAGTAAACATATCCGCGCATATGCTGATTGAGAATGGCAGACAGAGAGTTATTGAACTCAAAGCAACGCTCGGCGACAGATGAAACATCGACCCGGTCTTCTTCCGAATGCAGACCCCCTTCCAAAGATTTCAATGCCTCACGCAGAGCTTCGAGAGGAACATATATACCGTTATCCAACGCCGGCGGTTTATAGAACCTGAGGACCCGGTCTTTCTTTCCATATTCTTCCAGAAGTTGACTGAAGAAAAAATCGGCCGCCTGACGTGCCGCCATCACCAATTTGCGTAAATGCGGCACCGATTCGTGATCGATGCGAGTCAACAATCCCCTTTTGGAGCGCGGGTTATGCAAGCGGTCGAGAAAATAGATCAGGCTGGAATTGGAAATTCCCATCCCGAGAAATTGAGTGGCCGCTTCTTCCAGATTCTGAGCCTCGTCAAAAACCACCGCGTCGAAAGCGGGCAGCACCGCTCCGGCGTTGGCTACATTGGCGAAAAATAAATGATGATTGACGATTAAAAGATGGGCGCCGAACCATTTCTTGCGGGCTTTGAAATAAAAACAGGACGAATGAGTTTCGCAGTTTTTCCCCAGACACAGGTCTTTCTGCCGTCCCACCTCTTCCCATACCTGAGGAAGCACCTCAAAAGGCAGGTCGCTACGATACCCGGTCTCCGTCTCTCCGGCCCAGTTGAAAATACCTTCCCATTGCTTTTCTTCATCGGGCTGGGTGAACAACCCCGCCTGCGCTGATCGTTTCAACCTTCTGAGTGACAGATAGTTTTCGTTACCCATGCACAAGGCATAGCGAAAGGCTATTCCCAGTTTGTCGCGAAGCAGAGGAATGTCGTGATTGAGAATCTGATGCTGGAGCGTCTTGGTGTAAGTAGAGATGACCACCTTCTTGTTATTTTCCACTGCCCATAAAATGGCAGGGATGAGGTAAGCCAGACTTTTGCCCGTGCCCGTGCCCGCCTCAACGATCAGGTGTTTGGCATTGCCAAAGGCCTTCTCCACCGCCTCCGCCATATCCATTTGCTCGCTGCGGAATTCGAACCCTTCCAACTGCGAAGACAGAATGCCCTCTTTACCCAAATAGTTTTCCACCCGCTTTGATGTCATGACCGTGCATGGTACGGGCACAACTAAAAAAGCGCAAAATTAAATTTTCACACCACCCATGAAAACACTGCTGAAAGTCGATTATCTTCCGTTCAGCGAGGTTGAATTGTGCAGCAGACTTCCTTTATAGTAGATAATAGGTAACTTAACTGGAGTCGGCATGAAAACCTTTAGCATCATTCTCGCACTTTTTTTCACATCTCCTGTCTGGGCTCAAGATCTCGATGGAGCCAAACAGCGAAAATTACTACGAACCGGGGGGATGGTTTTAGAAGAAATTCAAAATTCCCCCGACCAAAATATTCCCGCCGGGTTGATCGCCAAAGCCAAGGCCATCATCGTCTTTCCAACCATGTTGAAAGCAGGGTTTTTTGTCGGCGCACGATACGGCAAAGGGTTCGCCTCGGTACGGTCCAAAGAATCTGGTGAATGGGGCGCTCCAGCTTTTCTTTATACTGCCGGCGGCAGTTTCGGGTTTCAGTTTGGCGCAGAAGCGGTAGACCTGATCCTGCTCGTTATGTCACAAAGAGGACTGGAAGGACTGCTCAGCGAAAAATTCACACTCGGTGGAGACATCGCTCTGGCGGCGGGACCCGTTGGCCGTCATGCAGAAGCGGCGGTAGATGTTTTCATGCAGGGAGAAATTTATTCCTATTCCAGAAGCAAGGGCATTTTTGGCGGGGTTTCCTTAAAAGGCACCATCATCACATCCGATATCGATGCCAACCAGGCTTATTACGGCAAGCCGTTAACAGCAGAGAACATCCTGATATCGAATCAAGCCGGGGAAATCCCTGAATCCGGAAAACAATTCATAAAAATATTCAACCACCTGGCCCCCTACAAAAACGGGAACTAGGTTTTTTATCTATTGAACACGGGCGCGGATTTTTGCACTCAGTGTATCGAGCGTGATAACAACGATGGCGATGGCGAGTAACGCCGTCCCCGCTTCGTTGTACTTGAGCAGGTTGATCCACTGCTGTAGCAAAAACCCAATCCCACCGCCACCGACGAACCCGATAATCGTTGACATGCGCACATTGATATCCCAGCGGTAAAAACTGAGCGCGAGAAAGGGCAGAATCACCTGCGGCAACACTCCGAAAAAAACCACCTGCAACGGTTTGGCTCCAACAGCGGTGATGGCTTCGACTGACCCCGAATCAATGCACTCGATCTGCTCCGAAAACAATTTCCCTAAAGCAGCAACGGAATGCAGCCCCAACGCCAGCACACCGGCAAAAGGACCGATGCCCACCCAAACCACAAACAAAATCGCCATGATCAACGGCTCTATAGAACGTAAAACATTCAGTGCAGTGCGCACTGCATAATAGATGAAGGTCCCCAATTTATTTCTGGGCATGAGATTGCGGGCACCGAGAAAACTTAAAGGTAGTGCCACCAACACGCCGAACGTGGTCGCCATCAACGCCAGAAAAACGGTCTCCACCATTTTCTCAAAAGTCAGACTCAAGGTCTCGCTGACTTGCCAACCACCTTCTTCCCAGCTCAACACCGCCTTCACGGTCTGGCGCACACCTCGTGCGTTGGGCGGCACCACGGTGATATCTTTTTGAAACGCACCGGACGAATCGGTTGTAAAAGTTCCCAGCGGGAACTCCTGCTCAATGGCATTGACCCAATAGAGAATCCCCGACTGTTCGGGTTTCAGGTTAAGGCCGCGGACCGTCAGGGTGAACGAAATTTCGCCTGGCTGACGGGATAAAATCAGCTTCGGATTTGTGCCTTCACTCTCTTGGGGATTATTTTCTCTGTGGTTCTGCGAGAGGAAAAATTCCGCTTCAACAATCTGAAATTTTTTCTCCCGGGTGAACAAATCGGGCTGAGCAAGTTCTTTAACAAGCGGCTTGACAAGATGGAAGTCGCGAAACAGTTCCCCCACCTCGATTTCTGTCACCTTCCATCCATAGCTGTACACGGCCAGCACAGCCAAGATGATAATTAGAAATTTCGTCCTAATATAAAACCGATCAGCCATAGCGTTTAGAGAACTCTGAAGTTGTTGACCTGAATATTAAAAAAACACTATTCGTCGTCGCGAGAGAGTGAAAGGAGTGCGGCGATCCAGCACCGTGATGCTTCCTCATTAGCTTTCATACTCTACAAAGGTGTTCTGGATTGCTTCGTCGCAGTTGGCTCCTCGCAACGACGGGTTATGCAATGACCTCTTTGATATAAAAGATATCCATTGAAGCCTCCCCTCGACAGAAGGGTGGTTAATCCAACTCAAATTCTTCCTGCCAGTTATTGTCGGCTTCGAGAGGTTTTTGATCTTTTTTATCGAGCACGAAATTTTCCAACACGAGGGTGTCCATTTCCGTACGCATGAAGCAGCGGTAGGCCTGCTCCGGAGTGCAGACAATGGGCTCGCCACGGACATTGAACGAAGTGTTGATCACCACGGCGCATTGCGTGGCTTTTTCAAACTCTTTGATCACTGCATAAAATTTAGGATTGGTCTCGGCATGAACGGTTTGGATGCGGGCCGAATAATCCACATGCGTGATCGCCGGAATTTCAGATCGAGGAACGTTCAACAGATCGATGCCAAACAATTTTCCTTGCTCTTCGGTCATAGGAAGGCGTTTGTCTTCGCGCACTCCAGCTACCAACAACATATAAGGACTCTCGGAATCGATCTCAAACCATTCCTCAACCTTGTCGGCCAAGACTGCTGGAGCAAAAGGACGAAACGATTCGCGGTACTTGATCTTCAGGTTCATCGTTGATTGCATTTTAGGATTCCTGGCATCACCAATGATGCTTCTTCCCCCTAACGCGCGCGGACCAAACTCCATCGGCCCCTGAAATAATCCGACGACTTTCCCGGCTTGCAAATCTTCCGCCACCGCTGTAGCCAGTTGAGAGTCATCATAATGTTTGTAGGGAATATTCTGCCCGTCTAAAAATTTTCTAATTTCATCATCCTCAAACTTCGGGCCGAGATAAGCTCCCCGCATCGAGTCTTTGCCGTTGGTTGTTCTTTCGTTTCCCAGCATCTGATGCCAGATACTGAGGGCTACGCCCAACGCGCCTCCCGCGTCGCCGGCCGCCGGTTGAATCCAAATACTATCGAAGATTTTTTCTTTGAGAATCTTACCGTTGCCGACGCAATTTAAGGCCACGCCTCCCGCAAGGCACAGATTGTTCATGCCAGTGAGTTCGCGGATGTGACGAGCCATTTTAAGCATGATCTCTTCGGTCACCTTTTGCAGGGACGCTGCGATATCCATTTCCTTTTGCGTGAGCTGAGTTTCGGATTTGCGGGCAGGGTGACCCAACACCTGCGCGAACTTGTCATTGGTCATCGTCATGCCGCCCAGATAATCGAAGTACTCCATGTTCATTCTAAAGGAGCCGTCTTCTTTGAGGTCGATCAGGCGGTCGAGGATAATGTCGGTATATTTTGGTTCACCATAAGGGGCCAGTCCCATGACTTTGTATTCGCCGCTGTTGACTTTGAATCCGAGATAATAGGTGAACGCTGAATAAAGCAGGCCAAGAGAATGTGGGAAGTGCAGTTCCTGCAACAAGTCGATCTTATTGTCCTTGCCCTGGGCGATACTGCTGGTCGCCCACTCGCCCACGCCATCCATGGTAAGAATGGCGGCTTCCTGAAACGGCGAGGGGTAGAACGCGCTGGCGGCGTGCGACTCGTGATGCTCGGCGAACAGAACCGGGCCGTTATAGTCCAGATCTTTGCGGATATTGGCGCGGGTCCACAACTTGTCCTTCAACCAGATAGGTATCGCCGACAAATATTGCCTGAGACCATTGGGAGCGATACCCATATAGGTTTCCAAAATGCGCTCGAACTTGATGAACGGCTTGTCATAAAACCCGACGTAATCCAGATCAGAAGTTTTTATGCCGCCCTGCTTCAGGCAGAACTCCACCGCGTTTTTGGGAAACGAGGCATCGTGCTTCTTGCGGGTGAATCGCTCTTCTTGGGCCGCGGCGATAATTTCACCGTCTTGCACCAGACACGCTGCCGAGTCATGGTAAAATGCAGATATTCCGAGTATGTTCATAATTAGATAGATGATTATTGAGAACGCTATTTATTCTCTAAGGCAATCAGGAGCTCATTAAACCGAGAATATCGTTGCCTTGCTAAAAGGAATCCAGCGTCACGCTGGTCAGCCAGAGCAACCAGAGTCCGGCAAAAAGCACTGCTGCGTTCAACTTGACCGATAAAGAATGCAAACTCTTGAAGCGGGCTTCGAGGTTTGGCTTTTCAGTTTCAGAAGAAACTTTTAATTGTTCTTTAAGAACTTTTGCCTTGGGGTTAACTCCGAGGCCTGCGCTGGCTGTCCCTAACATCATGATACCCCAGGCGCACCATTTAAGGCCGGCGGCCCCACTCAGCAGAAGCACCCCCAACACCAGCACGCCGCACACATAACCGATCATGTAGTAGCGAGGGAAAATGATGCCGACCACTTCCCCGGCTTTCTCCCGTTCCAGAGCTTTAAAAACTACGGGAGCGACAAAGAAGGAGAAAAAGATAATACTGCCTATCCAGCAAACCAGACTTAGCAGGTAGATGAAATTTATTAACGTGGAATTGATTTTATTTCCTCAATAATTTTTTGCGTTGCAGCTCTTGGGTCTTCGGCATCACGAATGGGCCTGCCGACAACAATCATATCCGCCCCATCTTCTATAGCCTGAGAAGGCGTTGCGATGCGGTTTTGATCGTCACCCGAAATACGAGCCCATTCTGGGCGGATTCCCGGAACGACAATTTTGAATCCTTCACCACATTTTTGTTTGACCAGTTTTGCTTCCTCGCCCGAACAAACGATTCCAGCGCACCCAGAGTTTTGCGCCCGGATTGCACGATCCAGAACTAAGGCTGCCGCATTAAGGTCGTCACGAATACCCAGACTCGCCAGAGAAGACGCGCTCGTACTGGTGAGCACCGTTACTGCCAGCACTTCCAAACCCGAACCCCTCACTTCTTCAGCCGTCTCAAGAATCGTTTCCCCTTCAGTAGAGTGGATGGTGATGTACCGCACTCCCAATTTTTCAGCAGAGCGCAAAGCTCCCCGCATCGTAACGGGAATATCGTGAAGTTTGAGGTCCAAAAAAATATTCGCTGCGGAATGATCCTGAATCATTTTGATCACATCGGGACCTTCGCTGATAAACAGTTCCAATCCGACCTTGAAACAACCAACCACCCCGTCCAGCAATTGGACGTAATGTTCTGCTTCCTTTTTCCCTGGAACATCCAGAGCGAAGATCAACCGGTCTTGTGGATTCATTGCATTCATAAAGTTGAGTATACCAGCTATTAATGATGAAAAATATTCGCGGGATAACGAGTCATGATGGAATGATCTTTAATATCCGGTCTTTTGGAGTCCAGCTCCTGACCGACCAGTTCTTGATACATCATTAAGGGTACATTGCCTCCGGCAGAAATGGTGTGCACAAAACCACTGCCGAAACGCAGGTTCACATCGGTGAAGTAAAACGCGTCATCCTGAATACCCTGAATCGTGCAGGGTCCTGTCAAACCCAGCTTGGTTCCCAGCGCTTCCACCTTACCGATGATGGTCGCATCCATATTGATACGACTGACCATGACCTCACCACCACGAACAGCCAACCGTTCACGCGGCACAATCAAGCGGGGCGAGCCATGCTGGTCGAAAAATGCATCGACACTGAATTCCTGTCCATCGATTCGTTGTTGAAAAACATGCTGGGGACATTTTTTCATATAAAACTCCAGGTCGCCACCGTCCTCCAGAACAAACAAATCTTTACTGCCTTCACCTCGGCGCGGTTTGGCAATGAGAGGAAATTCCGTTTCTATTTTTCCCGGCAAAAATGTTTGCGGAGTGTCAAACCCTTCCGCTTTTAAAAACTCAAACAGTTTCCATTTATCGTGGCAGATTTCGATGGCACGATTTTGTGGTATCCACAAATGGCACCCACCTGCACCCAGTTTCTCACGATGCTCGGCCATGAACTCAATAGACTTGTTGGTCAGGGGAACCAGAGCAGAAATATTTTCGCTCTCACAAAGAGCAAGAACAGATCGCAGGCATTTAGAATCTGAAAAAAGCGGCAACGCCTCTGAGCGATCAGCTTCTATGAAGGAAGGCGCGAGCGCGTCGCTATCGGCACAGATCAGCTCAATAGAGGGTTTCACGTTCTGGAACGCCTTGATCAGAGAAACCCGCCAATGCGAAGCCAGAAAAAGGATTTTTAAAGTTTTCATTTAAAGAAGTTCTCTTTCATCAACCACTAATACGTAGCCAGATGTCCTATCTGCTTGAGAATTTTTGCCGACGCACCCCAGATTCTATGATGCCGAAACCAGTACATCACCCCTTCTTCAGAAGGCTTGCTCCCGACATCCCGTTGTTGCGTGGCAAGCAGGGAGGTAAAAGGAATTTCCAGAACTTCTCCCACCTCATTCTCGGCGGGTTCATACTCGGGGGCAGAAGGCAGAACGGAAACAAAAGGGGTGATTTCAAATCCCAATCGTGTGTGGACCATAGGAAGCCGCCCCAACACATTTTCGGGTTCAATCTCAATGGCAAGTTCTTCCTCGGTCTCCCTTAAAGCCGTGGCCAACAGGTCGTCATCTTCATCCTCAAACACTCCGCCGGGAAAACCCACTTCCCCCGCATGATACCTGAGATGCATGGCTCTTTTGGTCATCAGCACATGGGTTTTATTGTGCCGGGGATAAAGCATAACCATCACCGCAGCCCGCTGGGGATGCGCGAGGGTCGCTTCCCGCACCAGAGGGAAATTGTGCTGCAATTTATGTTTGATTAAAAACAGGTCCATCGGGCTTATCTACCAAACCTTTTTGTATTCTTCGAGATCAAACCCGACGGTGATTTTATCTTTATCCACCGCGATCGGACGTTTGACCAACCTTCCATTAGACGCCAGCAAATCTATCGCCTGACTTTCAGTCATGGTTGCCAGTTTATCCTTGATCTTCAACTCGCGATACTGAACTCCGCTGGTATTGAATAGTTTTTTCATTCCCTTGGCTTTCATCGCCGCTTTAAGGATCTGCTTGGTCGGCGGCGTTTCGGTAATATCGAACAACTCAAACTTGACCTTCCGGTCTTCCAAAAACCGGATCGCTTTACGACAAGTTCCACACTTATTATAAGAATATAACTTCATCTGAAAATCCCCCCACCAGCATGACGCTGGACTCAGTTAGCAATGTCTCTTTACTGGTAAGAAAAAAGCTGCCTCGGCTTAAACAAGTTCTTGCCCGTTTCCCACCGGCGGGTCGCCGGCCACGCCCAGTGGTACAATATATTGTGGGCCGGGATTTGAAGTATACCAAACTTGGTATAATTTCACTTTACAATATCTCAGGATTGGGATAATCTTCCTGCCAGAATATAAGACTTTAAAGATCCGATAATCCCCGGAGCCCAACCAGATATGTACCTGAAAAATTTAGAAATAGAGGGTTTTAAGTCGTTTGTCGACTCCACCAATCTGGAGTTTAGAAACGGTTTTACGGCCATTGTCGGCCCCAATGGTTGCGGAAAGAGCAATGTCTCCGACGCGATTCGCTGGGTCATCGGCGAGCAAAGGTCCAAAACCCTGCGTAGCACCCGCATCACGGATCTCATATTCAATGGCAGCAGTAGCCGAAAACCGGTGAACCGGGCAGAAATCTCTCTGACCCTATCCAATGTGCCAGCGGGGATCCGGATCGCCGGGATTTCCAACGTGGCTGAAGATGTCAAAGTCACCCGTTGCTACCATCGTTCCGGCGAAAGCGAATTTTACATCAACCAGATTCCATGCCGCTTGAAGGATATCACGGATTTTCTTATGGATGCTGGGATCAGCCCAAAGGTCCTGACCATTATCGAGCAGGGCCATATTCAGGACATCATTACTTCCAAACCGGAAGAAAGACGTATCTTGATTGAAGAGGCTGCGGGAATCCTGAAATTCAAGCACCGCAAAAACGAAGCCATCCGCAAGCTCGACAGTTCGCGCCAGAACTTGGAACGGGTGGCAGATATTGTTCAGGAACTGGCCCGGCAGGTTGAATCGTTAAAGCGCCAGGCCGCCAAGGCAGAACGCTATAAACAATATAAAGCCGAAGTCAAAGAACTGTCTATGAAGCTTTTCTCCATCAAAGTCCGCCGCTACCAGGCGCAGCTTGAGACGATAGAAGCGGAGCTAGAGGCAAAAACAGAAAAGAAAACCGAGTGGAACGCCCGTCTCTCCACCTATGAAAACCAGATCGCCCAACTCAATGTAGAAATCGAAGAATCGCTGAACCGGCTGAATGAAGCGCGCGAAACCATTCATCAATTGAAATCCAAAATTGGTAGCAGCGAACAAAGCATTGCTTTTAAAAAAGAACAAAAAATTGAAGCGGAAGCGGATATCGAATCCGCCGCAGAAGAAATCTCCCAGATGACAGGGGAAATTAGCGGCCTGACAAACCAGATCGAAAATGAAAGGCAGAACCTTTCTGCTACCTCGCAGGAAATCAATGAGCAGGAAATTGTGCTGGACCAGCGCAAAGCTGAAAACGAGCAGAAGCGGGATGCGTTGCAGGAAATTCAGGAACAGGTTCTCAGTGGCGAAAAAAGCGTTCACAACTTATTCCAGCAGACAGCCCAATCGAAAAACCAGATGACCGCTCTTGATACCCGCATCCAGGGATTGGAGGCCGGGCAGGAAAAACTGGTGATAGAAAAGGAAGAAATCCGCCACCAAATCCAGGAAAACCAGTCGGGTCTCGCGCAGGGAGAAGCGGAACACCAGCAGAAAACTGAGGAACTTGCGCGTTTGAAAGAACAGCAAGAGGCATTGCGGCAGGAAACCACCTCCTACTCGCAACAGCTCCAAGCCGAAATAGACAATCATAGCTCCAAAAAAGAGGACTACTTTCATAAATCCTCCCTTCTCGGTTCATTGGAAAAACTGCGGAATCAGTTTGAGGGATTTCACGATGGCGTTAAATCTCTGATGAGCCAGCAGAACGGTGAACGCATTCCGGGAATCCGGGAAGTGCTGGTCGATGTGTTGCAAACACCGGCAGAATATGAATTAGCCATCGAAACAGCTTTGGGCGAAAAACTGCAAAGCGTTATTGTCAATAACTACTCCGATTCGATGGAGGCCATCGGCTATCTTAAAAACCATCATTCCGGCCGAGGCTTGTTCGCTCCTCTCAATCCGAAATTGATTCCCTCCGCGCCTCTTTATACGAATGGCACACAGGGAATCGTCGGGAAAGCCCTCAGCTTTATCGAATGCCAGGAAGAGTACCGGCCTGTTATCGATTTGTTGCTGAAAAACGTTGTCATCGTTCAGGATATGGATGTCGCCCTGCACCTGCATCAGGAACCAGAATTCCACGGAACCGTCGTCACCTTGAACGGAGAAATGATCGACGCGAACGGATTCGTCACCGGAGGCTCGTTGGAAGATGATTCCTCAAGCCTGCTTGCCAGAAACCGTGAAATAGAAACTCTCACCCGTAGTGTCGGTAGCGTTAAAGAGGCATTGGATGCCTCGCAGGAAAATATCGAAAGCAAAAAACAGAACCTTTTCCAATTCGAGTCCAACCTGAGACAACTGGATCAGCAGACCCATGCCGCCGAGATCGCGACGAACAACAAACGCCGTGATCTGGAACAATCGCGTCAGGAAGCAGAACGTCTTGGCAGCAAGAGTTCCTCCATTGACGGTGAAATCGCAGCCATTGACCTGGAAAGAGAAAAACTCGTCACCGAGAAATCTTCGTTGGACCAGCAATTGGAATCCGCCGAACAAAAAAGGATTGAGGCAGAAGAACTTGTAGCTGGCTATCGGTTAGAACTGGAACAGAGCCGATCCGGCCTTGAGGAAATTTCATCCGAGATCAGCCGACTCAAAGTTCTGATCGCCTCGCTGATAGGTCGAAGGGAAAACACGCTCACCGAAATCAAGCGACTGGAGCTTCAGCAACAAAACCTGAAGCAACAGATTGAAAGGCGCGAGTCGGACCGCGTTTCCAACCAGAACAGAATCACTGAATTTGAAGGTGAGATTTCGACTCTGGAAAGCACCGTCCTCAAACTTTCTCGGGAAAAAGATCAACTGACAGAAACAGCCGTTCAGGAAGAAGAGTCCCTTCGTCAGAAAGAAGACGATCAAAAGGGAATGGAGCAGGACACTCGCGAGCTTTCCCGAAAAATTCAGGAGATCACCGAAACCCTCTCTCAAATAGAAATCAAGCGATCTGAAAACCGCCTGCAAATCGTCCATCTGGAAGAACGCGCTTACGAAGACTTCAATGCAACACGGGAAGAATTGCAGTCGGCCTATGATGAAACCATTGATGAACGTGAAACGGACGAACAGGTTAAAGAGCTCAAGGAAAAAGTAGCAAAATTAGGCGAGGTCAACCTTGCGGCACTTTCGGATTTTGAAAAAACCAACGAGCGTTACACCTTCCTGAAAAAACAGCAGGACGATCTGGCCGAGTCCATCGAACTGCTGCATACAACCATTGAAAAAATAAACCACACCACCAAACAACGGTTTCTCGATACCTTTGAACTGGTGAACGAAAACTTCAAGGAAATTTTTGCGCGTCTCTTTCAGGGAGGCAAGGCAAGCCTGACCCTGGTTGACGAGGCCAACCCTCTCGATTCGGGAATTGAAATCAGCGCCAATCCTTTCGGCAAAAGCCTGCAAAGTCTGGCCCTGATGTCCGGAGGAGAAAAAGCCATGACCGCCATCGCCCTGATGTTCGCGGTATTCAAAGTCCGACCCAGTCCCTTCTGCCTGTTGGATGAAGTAGATGCCCCACTGGATGAAGCCAATGTGGTTCGGTTTCAGGAAATGCTCAAGGAAATGGCCGTCAACACGCAATTCATCATCATCACCCACAACCAAAAAACCATGTCTTTCGCCAATGCCCTCTACGGCATCACCATGGAAGAACAAGGTGTCTCCAAAGCAGTCTCCGTCCACTTCAACTAATCAGCGTGCCGCCGATGGCAATGAGGCGGTGCCGCTAACGCGACCGCCCAAGACGTAGCCACCGCTGGCAAATTACAATGTCTTTATCTTGTGGGCAAATGTACTCTGGGTTCTTTGGGCCATTACTGGCCCCACGCCGAATGGATTGCTCATTGGCCCCACGTCGAGTGGGTGGTATAATCCGCCTTACTTAATTTAACTTCATTGTGTTATGGCGGAAGCGAAAGACATTGACGACAGCCTGGAGTTCCTCCGGTATTTTGAAAAAAATACCGAGAACCCCGACCTTGGCACCCTCATCCGGGAGAAGTTGAGTCTCGACAAAAAATCTCTTAACCTTTTAGGTTGCCATCTTAGCGAAGAAGATTTCAAAATCATCGCCGGAGCCAGTCCTCTTAAATCTCTTTCTTCCCTGAACCTTGAGCAGACCGGTTTGAATTCGAGCGGACTGCAACCGCTCAGCGCCTCCGATTGTTTTTGCAATCTGGAAAACCTTTCGCTGGCCAACAATAATCTCGACGACGAAGCCTTATTCTTTCTTTCCAAGTGTCGGGCGCTGACGCTCCTGCAAGACTTGAGTTTATCCAGCAACGAAATCGGCACGCTGGGTGCCAAGGTTCTTTCTCTGGCAGAAGGCCTGAACAACCTAGAGCGGTTGAACTTTTCCTATAACCGTTTGGAGCCGCTTGGCATTAAATCGCTTGTCGACTCAAAACTTGGCCGCCAATTAACCAATATCAATCTTCGCGACACAGGGATTGGTGATGAGGGTTTAAGATTTTTAATGCAGGCACCACCTCTTGAAAAGATCGTCACGATTGATCTTTCTGATAATGGTTTGACCCATGAAGGAATGGAGGCCTTGGCTCAGTCTCGAGTGTTTCCTAATCTCAAAGTTTTGATCCTGAACAACAACCATCTTGGAGATGACGGAGTCTATGCTATGGCCGAGTCTCCCATGTTTGAAAAACTGGAAACACTGGTCATGCATAATAATGGGTTGACGACCGACAGTGCCATTTCTCTTTCCACCTCAAAATCGATCACCCAACTTAGAACACTGGATCTGAATAACAACGATCTTCGTGCCGAGGGAGTGAGGGCGCTGGTGGGATCGGCAAATATGCAAAACATGGAAACTCTCGATCTCGGCGAAAATAAAGTTGGTCACGAGGGCGCGGAGGCTTTGGCGCAATCTCCTCATTGCGGCAGGCTGAAATCTTTGCGACTGAACAATAATAATATTGCCGATCAGGGGGCTTCGGCACTGGCCTGTTCTACTACCCTGACTCAATTGGAATCTTTATACCTGGAAAACGAAAACTGGATTCACGCACAAGGCGCCAAGGCGATTGCCGAGTCCAAAAATTTGTCCAACCTGCGTCGGCTGGTGCTCGCCTTGAATGCTATTGGCGATGAAGGCGCCGTTCATCTGGCCAATTCCCACCCACTCTCCGGCCTGCATTTTTTAAACGTCGCGGGCAACAAGCTCAGTCCCAGAGGGGAAGATGCCCTGCAAAAATCCACGGCGCTGGCTAATCTTCAAGTTCTTGAAATTGTTTGATAAAACGGTTTTTATGATCCCTCCTTTGAGGAAAGGGGGTCCGGCATACCAATATTTGAGGTAAGCAGACCTTCTACAGGTTGATTTTCCTGTCTCGGGTGCTATCATTACATTGATATATGCAATGTAATTTAACTGTAGCGGGGCTAGTATGAGCGATTTGAGACAAACGATCATAGATTCCCTGAGTTCTTATTCCACTGATGATTCTGGTCTCTTGGAAACTATTCAGGGTCTTGTCGAAAAAGAGGGAGAAGAAGTTTATCCCACTTTGCTCAACGTATTGACCCACCTGGAATTCGACGCCCACGATGCCAAAGTCAATTGGGATCGTGTCCTCGCCCATCGTAACCTTTTGGAAACAAAACTTGATAGACACGTCAAGTTGATCACCGCAGTGTGCGACTATTTCTGCGAGATTTCACAAACCCTGCGAACTCCAACAATGATTGAGTTGAAGGTGCTGGAGGAAACCAAAAAACATTCCCGCTCTGATGGATTGACCGGACTTTTTAACCGTCGATTTTTTGATGAGGCTCTGGAAGGGGAAATGAACCGGGCTCAAAGATATAATGGTAGCTATTCGCTCATATTCTTTGATCTCGATAATTTTAAAAGTTTCAATGATACTTACGGTCACCAGGCAGGGGATTTAACCCTGCAAGAAGTAGCCAAGATCTTGATATTGGAAAAAAGAACTGAAGACCTTGCCTGTAGATATGGCGGAGAAGAACTGGTACTCATTCTTCCTGAAACCCAGAAGATCAATGCGCTGGTTATTGCCGAGCGTATTCGACAAACAGTTGAAAAAATGAAACTGGAGTTTGATGGACAATCTTTCAGTGTCACTTTAAGCGGGGGGGTTGCTTCTTATCCCGTAGACGCGAAGGATGTCAAGTCATTGATCCATGCAGCCGACGTCGCGCTTTATCAAGCCAAGGAAAGTGGCAGAAACAGAATTTTCCTTCATGCCCAGGACAAACGGCATTATATAAGGATTGATTTTGCCGGGGACGTTCAGGTCAACAAAATTGATCAGAAATCTGGACAAATTCAAGTTCAGGGAAAAAATTTCAGCAGTTCCGGTTTGCTTTTAGAAAGCCTTGTTGCCATGGAAATCGGCACGCAGGTAAGTGTAGAAATCACAGATCCGGGCCTCGACAAGCCTATCACCGTGAAAGCCCAGGTGGCGCGAGTGGAAAAATTTGACTCTCATTATGATATCGGGGTTTCTTTTCTGGAAATCAATGATACGGATGGAAGTGAAATAGCGCAGGCTCTGGCTAATAGTCTGGGAATCCCCATCAATCAAATCACCAATAAATATTGATCTTTAAAGTCAGGGCCGGGTGGCTAACAAATTAAAGGTGTTTTGCGTTCCCAATACCCGGTTTGCCAACCATGCATGGAGTCCATAACGTCGGGCACAATATTTTTTAATCTGCAAAACTTCTAAACCTTCACCTCGCAGAACTTCATCGACCCGGTTCGGGTCAATGCCCCCAAACTGCCGCTGGTAATCCGAATGATGGTACTCATCATCCAGCACGGGAATATTTCTCACCTTCATCTCAAACCGATATAATTTTTCATCCAGCCAGGAAAGCGCACGATGCAGGGCAAATTTTATTGGAGAATGAACTTCCTGCTTGAGCGGCTCAAAAAATACCAGCAGTTTATTTCCGGAAGAAAGCCTTGCGCAAATTTGACGAAGCACCGATTCGTAATCAAAGAGATGATGCAGGATGGCCGACAAGACAATCACGTCATACTCATCCTGATTTTGCGACAGGAACTCCTCAGCATCTCCCACCACCAAGCGGGCCTGAGGTTTCAGTGTTGCGGGGATGGACTCCTCAAACGCCTGAATCATTTCCCGCGATAAATCCAAACCCGTCAAGGGGTATCCCCTGGATAAAAATTTCAGAGAGAGATAACCCGTCCCGCAACCCAGATCGAGAATTTTAGAGGTGGGATTCAGGGTGGCACAAATCTCATCCACCGTATTTTTTAGAATGGCATTCTGAAAAAAATTTGTCTGCTCAGGGTGTCGGGAAAGATAGTACCGGTTTTCCAGGGCATGCACCCGGCGGTTTTCGTCTAATACTTTTTCTTTAGTGACGGCCGATTCCATCAGGGCACGAGTTCTTCAAAAAAGAAACGTTTTTTGGTTTTCGATGTCTTGCACTCGTTGCAATTGACGCAGACATCGGGGTACTTCCCTTCCTCATGCTGGATACGTAATTTTTCAATCTCCCTGCCCTGCCACAAGTTCTGCACGTTATCATGGAGAGCGTTTCCCAGTTTCAAGGTAGCGTTGTAATCCACACAGCAGGGAATCACCGTCCCGTCCCATAACACCACCATCTTGCCATAGTCTTTGCCAAAAGGTTCCGGGCAGGGCTCTTCTCTGGGACTTTGAACCAGTTTTGGCTGCATGCGAACATGATCCACTATGGATTCCCAATGGCTGACAAAAGGATCAACATCCTCCTGAGTTTCTTCTTCGACGGTAAAGACCACTCCCATGCTCAAATCGGGTCGCCTCTTTTCTTTTTCATTTTTGAGCCTGATAATATTTTTTTCTATTTTATCAAGTTCCACACCCCGTATCCGCTTAAAGGTTTCCGCCGAACCATCAATGGAAAACCGGATGATGTTGAGAGGGCTGTCAACAATCCTGCCAATCATTTTGTCTGTCAACAAAGTCCCGTTGGTATTCATCACTATAAATTTAACACCTGCCGCATGGGCATAATCAAACATCTTGAAAATATCTTTATGCAACAGAGGCTCGCCCCAATTGTGCATGCAAAGATGCTCCAGATCGGGACAGTCATCAATGACTTTTTTGAATAAATCTAAATCCATAAAACCCTCTTCCCGCGTCATGCCTTCTGTCACAAAGCAGAACGTGCAACGCAGGTTACAGGTGTTGGTCGGCTCAATAATCAGGGAAGTGAGAGGTTTGATCTGCATTATTCAATCACCTTTTCGACAATGTAGTCCGGGCGATCCTGAATTTGGGAATGGACACGTCCGAGATATTCGCCCAGAAATCCAATCGAAAGAAGCTGGACACCGGCAAAAAAGGCGAACACCGCCGTGAGAACAACAAAGCCTTCAATTAAAATTCCATTAACAATACGCTGGTAGAGAAGAAAGGCCATCATGAGAAACCCGAGAAAAGCACCGAACAATCCCATATAGGTCACCAACCTTAACGGAAAATTGGAATACCCGGTCACAAGATCCCACGATAGCTTCACCAAAGTCAGGAGACTGTATTTTGTTTCGCCCCGTTTCCGGGCATGGTGCTCTACTTCGATTTCCGCGCTGGGCAACCCCATCCAACTCATCAAGACGGCCATGTATCGGGACCGATCCTTACAGGCTTCTATTTTTTCTATCACGCTACGGCGCATCGCGCGAAAGGAACTTAAATTCAGCTTCACTCCTTTGCCAAAAAGCATTTGCCCAAACCCGCACAGGGACTTCGACCCCATAACTCTTAACAAACCATCCTGACGTTTTTTATGGGTGGTGGTGACCAGATCAATATCTTCCGTCATCGCGGCGAGCAGTTTGGGAATTTCTTCCGGCGGATTCTGTAAATCCGAATCCAGTTGCACGATAATCTCTCCCCGGCTCATTCTGAATCCAGCCAGAACAGCGGCCTGCTGGCCGAAGTTGCGGGTCAACCGTACCAGACGGAATACTTTATCAGTCTCCCTGATGCGCTTGAGTTTTTCAAACGACCCATCATCACTACCGTCATCCACGATCAGGATTTCGTAAGAACGGTTCAATCCATCGCCAACACATTTCAGGCGCGAACAAAGTTCTTCTACCAGCGATTCCTCGTTATAAACAGGAACAATGATTGAAATTTCCAGATTTTTATCCATATCTTCCACTCGGCGTGGGGCCAATGAGCAATCGCTTTTATTGGCAAATAAAATTCATCTCGGCTTAAAGAACCAGCCCATTGCCACTGCGGTTAGCAGCCACTAGGCGTGGGGCTAATAAGCAAAAAGTTAATAAATTAGCAAGGGGTTAGCTCGGATGATGGTTCTCGGCATCCCTCGCTATAGGAACCGGGTAACCACTTTCTTTGGCTTTTAAAAATTCAACTCGCCGTATGCGGTTTTCGCCAACCATCTCTCCCGCTAGCGGTTCAGAACCGATGTACTCCGACTGGCAGCACCCCAGGCACCCTGGGAAAATTCCTTCCGCTTTCAGTTTTTCGCGGAAAGCATGAATCCGGTCCGACTGCCATCCCATACTGTCATCATTAATATTACCGACTCTAAAATGCGGGCAACTGAAAGTATCGCCATAGGCCGAAAAAGCCACCTTCGTCCAGGGAATGTAACAGCGGTAATCCTTATACGAACTTTCATTGCTGTAGTAGCGGACAATCTCATCCACCGTTACATAGTTCGGCGAAAACCTCAGCTGGGTCTTACCCTCTTTGCTTTTTTTCTGCAAAAGCTCCAACTGCCTGCGTAAAAGTCTCGGCTCGATTTCTTCGACGGGTGTCGTCGGGCGTTGCAAATGCTCATCCTGATCATAGTCTTTGCCATGCCAGTAAGTGGCCGGACTGCTCAAAACATAATTAGCAACATTGGCCCCCAACTTGTTGACATAGTCATAGAGCGGAACCAGCTCTTCCACATTACCGCGGTTGATAACACAAGTCATGTGAATGAGTGGGAAGCGGGACTTCAATTCCTCGCGCCGGGCTATCAGCCTCTCTAATCCTTGCGTCGTCTTTTTGAAAGAACCGGGAACGGTGGTGATTCTATCGTGCAGGGCTTCTCCACCTTCAAGCGAAACCCCCATATAAAATAATCCCGAACCCCAGGCAGATTTCACTCTCAGTCGCATAAGCTCTTCCACAACCTTTTCACTCAACGTCGTCCCATTGGTGATGATATGGACCTTGTGTTTTTTTGTGGCAAACTCAAGAATATCCATGAAGTCACTTTTCATGAACGCTTCACCACCGGTGAAAGTGATCAACGAAAAGCGGGGAAGCTTAGAAATGGATTTTTTGACTTCCTCACTCGACATCTCATTTTTATAAGTTTGCTTCGATTCGGTTTCTTCAATAATTTCCAGGTAATGACACATATCGCAGCGCAGGTTGCACCGATAGGTCACCTCAAAAAAAGCCTGCACCGGCGGCAGGGATAATCGCGGTGCCAGATAAAACGGCAGAAACGAATAGATGCGCGGCAATATTTTTTGCAGAAATTTAAAATCGATCATAATGTATTTTCTATGTGCAACGAATCGGTTCAGCTTGTTTTAAAATACTCAAACTTTGCTCGCCGCAGTTGAATAACAAATCAATCGCGGACAACTGAGGCACAAAACCGGGATACCTCTGCGGGTAAACCGGGTGCTCGTATTTCTGATACTCCAACTCAATGCCTTGGCTGGGAAAATCCCCTTCCTCGATATAATCGCTCGCAGCCTCACCGCTCAAATAATGGGTCGCTCCCAGTTCCCGGCAAATCGAAAGAAGCCTCTCGGTTTTTTCTCCGCAGGTTTTCATCTCGGATGAACGCAGGAGGGGAGTGTCGATACCGATCTCGTCTTTAAGAAGATGAATCGTTTCCTGACAAAGGTCGAACAGAAATTCCCATTCCTTTTCATAAATCTTCTGCCAGCGAGGGAAATATTTATAAAAAAATGGCGCCTTGCAATAATGCAGGCGCAGGCTCTCCAAATGTTTTTTGCGCCAGGGTGCAGAATTGTCGATGCGGGTCTCAAGAAGGCTTTGCGAGAATTTACTCTTCTGCAGAACCGGCACCGTCAACCAGGCCCAACCCTCCTTCACGCGAATGCGGTTCCTGTTCCGCCAGTCCCGACGCGTGTACTGCACATCATCCAGCAGGACGAATTTGTCAGAACGGCTCATCTGCTCGAAAAATCCCAGCCACGGCAAATAAGAAGGTTGAAGTATGGTAACCCGCATAAACTTTATCCTTTAGGGACCCAGAGTTCTTTCATCCACAGAACCCGCTCCCACCACTTGGGATTATTCCGGTAAAATTCAATGGTGCGTTCGATGCCTTCATCCAAATCAATTTTCGATTTCCAGTCCAGGCGCTCACGCGATTTTTCGGTGGAAGAAATATGTCTCGTCACCTGACCGGGGCGATCATCAATGAACTGCAACAAACTTTCGGGCTTGTTCATCAGTCGCAAAATTCTTTTGGCGATTTCCACCACAGACGTATCGGTTCCCGTTCCGAGATTGATCGTCTGACCAATCACCCGGTCACGCTCCACATGCAGAACCCGATCCAATGCTTCACAAGTGTCTTCCACATACATCCAGTCACGGGAACTCTCGCCATTACCGTGAATGGGCAACGGCTGATCCTGCAATGCACTGACAATAAAATTGGGAATGGCTTTTTCCAGATGCTGACACGGCCCATAATTATTAAACGGACGAATGATGACCGCTGGCAGATCGTAAGTCTTGACGTAGGAATAGATCAACCGATCCGCTCCGGCCTTCGCCGCCGCATACGGACTCATGGGATTCAACGGATGATCCTCATCCATTGGGTCGGTCAAAGCCGTGCCGTATACTTCGGAAGATGAGATATGCACAAACAACTCGACCGGATTATTCACCGCAGCGTTGGCCACCACCTGCGTGCCAATAACATCGGTCTCGAAGAAAATCGCGTTATCATAAATCGAGCGGGTCACATGCGACTCCGCCGCGAAATGCACGACAATATCTGCTTCCGAAACCAGCTTGTTGACAATGTCGGGATGAGTGATGTTGCCGTGATGAAATTGAAAATGTCCGTTGGATTTCAGACTGGTCGGAATATTGTCGAGGTTGCCGGCATAGGTCAAAGCATCAAGCAAAAGGATTTTCGTGCTCGGGTAGCGCTTATGAATAAAATTGATGAAATTGCTGCCGATGAATCCCGCGCCGCCAGTCACCAATAAAGTTTTTTCGGATTCGCTCATAGCCTCCCTGCATCCCAAAAATTCGACTTCCCTACATTATATATAAGAGCCCTGTCTTTCTTTACGGAAAAATAGAGAAATTCCTTTAATTATATGGATATAAGCCCATTTCAGGTGGTGTTGGATATTGCATGAACAAAGAAGGTGGAATCAATCTTTATGTAGCCCCCTCATCCTGGCCTTCTCCCTCCAGGGGAGAAGGGACTTTTTGCTTCCTCTCCCTTGAGGGGAGAGGATTGAGGTGAGGGTGATTCAATAATACTTTTCACTTATAGCATTCTGGTTAGGAGTGGCTAGAGGGTGAGTAGTTTTTTGATGGTTTTTTCAATGCCTTCGGCCACTTCCGAGATGCTCTGGCCCAGCATATAGGCCGGGGTCGAGACGATTTTGTTCTCCGCGTCGAAGACAAAATCACGAGCCGAACAGTCCTGATGCGTGCTGCCCATCAATTCGATCTTGCTACTGCATTCCTTGTCGTTGCCGATGGTTAATGTGGGTTTGTTGGGAGCATCTTCGTAGATTTTTGCCATCATGGCCGGGGCGATGCACAAAACTGCCTGCGGTTTTTGTTTGGCGGCAAACTCTTTCACCAGCCTCATCACTTCCGGGTGAACGTCGCAGTTTTCGCCTTTGACCGCGAAGCTCGAGAGGTTTTTTGCCGCACCGAATCCACCAGGGAATACCAGCGCGTCAATGTCATCGGCTTTGACGGTAGCGATATCTTTAATCTCACCACGGGCGATACGTGCCGCTTCGACCAGAACGTTACGTTTTTCTCCCGGCGTTTCTTCACCGGTGAGATGGTTGACCACATGCATCTGGTCGACATTAGGGGCCATGCACACCGCCTGGGCCCCAGCCCGGTCGATCGCCAAAAGAGTGATAACCGACTCGTGAATCTCCGCCCCGTCAAACACCCCGCATCCCGAAAGCACCACACCAATCTTTTTCATAATTATTTCCCCCTGAAAAAATAAAAACAGAGATTAGTTTTGAATAGAATTTTACCACCCACTCGGCGTGCAGGGAAAGTGTTTTAACCGCCAGTCATGCTCAAGAGATAGGAGGGCAGGAAGGCTTACATTCTTCACACTCACAGTTCAGGTCGTGAAATGCAAAAGTTAGAGTCAAGCTTTCCCAAAGCCAAAATGTCCAGAGCCACATATTATGTGCTTCAGGGAATTGACCATAACGATAAGCAAAACAAGCTTTAAAGTCCCCTAAAATTGGTTTGACCCCTAATGCTGCCATAAAAATTTCCGGCAACTTTTGGTCAGGAGATATGATATCGAAAGTAATGGGCTTATCTTCAGGAATCAATTCACCCTCATTATAATAAAATAACCCCTTTAAAATTTTTATGGCCACCCTATAAACGCGATCTGGGTCGACCTTTTTTGCAGTCATTCCATCTGATAAATGTATACCCTTTGGTTTATGGGTGACCTCCTCTAAAACCTTATTAATTAATTTTACCTGCTCACCCTTTTCGTAAAATTTTCTTTCAGCAGAGACTCCCCCGACTTTGAATTTTTTCCAAGAGGGAACAAGGTATGGACAAAATAATCTTCATCGTGCTGAAAATTTTTATTGCAGTCATCATGCACGGGAAATTTTAAGAGATTTAAATTTTGCATTTTTCTTATCTCTTTTGCATAAATTTGCAAGAGGGGAACATGATCTTTGGAAATGGGCACTGATAAAGGTGTGCCGCAAAGGTAACAGGTCTCAATTTTATTTAAATTAATGGGCATTTAGAAATATATGTAACAAGACAAGGAAACACCATACATTCTTGACCACAAACAGTCATCCTATCCGTCGTCGCGAGCCGCTGAAAGCGACGTGGCGATCCAGACTTTATAATCTACCTTTCTGGATTGCTTCGCTCCGCTCGCAACGACGGCTACTGGCAACCTACGGTTTGAAACGGTTAGTCACTGGCAACCGCCTGTCTTTGCCGAAGGCTTTGGGAGTGATTTTTACGCCGGGGGGACCTTGTCGGCGTTTGTATTCGTTAAGATCCACCAGTCGGGCGATGCGTTTTATTTCGGCTTTCGATAAACCCTCAACTTTGATTTCGTCGACAGACAAATCTTGTTCGATATACTTCAACAGCACGGGATCGAGCAGGTCATAAGGCGGTAACGAATCGGTGTCTAACTGGTCCGGTCGAAGTTCTGCCGAAGGTTCTTTGGTGAGAACATTATTGGGGATGATTTCCTTTTCCCGATTCAGCCAATGCGAAAGTTCATAGACGAGGGTTTTGGGCACGTCTTTGATCACGGCGAATCCGCCTGCCATATCGCCATAGAGTGTGCAGTAGCCGACACTGACCTCACTCTTGTTACCGGTGGTCAACACCAGCCAGCCGAATTTGTTGGAGAGCGCCATTAACAAATTACCGCGAATGCGGGCTTGCAGGTTTTCTTCCGCCAGACCGGGCATCGTCCCTCTAAAACTATCCTTGAGAGTGTACTCGTAAGCTTTCATGGCCGACACAATGGGGAAGGTGAATGTTTCTATATCCAGATTTTTTGCCAGTGCCAGCGCGTCATCGACACTGCCTTTGGAAGAATGCGGAGACGGCAGCAGCACGCCGACCACGTTATGATCTCTCAACGCCTCCACCGCTATGGCGGCGGTCAGGGATGAGTCGATGCCGCCGCTCAACCCCAGAACCACTTTGGAGAATCCATTTTTGTGAATATAGTCGCGGGTTCCCAGCACTAGGGCGGAATAGACTTCTTCCAACTCCGACTTTTCCCGATAGATATTGACGGGTATAACCTTGTTATCCTTTTTAACCTTTTTGGTTTTCAACAATGAGGCCGGTGTATGGACACTGCGGATTCCGGCGGCCTTCGTCTTGTTAGGTTTCGGCGAAAGAGTTATATCTGTATAAATAATTTCTTCTTCAAACGAGTTGCCCTGTGCCATGATTTTTCCATCGGCACCCACGACCAGACTCTGGCCGTCAAACACCAGTTCGTCCTGTCCACCGACCAGATTGACATAGGCGATGGGACATTTATAACTTTTGGCGCGTTTGATGATCATCTGCCTGCGGGTTTTGCCTTTACCTTTATGGTAAGGCGATGAAGAGATGTTGAGCAGGAGGTCTATATGCTTGCTTAAAGTTTTCCCCGGCCCCGCTTCTTCCCAGATGTCTTCGCAGATGGTCAGTCCAATCTGCACACCTTTTAAAGAAAAGCGCAGCGGTTCGTCACCCTCTGTAAAATAGCGTTTTTCGTCGAACACGCCATAATTAGGCAGAAGCATTTTGCGGGCGGTGGCAATATGTTTTCCGTCACACATTAAAGCGGCGGAGTTATAAAGGTGTTTGCCTTGCCTCTCGGCGAATCCGATCACGGCTGTCAGACCGCGTGTCGTGGGAGCAATTTTTTTCAGGGTTTGTTGGCAGTCTTTGATAAAACTTTTTTTCAGCAACAAATCTTCCGGCGGGTAACCCGTGACCATCAGCTCCGGGAACAGCACCACATCGGCGCCCATTTTGCGGGCTTCGGTGCAGGCCAATTTCACCTGCTCGGCGTTGGCCTGGAATCCACCCACTAGTCCGTTTACCTGCGCCAGCGCAAGGCGCAAAGACACTCCGGAGACGGGCCGACTCTTCTTTAGTTTCGCGGTTTTTTTTGTGCTTTTGACCATATAATCTGGAAAATATGTGGATGCGTATTTCGGGTTCCTGTAGATTATACTATACTCGAACCCAATTCAAACTTGAGGCATCTTAAGAACAACCATGAGTAAAACCGAATCTAACCCCGCTGAAGAGAGCATTAAACATTCCATTCGCAAGAACGGGTTCCCGGAGAAGATTGTCCGGCTGCCTTTCAAGCCGGTTTACGACGCCTGCAAGAACCATGGCACCTCGTTGTCAGATGTGCTGGACAAGCTTCAGGAGGAACAGATTTTCGGCAAGATCATTGGCAACCATGTTGAGTTTCGCTCACGAGAGAAAATCGATTTCAAAGCGCCGGATGAAAAAGCCACTGACGAGTTTTCCTGGATCAAAGGTGCTGCCAACCTAAAAGGGTTTCAGGAGGCTGCCAAGAATGCTATGGGGGAGATGACACCGGAAAAATTGGACGAAGCCCGAAAAATGGTCGAAGGCATGAGCGACGAGGAAAAAATGAACATGATGAAGATGTTCACCCAGCGTTTTGACCCCGGAAAAAAATAATTACAGGACACTATAAAATACTATGTTGATCTTCGCTAAAGATATCAGTCAAAGAGAACACAAGCACGCACTGGAAGACAAACTCCCCGAACTGAAACAGTATATGGAATACCAGCGCAAGCTGTTTCCCTACACGGTTGTGCGGGCCGGGTTGGACCTAGCCTACAAGGAACTCGACGACATTATGAATTTTATCGATAACGATCACCGGCCCCCGGAAGACTCTTCCCGGAGGGAGTACCCTGCCGATGTCAAGCAATGGTACAAAAGCCGGTTCCCCTGGGCCTCAGCTTTTCTGAAAATGGAAGACATGCATTTCGCGCTGGTCGTTCTCGTCAAGGCGATGGATTCGTTTCGCACTCACGAATCAGCCAACGCCTATCACTGGGCCGTGCTCTATGATTCCGTCCACAATATTATTCAAGTTTACAACGACCTGATTCGGAATGATCCCGGTAATTCCCGCGACATTCATTTGAGCAATGCAGTGGAAGTAAACTTTGATGACTTCATCAACAATTACTGGCCCAATCTGGATTTTATGATTTTCTCTCAGGCCGATTATCCGCACGCCTGCCATCAGGAAAGAAAAGGTTCACTGGAAGAAGAAATCAAAGACGTTATGTCAGAAGGCGTGGAACCTCTGGTTGCTCTGGAGAAACTCGACACCCCACTCGATTCCTCCACCCTCAAACTTCTCAGGCGCGACCCGGTCGAAACCCGGTTTCTCGAATTAAAAAGCGTTACGGATACCGGCAACGAGTTCGACAGCATCTATAAAGAATTTGTGGAGAATTCTCAACACGGCAGGCTGAGTGTTATCGATGCAGAGTATCTAAAAAGCTCTGAGCATACAAAAGCAGAGACCCCCCACTAGCCTTGTTACAAGTTACCTGCGGAGTTTTCCGCCCACTCGCCGTGGTGGCAATGAGCAAAGGCTCCATGAGCAGCAAGCATCGTTGCTAGCAGTAAAAAGCAATTATAATCTACCTGCGGAGTTTTCCGTGGGTGGAGTCAGACCGAGATAACCCGATTCATTCATCTGGATGCGGCGCGGTTTTTTCAAGGTAATGGCCGCAGTATCATCCACCTTTTCCCTGACCCGTTTCTTCCTTTTAGCGGATCTCTGTCTGGAGCGGGTCTTTTTATTCGGGGTTTTCCATTCAGCCACTTCCAGAGTGGGTTGCTTCGAGCCTCCCCAGAAAGACTGGCTCACTTCCATGCTATCAAATTTTCCATCGGTTCCTGCGGCCAGCTCAACCAGCTCAAACTTCTCACTGAAAAGATCCGCCGTGAAGGGTCCGTTTGGGGAGCCGGCAACACGGTCTGCCGGTGTCTTCTCCAGAAAATCAGGACCCTTCAATTCGAAGATACCAAAACTAAGTTGATTGACGCTACTGTCCGTAAGCTGGCCCAGGGTTTTCCCGGTGCCTTCTATGAGTTCGTTCCTGATGTCGCGGCGCAGGAACAAACACGCTCCCGTACAATTTGTTTTTCCGGTAATCTCCCCTTCAAAAGAAACCTGAACACCCCCTCCAGCATTGTTGATTTTAAAAATATCCAGATCATCAAATTCGAAAATGTCGATACCACCGGATGTTGAATTTTCGATATCCACAGATTTGACTCTCGTCTCAATGGCATTGGTTGAGCCGAACCCGGTCGCGAACTTGGCGACCAGCCTGCCGTTTGCCGCGTCAACATCAAGCCATGCGTCAGCACCATTCGCTCCACTACCCTGGGTTGTGGTCGGCGGCAATACGGTATCACCGTCGACCAAGCCGCCACTGGTTGAAGTTAACGTGACCGCCGTGTCCGAAGAGTTCGCGGTTCTCACCAACCCGAGAGTGATGTCTTCATCGGCAGAAAGTGCCAGGGTTCCAGTACCCGCGTTAAACACCGTTCCATCGACCATGGTCAAAGCTCCGCCTGATCCGTTTGCACTGGAATCGGCATCGGCGGTGACGGTTATTCCGGTAGTGGCGGTCAAGTCGCCTGCAGTGGTGAAAATGATGTCATCATCTGCAAGAAGGATGATAGAACCGCCAGCCGACCCAGCTCCTGTCACATTGAGGGAATTGCCTACCGTTACATCAAGGTTGCCACCAACGGTGGAAGTGGAAAGCGTCACCGCGTTGCTACTTACTAACGTGGCGTTGCCGGAACTTCCCGTAGTGTTCATACTCACTGCGCCGGTGAACACGTTAGAGGTATTGTCCAGAGTGATTGCCTGATTGGCAACATTCGTGGTGAAGCTGGATGTTCCTCCTACTGTCAAAGCCCCGGTATCGGTGATCGCTCCACCTGAAATGACGTTCATATTTCCGGTAGTCGATACATCCACCACAAAACCGACACCTCCTGTTCCGGCGTTTATCGTCAAGTCGCCCAGCCCTGATGAAAGGCCGGTATCGAAGTTCACAGCACTTCCCGCTTTGGTAGCGTTCAACGTCAACGGGGTCGATATGGTCGTTAACCCTCCTACCGTGATCGTGCCATTGGTGTTATCCCCTACGATCAGGCTACCGGCGGTGATCTGGTTCAATTTGGCTGTTGTCAGAGAAAAAGTTCCTGCGCCCGTGCCCAGCCCAATGGTTGTGTCCGCACGAGATGCCTGAATGGTTGTCGAAGCGGTACCACTACTCAATGTCCCGCCAAGGGTCATTCCATTAGAATTGATCAGCAAAGAATTATTACCCGCACTGACGTTGCCAGAAGTTAAGGTGAAATCACCCGTATTGAGATCATCCGTATCCGCGTTGAAACTGGTCGTGCCGTTGGTGGTCAGGCCAGAAGCAATATTGATCCCCTCTGCCGCGTTCACCGTCAAACCCTGACCGAAGGTGGAGGCCGTCGTCGCTCCAAAAGTTACCGCAGCACCAGAGCTCAAAGTGAGTGTTCCAAACTGGTCGCTATTGAGAGAGGTCACTCCATCAACGTTAATAGCTCCTCCACTAGTCGCATCACCGATGGTGAGACTGTTGGCAGTGATATTTCCCAGCTCTGCGTCATCCAGGCTCATAGTGCCAGCCGTTGTTCCCAGTCCAATCGTGCCTCCAGTGGAAGCCAAAATAGTGGTACCGGCATTTCCACTGCTAAGGGTACCGGCCAAGATCAAGTCCCCTGCCGTAATGGCGAGAGTATTATTAGTCGTGCTCAATGCCTTGCCGGTAGCAGTTGTGAAGGTTCCTGTACTGTCATTATTGCTATCGGCATCGAAAGCGGTGGCACCCGCCGCTGTAAAATTATCGTTGATGGTGATGCCACTGTCCGCATTGAAGGTCACCGCCCCCGCCGCCGATGTGCCCGATGTGGTTGCATTTAAAGTGATGCTACCCCCATTAGCCGTGAGCACTGCCCCTGAGGCCAGGGAAAGGCTGGCATCTGTACCCGCACCGTTGTTTAGAATCAGGTTCCCCGTCGAGGAAATGGTTTTGCTGTTGATGACCAGTCCATTGGCGGCAGACAAAGTCATCGCTCCCTGCCCGGTAATCGTTCCGTTCGTCTGTCCCAGGGTCAATATTCCGGAAACGCTTACAGCACCTAGTCCCACAGTGATGTTGCCGCTAATCAGATTGAGGTCGCCGGTGATTTGACCCAGCTCAGCAGTGCTGATATCCATTCCCGAAAACGCGGAAGGAGACCCCAGACCCAAGGCTCCGCTGTTCGATACATTGATGGTGGCTGCGCTGGCACTTATCAGCCCAACCAAACTCAAATCACTGGCAGTGACAGTGAGGGCATTACTGGTGGTAGACAAGGTGCCGGATGAAATGGTGAAAATACCCACACTATTGCTGTCAGTGTCGGCATTGATATTTACTGCACCATTGGTGGAAAAACCATTCAGGGTGATTCCCGAATTGGCGTTCAGGGTCGCCGTCCCAGCGGGAGCTGAGGTCAACGCGTTGTTGACCTCGATGGTTCCGTTCGACGTAAGCGTAAACGCTCCGTTCGCGGTGATCGATCCTCCTGAAGCAGCCAGAATAATGTTCCCAGCCGAGGAAGTGATGCCCATGCCGCTGACAAGTGTGAGCCCGCTGCTACCACCTTCTAGATTAATATTGCCCGCCGCGGTTAATGTGCTGTTGTTTAAAGTCAGACCGTTTGCCGTCATCGTCACCGCTCCCGCAGAATTCAGGGAACTGTTTATGCTCGTAGCGCCTGTGGAAGTCAGAGTCATAGCACCTAAAGAGCTGATGTTACCCGCCGCAAGAGTCAAGGTGCTGGCAGAATTTAAAGCGGCTCCACTTGCTAATGACAAGGTTGATGAATTTGCGTTGATGTTTAAATTACCACCCGATGAAGTGGTGATGTCACCATTTAAAGTAATTCCGTTACTTGCAGTCAGGGCAACGTCTCCTGTCGCTGTCAAGTTACCCGTTAGCGTGATGCTTGAGGGCGCGGTCAGAGTTAAAGCGCCTACGACACTTATCCCTCCAGTGGTGGCGCTCAGTGAGATGTCCCCCGCACTGATCAAAGTGACTCCGTTGGCAATAGTGACATCCTCATTAAACGTGGCATGCGGCGTATTCTCTGTAACGTTGTTGGAGTCCCCGTCCAGAGCCAAAGCGCCAACGGTGGTTGTCAGGTTGGCGTCGATCGTCATGCCATTCACCGACTTGGCTGTCAAAGTTGAAAACGTGGAGGCGCCACCTTGAAAAATTATTCCCCCGTTTGAACCGGATATATGCGCATCTTTCAGTTCCACTCCACCCGTGAAAGTGGCGGTGGTCTGGGTCACCCCATCAACATAGACCGTTCCGTTTTCTGAGCTGCCGTTGATGAGGAGTTTATTGCCACTCATTTGTCCAAGCTCGGTGTTGCTGATTGTCATACCACAGGCGACGCCGCCACACGTGGTGCCGCTAACGTCGCCAACCCCTATAGTTCCAAATCGGGCTTCAGTAATACTTATATCTCCCGCGCCTGCATTCAGGAGTGATGAGCCACCGAGCGTCAAGTCACTCCCGGTCAATAATATATCTCCACCATTCGAGCTCAGATTGCCCAGAGTCAAGGCTCCGGAAGCCTTGAAAATAATATCTCCACCTTGAGTGGATATGGTGTCCAGAGTGTTAGCAAAACTAATGGTACCGTTCAGCACCCTGAAGGTAACCGAATTGCCACTGCCTTGTTTCATGTTGAGAACATTGTCACTGAGATCGTTCAACACAATACTATTGTTGGCCTGAAGAATAACGTTGGTGAACTGGGAGGCATTCTCAAGGGTTTGCTCAGAAATAGTAGCAATACCGGTTACGGCAGAACTGGCGCTGGCACCCGATCCATTTGTAATGTTAATAGTGTCCGGATCAAGAAGAAGGGTGCCGGTTTTGCCATTGGCGGCAGTGGTGTCTACCGAGCCATCAAAATACAGTTCTTCTTTTCCGGAAACCTCTACCAGCCCGCCATCGCCAAAGTATTGCCCGCCGCGGCCTTTGACAATACCGTAAAATCGCATGCGCCGATCGGCCCAGAAAATTACTTTACCGCCATTGCCGCTGGTCACCGCATCTGCAAAGGTTTGAGTATTTGGCCCAATATATACTTCATCTGAGTTAGGAACCGAGCCCTGGCCTTGATAGTCACCGCCAAAAAGAACTGTCCCTCCACCCAGGTCGCCCGATACATCAATGAGACCATTGCCAGAAAAGCTCAACATTTCGCCGAGGACATGAACGGTGCCTCCTGTTTCGCCTTCACCGTAGCCCGAGGCATCCAGTGTGCCGGTCACGCTGACTTCGCCAGCGTCCCCGCCCGAGAGGATGATCGTTCCATTTTGTTCAGACACTGAATGCGCCTGGATAACGCCATCCATATTGATCACCCGATCCAGAATATTCTGGGCCGCACTGACATCCATCCTAACCACTCCGCCATCGGCAAAGATGCTTCCGCTATTGGTGACGAGAGAAGATAAAACTTCTCCATCCATTCCAGTCACCTGACCCATCACTTGGCTATCCACGCCAAGATTGATAA
Source organism: uncultured Nitrospina sp. (assembly GCA_937891765.1). Lineage (GTDB taxonomy): Bacteria > Nitrospinota > Nitrospinia > Nitrospinales > VA-1 > LS-NOB. Next base: position 46,019 of record CALAGQ010000038.1, read on the forward strand.
GTTGATCGCCATACAAGTCCACCGTAAAAGTTCTTCCGGAAGCCAGGCTCACCTTGCCCAGACGTGCACTGATGATCCCCGTGTTCCTCACACCGGGAGCGACCAGAGCAACCAGTCCACCTTCGGCCGCAGTTATCCTGCCCTGGTTGACCACCGCCGAAGACAAGCTTGCAGGAATGCCGAAGTTATAATTACCGTTCAAAAAATCCGCATTGGAAATATCACTGGTGGTCGCGATCAAGCCATGAACGTCCACCTGTGCGTTGCTACCAAAAAGGATTCCGTTAGGATTGATCAGCCAGAGATCGCCGTTGGACGTCAACTTACCAAAGATCTGCGAGACGTCGTTGCCGGTTACCCGGTTGAGCGTTACCCCACCTTGGGACAGTTGGAAGTCAACCTGTTCGGTGCTGCCAATGCCAAATCCCTGCCAGTCGATGATGGCCTTTTCGGTAGTTTGCTGAATGATCATTTGCTCGGCAGAAGGCTGATCAATGGTGGCCGACCCGGCTTGAACGGTTCCGCCAGTAGGAAGGGCAAAGACCATGGAAGGGAAAATGCCAATAAGATAGCTCAAAAATGAAACCAGAAAAATAGCCGCGTTACTCGGTTTTTTCGGAATCCGAAAAACTCCTCGTCGGAGGGGCAATGAACCATTACCCTTTGCCCTCCCAACACGGTTTGATCGCAAAGCAGAGACGTTGGTATTTTCACTACCACCGCCGGCTACGCCGGGAAACGCCATCTGATTCATTTTAAAAACGTTCATAAAAATCCTTAAAACCTTGCTGATAGACTGAAAAATGTGCGCCCATTCTTGTCACCTTCTGATCCCACGATACGATTGATCGGCTTGTCCCATTCAACATATCCTGAGATCTCATCCGTTATGTTGAACCGGACACCGACTCCCATCGAATAAATATCCTCAGTTTTAGAACCGGTGGCGGTTGGAAGACGGTTCCAAACCTTCCCGTAATCGAAAAAGCTATAAGCCTGTAAATCCCTGAAGTATTTTTTCTTCGGCTGGAAGGCTTTTTGCAATTCCAGCTTAAGGGCCAAGCCCTGGTCTCCGGTAATTTCAGAAGAATCATAAGCCCGACCAAACTGCGCGCCGCCCACACCAAATTCCTCGGAAGCCAAAAGCTTTTCAAACGAATACTGCCAGGAAAGCGCCCCCAACAACATCCACGAAGGTGCTAATTGCTGAAGCCTGAGCGCTTGTCCGGAAAGCTTGGAAAAATCACTGTGCCCCAGACTGCGGGTCAGCTTTTCTGATCCCGGCTCCGTCGCGTCGAAAATATCAAAGCCTTTGCTCAAATTGAAACTGACCAGATTGACGCCTCGATATTCGTCGACAAAATCGTAGGAAACTCCCAGATTGACGATGCGGAGGCGGTCTTCTGAATCCAGTTTTCCAAGAATCTCTGTTTCCGAATCTCGGTTCGTATATCCCAGAAACCCATTCAGGTTTTCAGATCTGGATCGGATGAAGGGATGCGTTATTTTGAGCGTGAAGGTTTTACTTTCCCCCTCCACCTCAAAAATTTCAAGGGCAGAACCGGGTGCGGAATCACTGATAGATCCGGAAAAAAACAGTTTGGTGCCTTCCGAAGATATGGGCTGTTCATAGAAGCCGCTGAAAAACTTCAGTTCATCCGTGTTACTGGTGACCACACCCTGCAAGCCGATGCGCTCATAGTTTCTGAGAAGAGAATTGCTGGATAGCCCGGCATTAATCTGATACGGTCCGTTGAACTTGGTGCCGCGGTTGTCTGCACCAAAACTTCCGTCGTAGCCTTTATTATTAAGAATCAGTGTCAGGTTGGTGGCACCCTGTTTAAACTTGGAAGGCGTGAGAACCGATTTAACCGAAACCCCCGGCAAGTCATCCACCAATAACAAATATCTCTCGAGGTCCTTGGCTTTCAGGGGCCGGGATTTTAAAAGTCCTTTGCGATATACGTTGAGAAGCTTTCTTGGGCCACGCACCTGACCTTGAATGGCAACCCGATCAACAAAACCCTCAATCACATCGATTTGAACCACACCCCCCTCAATTTTCTGGGGAGGCACCACCGCTTTGGAGAGGATGTAGCCATCATTGCGATACATGTTTGTAATTGCCTGGGCAATACTATAAATCTGCGTGAGATCTACTCTCCGGTGCAGATACTTTCTGAACAACCGCGAAAATTGCCGCTTGCCATAAATCGTCGAGCCCTTGATGATCATTCTCTGGAGAAGAAAATTCACCTTCCTCATCTCGGCCGGGAAAGTAGGCTTCAAGCTGTCCGGTTGCACAGGAACTACCTGCGATTGCGGGAACTCCTGTTTTTTAAATCTCTCCTCAAATCGATCCGGGGCCGCCTGCTTGTAGGTCTGGTCCCGTCCCTGAGGGGTAATTTGAGCGTAGGATAGCGATGCCATAGAACTCCACCAAAGGCAGGCAAAAAAACCTATCAGCAATACTTTGCTATAAATCCGGGTTTTTGCCTGATTCCAGTTCATACACCTTTCCCAGTTCTTAGCGGCATCCATGAGCCTAAAGTTAAGCATTTCCGACATCGACCACAAACCTTTGAAATACCGAAAACAAAGGGGTTATAGGATTTTCACTCACAGGAAACCCTTCCCGCCAACCCCGCAACAACCCGAACTTAATGCCCAAAAATCAGAGTGTTTCACTCCTCCATCCGGGCTCAGAGAACCTTGAGCGGGAAGCCCTTTGTTTTCAAAAAAATATTAAAAAAATCGCTTTTTATTAGCCCCAAAAATTGGGCGCAATTGTTCACAAGAAAGAGAGCAAGGAATATGCCAAATGGTGGGGCCCGCGTAAAAACAAGTAACCCATTTAAAAATAACTAGTTATAGAAATTTTTAATGGGGCTTTGAGACGGGAAATTGGAGCTCAATGGTAATAATTTCACCGGCCCGTCAATAAATTGTTTTTTTCTCTGATTTACGGGATATCGGGGTGGGTAAAAATCGGATTTCCAATAATAAGGGGTTTTTCAAATATTTTGCGCTTAATAGATTTACAAATCTGTCTTTATTATCTATGATAACTGCAAAAAACAGCCCTCTTTGATGGAATCATATGGATACAGGCCAACTTGAGGAACTCGAGTCATGACAGGGAAGAACTCGATGATAACTTTGAATATGTGCGATTTTTGTTCGCACGAGAGGTCTGATTGTGGCGCCCAACCCGTTCTGGTTGATTCGCTGAATCTTGATAACCTCAATTCGGAGCAAAAAGGCTCCGTCGTAGCCTGCGATAAATATAGAAGTCCTGTGGATGTACTCAAAGAGCGGTTTCACGACCCCAACCTGTAGGAACGCCTCAATTCCAGATTTTTTGAACACCCCCTTTCCTGTTTTCTAGCAGGTGTCTGAAGTGACTCAGAACAGTTATTCTCCTTTTCCAATCTTTGCAGGGTTGTAACAATGGCTTAACAGACATGTAATGCTCACAGCCTAAACTTTTTCCTATAACATGCACTTCGTAAGGGGGAGACAATATGCCTTGGGAAAAAGACCGGAAAAAAAGATTAGCTGAATATCTTTGGGCGGAGATCAATAAAGCAATCCTGAAATCTCCCGATGTCCAGTTCTCCGTAAAAAAGCTCGAGAAGTTACAACTCCTTGATTATGTTTCGGAGTTTAATCTGGTATTGGAAGTGGACAAGCTGATAGAAAGCATTTTGAAAAAAAGTGCGGTGCGGGAAGCCAAAACCTTGGACTTGGAAAAATTGAAAAATGAGTTTTTGGAAGCCAAAACCAACTTTGCCCACGAAGAAACACAACTGCATGACGAGCTTGATGAGCCTGACGAACCGAAGTTTGACCCGGTAGAAAAAAAATTACCAGATATTTCATCACCCTTTTCTCCCCAGCCCCTGCAACAGATTGACGGCGAAGCCCTGTCAGAAAATGAAATCCTCTTTGAAGAATATTTGAACCATGGGTTCGATGAAAAAGACTGGATGAAAGAAGCCAAAATCCGTTTCAACAGCTAGTCTTACAGCGAAGAAAGGGAAAACAACCGTCAGACCAGAAAAACATAAATGCGAAACAAAGCCCCCTCATGGGGTGGTGAGCAAATGATCGGCGATGAGGATGATGTTCTGCTTGTTGACAGCCAAAAATTCCGATCTGAACAAAACATTCCCGGTCACCAGGCAATAAACCGTTGCGTCAAGAATCGGGATAAAATTTTCCTCTCCCTGATTCAACATATCCAAGAGACGATTGCTCGGGAGTTTGGAAATCTTTCCTTCGATTTTTTCACCAGAAGTTCGAATCACCGCGTCCACGGTTTCCTTGTGCACAAAAGCGTTATAAGCCATAGCCTGATCCCCTTAAAATTCTAATAGTTCGCCTGTTCGCTTCTTAATCGGATGAGTTTATTTTAACTCCCAAAAAAATTAAAATCCAGCAAAAACCTTTTTAGTTTCAATAGGCTACAGGCTTAAAACCGACTCAGCGCTATTCGCGTCCTTCTCTCTTTATGGGCGGAGTACCTCCGCTGGTAAATTGCAACGTCTTCATCTTGCGGGCAAACATGTTCTCGGCCTAACGAGCTATTGCTCACTGGCCCCACGCCAAGTGGAAGGTGGCTGCCCCCTATGTTACAATCCCCGGGCCACAAGAAATCTCCGTATTTCAAAATATTCTTATCCTTTCTGCCTGCAATTTCGCATGAAAACAAAAACCATTTCAAAGCAAAATCCCGTTCGCTTGCAGGGCACCGATGGGGTGCGCCGGGAAATCAAATCGGCAACAGACTCCGAATGCAGGGGGCAGACTCCACAACAGGTGTTTCTGGAAAAAGGCTGCATCACTGAAGAGTTCATGGAGCTTTACGCCTATTGCTATGTCAAAAACCAGAAAAACTCAACATCATCTAAAAACAAAACTATCGTCATCGGCTGGGATCCCCGAGACCCTTCCGGTATCTTTACCGAAGCCGTAGTTCGCGGTGTCCGTAAAGCCGGAGGCAAAGCTCTGGTTCTGGGTGTCGTACCGACTCCTCTGGTACCTTTGTTCATGCTCCATGAGGGCGCTGATGGCGGCATCATGGTCACCGCTTCGCACAATCCTAAAGACCAGAATGGCATCAAACTTTTTCTGCCTTTTCATGGCGTGAAGCCGTTACCCGCTGACGATGCCGACCTGACCCGACACCTGCTCAAGCAAAACTTCGCCACCATTAAAAAAGCTCCTATCAAAGGAGGAAGAACCGATTGCCGACAAAATGCCCTAAAACTGTTCCAGCATTTTTCCCTGCAGCCCAAAAACTCCTGGATCAAATCTCGCAACACACTTAAGAACCTCATCCTCGTGGTTGACCCTGCTTGCGGGGCGCTGGCAGGAGTCGCCGCGCAAGCTTTCCGGCAAGCCGGAGTCGGTAAAGTCTATGAAGTCAACAAAAGTGGTGCCGTCAATCTACGTTCTGGAGTCGCTGACCTGGAAGGGTGCCCGCGCATCACTGCAGACATGATCTTAAAACCCTCCGGAAATTTTCATCGCCACAAAGCCATCGTCAAACTGTTCGAAATCGGCCGAGCCAACCAGAAGTCCGCAAAATCTGGAAAAAAAAGAATTGCCGCTGCCGTCTTCGATGCAGATGGAGACCGCTTCTTCCGCCTCGAGTACGATCCATTTCAGGATCTTCTATGGGTCTTAAGTGGCGACGAGACCGCCATCCTGCAGGCGCAGTATCTGGTGTCCCACAACAAGTACGGACTTTATATCAATACCGTGGAGAGCGACCTCAATGCTTCCACCGCCGCCGAGTCGATGGGACTGAGCCCGCTCCTCACCGCTGTCGGCGACAAATGGATTCTGCTTAAAATCCGCCTCGCGCTGTTAGAACAAAAACTTCTCGCAGCAAAACTTGCGCCGAAAAAGCGAGCAGCATTAAAAAATAAAATCAAGTCGCTGCAAAAAAATGGAGTGACGAGTGTAAACACTCTCTTGAACCTGGAGACATCCATCCCCGAAAACCCGACAAAAAATAATTCAGAAGTTCTCGCCGTAGGCAGTGAGGAAACAGGGCATAACATCACCACCGGCACTTTAACCTTGCCCAATAAAAAAAAGGTGTCGGTGTATTCCGGCAATGGGTTAAAAAGCGCTCTCAATACCTTTGCAGCTACCGAACAACTGGCAACAACCCTGTCGCCGCAAAAGTATATCCAGTCTATACGCCAGCCATTTTCCCCGGGCTTTAAATCCACCCTTTATACGTACTATATCCACCAGGATCTATTCTATAGAGATTCGCAAGTGTGGCAAAAAGTGAAGCGGTTGTTATTGCAGACTGCAAAACAATACGGATACTCCGGCAAAACCCGAAATTTCGCTGACGACCCGGATATGTTATATATTTCCCTTGCAGAGGGAAAAGCCGGTATCTTTGTGAGAAATTCCGGCACCGAAAATAAAATCAGCGTTAACCTGCGTGGCAGGAAATCGGATACTGGCAAACTGAAAAAAATCGGCTTGGAAATTCTGAAACTATTGTTCTCCCTGCTCAAAGACCGGGACAATGCTCTTTATAAAATGGAATTGTACGCCCTCAGTCAAATCGCCTCACAACCGGTGACTGACGAAAAACTGGAAATAAAAAACCAGTACAAGTCGCGACTGATTGATGAAATGAGAAAGCAGAACCTGATTCAATCCGGCCCTGAGGGAAACTGCCTGACCCTTCTCGGCAAGTGGTATATAATCCACTAACCGGGCCACCACTCGGCGTGGGGCCAACTTGCAATATTAAATGGGCGAACAAAGAGTTTTCTCGGCTAAAAACTCCTCCCCCTGATAAGGGGGATTTGAGGGGGGTTGTCTTTTAACTAAAAAAACTCACCAACAATCATGAAAGATTTAAACCTGTTTTTTTCAAACCTGATCGAGCCGGAGATTTTTGCCGGGTGCGAACAGGTGTGGGACCCTTTAAAAACACTGGGTCCCCGGCTGGAAAAACTGATACACAAAAAAGGCGGATCTTATGCCACTCATTTGCCCGGAATAAAGACCACTCTCGATTCATCCAGTTACCACCGTGGTGGCAAGGGATTTTATGTTGAGGACTGGATCGATCTGGCCGAATCCGTTTATCTGAAAGAGCTGGATATCTTCATCGGCAAGGGAACGCAGTTGGAGCCTTCGACTATTATCAAGGGTCCTGCCATGATTGGTGAAAACTGCGACATCCGGCAAGGCGCCTATATCCGCGGCAACGTCTTGATCGGAAACCACTGCGTCATCGGCCATACCACCGAAGTGAAAAACAGCATTCTTATGGATCATACCGAAGCGGGCCATTTCAATTATATCGGTGACAGCATTATCGGCAGCCATGTAAACCTGGGCGCAGGATCGAAACTGGCCAACCTGCAATTTAGAAGCGCCGATGAAAAATTAAAAGACTATATCAAACCTATCCAGATCCCTCTCGACTCTGGAATTATAAATACCGGAATGGGAAAACTGGGCGCGGTGCTTGGCGATAATGTTGAACTGGGCTGTAACGCCATCGTCTGCCCCGGCGCACTGATCGGCAAAGATGTCTGGGTCTACCCTAACCTGACTGTCCCCAAAGGCTATTACCCTGACGGAACCCTGCTCCTCCCGAAAGAGCGCAAACCCCGATCTCTGCAAAAATAATGAATCAAGACAATACCCGACTCGATGTTTTTTTTGATATGTTCGACGCCGTCGAAGATGATATTTCCCTATTAGTTTCTGATGATAACGAACAGGCGACAACGATCGGTGGCTATGAATGCCTGTTCATCGCTTTCAGCAATCTGCGTCTTTATTGCGAAAATGCCCAGATCCCTTTGAGCCAGATAGAAGAACAGTATCAGGCGCTGAAAGAATCGCCCGCTGACGAAAATGCAGAAGCCCTCCCGGTTCATGAAGACCTCGATGAAACTAACGAGGTCGTCAATTTCTGCAAACTGCTGGAACAGATTGAAAGCAGTTTTTCTGCTTTTGAGAAGCGTGCAGAAAATAGCGGAGAAGTCTTTGACGAATGGAACGGTGTCTTCATCATGTATTCCTATCTCAGGAATTATTGTGCGAAAGAGAAAGTCGATTTCGAAAACCTCCAGAAAGAAATCTCGAGCCTCCATTCTGAAATGAAAAAAGACGAAAATTCCTAGAAAACCCGGATATTTTGCAGAATCCGCTACTATTAAATGATATATTGGGTTTGGAGGTTTTCTGCGGGCGCAACCCCACGAAATAGCTGAAAAATCCAGAGCAAAACACACTAAGCCATTGAGTTATATGCGGATGTGGCGGAACTGGCAGACGCGCTGGATTTAGGATCCAGTGGGCAACCGTGGGGGTTCGACTCCCTCCATCCGCACCACCACTCGGCGTGGGGCCAATGAGCAATGGCTTTTGTTGGCCAGAAAATAGATATCTCGGCTTAAAAAGTGCTTACTACCTGCCCCTGCGGCGAGCACCACTACCCGTGGGGGGGGGGGATGAGCAATGGCTTATTGGGCCGAGAAAACGATTGCCCTTAAAATAAAAACATTCAAATTACCATTGGAAATTTATGAAAATCGAGATCGAAGACGTTGATTCCTGTAACAAAAAAATCAAGTTTGAAATCCCTCATCAGGAATACGACAAAAAGCTGAAACAGTATTATCAGAAGCTCGGGCAACAGGTTAAGGTTCCCGGGTTCCGCAAAGGAAAAGTGCCCGTCGCCATGCTGGAAAAACAGTTTGGACCGGATGTTAAAAAGGAAGTGCTGAGCAACCTGATCAGCGACCAACTCAATATCGCCATTACTGAAAAAGACCTGCGCGCGGTGGGCCAGCCCCATCTTTTGGAAGTCAGTGCCGAAGACGGAACAGATATCTCTGTTTCCGCATCTATCGAAGTGCTCCCCACTGTAGAACTCAAGGACTACTCCAGCATTGAACTGAATATGAAAACGCCACGCATCACCGATGACGATGTCAGCCAAACTATCTTAGTGATGCGCCAACGTAAAGCCACGATCATCGATGTGACCGACCGCCCCGCGCAAGATAAGGATTTGCTCAAGATAGATTTCACCAGCAAGCTCGGCGATGAGCCCTTTGAAGGAGGGACTGCCAAGGACCAGATCGTCCAGGCTGGAGGCGGGCAATTGATCGAAGGACTTGACAAGGGCATGATCGGTATGGAAATCGGCGAAACCCGGGACATCACGGTGCAGGTTCCTGCGGATTACCACAATAAGGAACTCGCCGGGAAAGATGTCGATTTTCAAATTGTGCTGAAAAGCATTCAGGAGCAACAACTGCCGGAACTTAACGATGAATTCGCCAAAGGCATCGAGGACAAAAATTTTGCAAGCCTCGATGACATGAATCAGAAAATCCGCTCCGAACTGGAAGACTTTGAACGTAAAGAAGCCAAGAAGACTTTGAAAAAGGAACTGACAGCAAAAATCACCGAACAGAATCATTTAGATCTCCCTGAAGGGCTGGTGAAAGAGCAGGTCAAGTTCATGGTCGAACAGGCGCAGAAAAAACAGGGGAAAGAAACCCACGGTCATGGCCACGATCACGACCATGATCACGAACACGGTGTCGAGGTGACTCCTGAACAGCTCAATCAGTATCGCGAACCGGCCATGAAAGCCCTGCTGGAAGAATTGATTCTCGACCAGTTGTCTCGCGATCTGGATGCGCAAGTCAGCGAAGAGGAGTTGGAACAGGAGCTCAAAAACATGTCCCAATTACTGGGTGGGGGTAACCTGCAACAGATAAAACGGGAATGGGAGAAAAATGGGGTTCTCGCCCGCCTGCACAGTCGCATGAAACGGGAGAAAACCCTTGACGCTGCGCTGGAAAAAGTAACAATAAAAGAAGAAATAGTTGACAGAAAAGATTTAATTGCTGATAATTGAAACTAACCATTATAAAGATATCTAACTATTTTTTAATGCCTTACACGCAAAAAACGCTCTCTGAACCGCAGCCGAGTTCAGAAAGATGTTTTTCCTTGCCTAATTCCTAATCTCGAGAAAACAATGACCGAAACTTACAACCAGTTGGTACCTATAGTAGTTGAACAAACCAGTCGGGGCGAGAGATCTTATGACATTTATTCGCGCCTTCTCAAGGACCGTATCATTTTTATAGGAAGCCAGATTGAAGATCATATGGCCAACCTGATCATCGCCCAGTTGCTGTTTCTGGAATCGGATGAGCCCGATCAGGATATCTATCTCTACATCAATAGTCCGGGCGGCCAAGTCAGTTCAGGAATGGCCATCTATGACACCATGCAATATATCAAGCCAGATGTTCAAACCATCTGCATCGGCCAGGCGGCCAGCATGGGAGCCCTGCTCCTCACAGCTGGCGCTCCGAAAAAACGATTTGCGCTGCCGCATTCACGCATCATGATCCACCAGCCGAGCGGTGGGTTTCAGGGGCAGCACACCGATATTGAAATTCAGGCTAAAGAAATCACCAGAATCCGATCCATTCTCGATGGCATCATGGCCCAACATTCAGGGAAAAGTGTTGCCCAGGTCAATAAGGATACCGAGAGGGATCACTATATGACCGGTGAAGAAGCCAAGACTTATGGCCTCATTGACAGCGTCATCAGCAATCGTGAAGAAGTCAAGAAGGACGACAAGAGCAAAAAGAAAAGTTAGTTCCAAGCGAATAAGCGTTCCATTCCAACCCCTTTGGAGAGGGCTTTATGGCAAAGAAAAGTACAACCACCGGAAACTACCGCTGTTCTTTTTGCGGAAAAAGTCAGGAAGAAGTCAAAAAACTGATAGCCGGACCCAGTGTCTACATCTGTGACGAGTGTATTGAGCTTTGCAATGAAATCATGGTGGAAGAGTGGGCCCAGGAAAAGGGCGAAGACTTCCAGCATCTTCTCAAACCCCATGATTTATACAAGCACCTTGACCAATATATAATCGGCCAGGAACGCTGCAAAAAAATCCTCTCTGTTGCCGTCCACAACCATTTCAAAAGAGTCGACTCCAATCTGGATATGGGCGATGTGGAACTGCAAAAGAGTAATGTGCTTTTGATCGGCCCCACCGGGTCGGGAAAAACCCTCATGGCACAGACTCTGGCGCGAATTCTTGATGTCCCCTTCACCATTGTGGATGCTACCACCTTAACCGAAGCCGGTTATGTCGGCGAAGATGTTGAAAACATCATTTTAAAACTCCTGCAAAACGCCGACTACGATGTTGAAAAAGCCGAGCGTGGAATCATCTATATCGATGAAATCGATAAGATTTCCAGGAAGTCAGAAAATCCCTCAATCACCCGTGATGTTTCCGGTGAAGGCGTGCAGCAAGCGCTTTTGAAAATCATTGAGGGCACAACAGCCAGCGTCCCCCCGCAGGGAGGCCGGAAGCACCCGCATCAGGAGTTTCTTCAGGTCAACACCACCAATATTCTTTTCATCTGCGGCGGGGCATTCGTCGGACTGGACTCGTTGATCCGCAACCGTATCGGCAAGAAAAGCCTCGGGTTCGGACATGAAATCGTCTCCAAAAAAGAAATTAATGAAGAGGATATTTTTGAAAAGACACAGCCGCAAGACCTGCTCAAATATGGTCTCATTCCGGAATTTGTCGGGCGTTTTTCAGTTGTCGCCACGCTGAAAGAGCTGACTATTGAAGCAATGATGCAAGTTTTGACCGAGCCTAAGAACGCTCTGATCAAACAATATAAAAAACTATTTGAGTTTGAAAATACCAGACTTAAATTCACCGATGCGGCTGTCCGCGCCATCGCCGAAAAAGCGACCGAACGCAAAACCGGGGCAAGAGGCCTCCGTGCCGTTCTGGAAGAGACCATGCTCGAAATCATGTTTGACCTCCCCTCCCAGCCAGAAGTGGAAGAGGTGATCATCAGTGACGAAGTAGTCCTCAATGGCGAAAAACCCATGTTGGTTTACGAAAACAAAAAACAGGCCAGTTAAAATCATGGGTTCAGAAAAAATCGTGTTACCACTCCTCCCCTTACGGGATATTATTGTCTTCCCGTTCATGGTACTTCCCCTGTTTGTAGGCAGGGAAAAATCCATTCTGGCCCTGGAAAAATCCATGGCCGATCAAAAAAGCATCTTCCTTTCCGCCCAGCGCAATCCCAACAATAACGAACCACAATCCGCCGATATCTACGAGATGGGAACGGTGGCAAATATTCTGCAAATCCTCAAGCTGACCGATGGAACCATGAAAGTTCTGGTCGAAGGCCTGCAGAGAGGGCGCATTGAAAAGTTCGTTGAGAACCCTGACTATTTTGAGGTGGAGGTCAACCGCATTCATGAAAACGACCAACTCACACCCGATGTCAAAGCGCTGATGCGCAGTGTGGGAACGGTGTTTGAGCAATACGTAAAACTGAATCAAAAAATTCCTCTGGAAGCCGTGGCCGCCAGTGCCAGCATCATGGAGCCGCACCGCTATGCCGACACTATTGCCGCCTACATGGTTTTTCAAACTCAGGAAAAACAGGAACTGCTCGAAACCCTGAATCCGTCCGACCGATTGAACAAGCTTCTCGGCATTCTAAAATCGGAGATGGAAGTCCTGAAAATTGAAAAACGCGTTCATGGCAGAGTACGAAAGCAAATGGAACGCAGTCAGAAGGAGTTTTATCTCAACGAGCAGATCAAAGCTATCCAGAAAGAGTTGGGCAAACGCGATGAGTTCAAAACCGATATGGATGAACTCAAGCAAAAAATCAAGAAAGCTAAAATGCCCAAGGATATCCATGAAAAAGCCGTCAAAGAATTAAAACGGCTGGAGCTCATGCAACCCATGTCCGCCGAAGCGACGGTTGCCAGAACCTATATCGAATGGCTCGCCGACCTGCCTTGGAAAAAAGGCGCCGGAGCCGATAAAATTAAAATTCCCGAAGCCCAGAAAATTCTCGACAGAGACCATTACGGGCTGGAGAAAGTCAAAGAACGTATCACCGAACACCTTGCAGTCATGAAACTGGTCAAAAAAATCAGAGGGCCCATCCTCTGTCTGGTTGGGCCGCCGGGTGTCGGCAAAACCTCATTAGGACAATCCATCGGCAAAGCCATGGGCCGAAAATTTGTTCGCATCTCCTTAGGCGGCGTGCGAGATGAAGCAGAAATCCGCGGGCACCGCAGAACTTATATTGGCGCGCTACCAGGGAAAATTATTCAAGGTATCAAAAAGGCCGGTGTTCATAACCCTGTCTTCATGCTCGATGAGATCGATAAAATGAACGCCGATTTCAGGGGCGATCCCTCCTCCGCATTGCTGGAGGTTCTCGATCCGGAACAGAACTCCACTTTCAACGACCATTACCTGGAAGTCGATTACGATCTTTCCAATGTTCTTTTCATCTGTACCGCCAATGTCCTGCACTCCATTCCGCAACCGTTGCTGGATCGAATGGAAGTGCTGCGCCTGCCCGGGTACACCGATCAGGAAAAAATGGGCATCGCCAAAAGTTTTCTCGTCCCTAAAAAAGTACCCGAACACGGCCTGACCAAAAAGAATATAGAAATTTCTGACAAGGCTCTCGACAGAATCATCCACGACTTCACTCGCGAAGCAGGTGTGCGAAACCTGGAACGGGAAATCGCCACACTCTGTAGAAAAGTGGTTAAAGTCGTTGTCGAAAAAGGCAAGAAGACCAGCGTCAAAATCACCCCGTCCGTTCTGGAAAAGTATCTCGGCATCCCCAAATTCAAGAAACCTGAATCCGAAGGCCCGCTGGAAATTGGTACTGCCACCGGCCTGGCATGGACAGAGTTTGGCGGCGAAACTCTTACCATAGAAGTCACCGTGCTTCCCGGTAACGGCAAGCTCGTGCCCACAGGGCAACTCGGCGATGTGATGAAAGAATCCGCACAAGCCGCTATGACCTATGTGCGCTCACGTGCCGGGGATTTAGGACTGCCCAAAAACTTCTACCAGAAAAATGATTTCCATATTCATATTCCCGAAGGCGCCGTTCCTAAAGATGGCCCCTCAGCCGGAATCACCATGGCCGTAGCACTGGTCTCGGCATTGACCCAAACTCCCTTGCGTCCCAATCTCGCTATGACCGGAGAACTGACCCTGACCGGAAAAGTTTTGCCCATCGGCGGACTCAAAGAAAAAGTTCTGGCAGCCCACAGGTTCCGCATCACCCATCTGATTATCCCAGTGGAAAACGAAAAAGATATTCCCGACATCCCAGAAAATGTCAGGAAGGACATACAGTTCTATCCCGCCACCACCATGGACGATGTGCTCAAACACGCGTTCAATAAAAAGCTCAAACTCAAGAAAAAACCCGCCCCAAAAAAAACAGGGAAAGTTTCAAAAACATCCAGCAAACAACCCAGCCTCCGCCTCAACTAGCCCGTCACTCGGCGTGGGGCCAATTAAACAACCTTCCCCCTGATACGAACAATAGGAATACGCTTTGTTCGAAGGGATCGAGGGGGTTTACTTGTCATCCTGAGCCTGTCGGAGGATCTAGCTGTTGCGCTCTCTTTCATAAAGTACCCGTTCCGGGCACGAACGCTAAGGCTTAATACCACGAGGGCCGGGGTGATTGACATTCAGAATGCATTTTGTTCGATGGGTTGAGTTGAACTTCCCCCATGTCAGGGCGAGGTTTGGCTTTTGGCGATCGCGAAGCGTCACCGCCCCATTGGCCGTGGCGCCTGCGCCACTACATTTCGCCTTTGAGGTCTTCGAAGGGGAGTAATTTTTCGTATTGGAGGGCAAGCACCAATCGGGGATCGGTGGTAAAACTTTCTTTGATGACACTTAGCAGGGTGGCCCCTTCGGTGAGAAATGTTTGCAGGCCCGTGTCATCATTTATTTTTCGTTGCGACAGTTCAGCATAAAGATCTATAAAGCGTTTGGACTGGGCCAGAGACGCACCGATTTCAGAATAGGAGACTTTGCGGTTTCTGCTTTCAATGGCAAACTTGGCGAACCGTACCCAGTTATCTATATCACCCTTGACCTCGCCTAATGCTAGAAAATGGTTTCTATAACCATCTTCCCCCATCTCTTCAAACCTTTGCACCGTAGCCGCACCCCATCCACCTAAATTAACTTTGTCGGCGTTCTTGCAAATATGTTTGAGGGAAAACGCCAGCCGGTTGGTCTGGCTGTCCAACTGCATACCATAGTTGGAATAAGGTTTGGCTTTAGCAACTCTCTCATAAGCGTGCCAGACACCACCGCGCTTTTGCACTTCGGTGCGTTTTTGATCGATGGCCTTGGCCTGTTCGACACATTCCTGTTGCGAGTTGATCGCAAGGGTTGCTGGTTTTTTCAGTTTGTCGGCCAGGGCCGGGTCGACGGGAACTTCAACGCTCTTTTTATCGGCGTTGGCAAAGAGACCATCTTTGCTTTTACTCACTGTTTCCTTGCGCACCCATGTGTTTTCCTTCACTGGCATCTGGAAGTTGGACTTTTCGACCACCTCTTCATCATTCATCCCACTGCCACAACCTGCAACCATGACCAGCATTAAAACTATCAATCGCCCGTATTGCATACCCGTAAAGACCCCTATAAATTTTTAAATGAAGTCACCGTTATACACTAAATTGCATTTGCTTGCAGTGGCAAAACAGTCCCCCACTCGGCGCCGGCCGGCGCCGAGTGGGCGGTGTCAAAGAAATGGTGCGAGGTGGGAAGATTGGCGGTTTTTACCCATTTATCGAATCGGCCACAGTTTCACGAAAACTCCCTAACCCATTTAACTTTAAAGGGTTAGGGTCTATCCTGCAGACGAAGTCTGCTCTCGGCACACGAATTGCAAAACTCGTTAAGTGAAATCTGATTTATGACGATAAGACCATAAAATAATAAAGGTTTATAAACTATGAACACACGAACACTCTTTTATTTACTGATCATTTCTATTTTCATTTCCGGCTGTGAAGTGAAGATGGGCCCCTCACAGTTCTGGGACAAGGTATTCAGAACGCAAACGGACTCCAACTACTACAGAGACAAGTCAGAAGACCTGATACAAGCTTTGACCGCGGGCGTTGAAGAATATGAGATCAATAAAGTCACGGTTATGGATTTGGTCGATGAAGAGGACAAGTCCCCTGTGCTTGGGGAATATTTAGCAACGAGAGTCGTGGAAGCGATCACCAAAAAATATTTCTTTAAGGAAAAAGTTTTTCGGGTAGCGCAAAAGGGAGAAGTCACCGCGGTGATGGAACAGTTAAACCTGAAACCCTCCTACTCGTATAACAGAGAACAAATCCGGGAGATGGGCAAGGCGCTCAAATCTCAAGCGCTTATTACAGGTCGTATCACCGACCTGGGGACGAACATTGATGTTCACCTTACCCTGACCGATGTCATGAGCGGAGAAGTGATAGCGTCCGCCACCGAACATCTGACCCGGACCAAATTCGCCGTAGAAATGCTACGCCACCACTAACCGGCGAGCCGCCGGAGACAAAAGGGCGGTGACGCTTACGCGACCGCCAAGAATTATTGCTAGCAGTATTAGTTATTGCTATCTGCCACCGGCGGCACGGCGGGCTCATTGGCCCCACGCCTAGTGGAGCGGTAGCGGGACAAGGCCATCAGTGGGAAGAAGTGTTGATACATATGGTATTTGATGAAGAAATGGATGGGAAACCCTGTACCGGTGAACTCATCCTCCCACCAGCTTCCTGAATAATCCCCCGAATCTTTTTGTGTTTCGATTAAATAACGCACGCCGCGTTCTGTCGCCGGGTTTTCGGCCTCATCGGCGGCGATGAGCCCCAGCAAGGCCCAGGCAGTTTGCGATGCCGTGCTTTGACCGCGACCGCGCAAGCTCGGTTCCGTATAACTCTGGCAGGTTTCACCCCAGCCGCCATCTTCATTTTGGTGAGACTCTAACCAGAGCACAGCGTTCCGGCTGAACCTATCCTTCATGTCTTCGCCGATGGCTCGCAACCCGTTCAAGGCCAGAAACGTTCCATAAATATAGTTCACTCCCCAGCGACCAAACCAGCAACCATCCACTTCCTGACGTTCTTTGACAAACTGGATGGCTCGTTGAACCTGTGGGTGCTGTTTTTTGAATCCCCATTTCGCCAGCATCCAAAGAATGCGGCTGGTCACATCTACCGTTGGCGGGTCGAGCAACGCCTTATGGTCGGCGAAAGGAATTTCGTTGAGAACTTCCTTATCGTTATCAACATCGAAGGCACCCCATCCACCACTTTTACTCTGCATGCTCAACAACCAGTCCATCGCCCGCTGGCACTCGCGCAGTTTCCAACGGTTGTCGGTGACATCAACCCGGTCGAGGAAAAGTAAAATCTCTGCGGTGTCATCGGTGTCCGGGTACAGTTCATTATAAAACTCAAAGGCCCAGCCTCCCGGCTCCGCTTTCGGGTTCTTCACCTGCCAGTCGCCGCGCTTGATCACCTGTTTGCTGACAATCCACTCACCGGCTTTCACCATGGCCGGGTGGTCGGTGGGCAATCCCGAATCGAGCAAGGCGTTGGAGCAGATGGCCGTGTCCCACAAGGGTGAGACGCAGGGTTGCATCCAGAGCCGCCCGTCTTTTTCCAGCATGAAGCGATCCACCGCTTCCATGCCTTTCACGCAGGCGAGATGGTCTTTGGCGTAGCCCAAAAGGTGCAACGCTAAAAGAGCATTGAACATTGCCGGTTGAATACCGCCAAAGTCGCCCTCTTCTTCCTGATGTTCCAGCGTCCACACCTCGACTTTCTTAAGCGCTTTTTTGCGCAGAGGTTTCCAGGGGAACTTGCCGATGATTCTGATAAAACCATCAAGATAGATAAACGTGTTCCGCCAATTAGTGAAAGGCAAGCCGCTGGGCTTGAAACTCAGATCACGATCTTTTTCGGTGAACAATTCCTGAACGTCGCGTCCTTCCGGCAACTCGTGCACCGGTTCTAAAGAACGCACGACAGAAAGAGGAACCACCGTGCCGCGTGACCAACTCGAAATCTCATAGATATTGAAAGGAAACCAGTCGGGCAACAACACTATTTCCACCGGCACCGCCGGGCAATCATCCCAGGAAACCTGGCCGAACATGGCGAGGAACATTTTTGTGAAGACCCGGGTTTTTTTTATGCCGCCGTTGGCAAAAATCGCCTGACGCGCCCGCACCATCTCTTTCCGGTCAGCAGGAAGACCAGCCATTTTGAGAGCCAGATAGGACTCAACCGTCGAGTTGATGTCACACAAGCCACCATAAAATAGCGGCCAACTGCCGTCTTCCCTTTGCAGGTGTAGTAGATATTTTACGACCTGGTCTTGTTTGACCGGGTCCAGCCGGTCGGTGAAATGCATGAAGAAAATATATTCGGCCGAAATGGTGACATTGGCCTCCAATTCATCCACCCAATAGCCGTCGCTATGCTGGAGGGAGAGTAGAAAGTCCCGCGAGCACTCGATGGATCGGTCCAGAGCCTCTCCTTTGACATCCACCCCCGTTTGGGCGGACTCTTCAGCAGGCTGCAAATCTTCAGGTTGAGTCATATTTTCCATATAGTTAGCTTATTTGCCCGGAAAGGTTTAGAGCAGACAAATTTAGTCTATTTTCACCAAAAAATAAAGTAAAGAAACATTCCGGTGAATCTGCCGTTTATTGGTGGTTTCTGGTTGACAGGGGCGCATATCTCTTTTATTATAGCCGGTTTACACCATCAAAAATAAATATTGACTGAAACCGGACTCTAATGAAAACCTTTTTTGCAAAACCAAGCGACGTTGTTAAAAAATGGGTGGTGATTGATGCTACCGATAAACCATTGGGACGCGTAGCCAGCACAGCCGCCTCAATCATTCGCGGCAAAACCAAACCCATTTACACTCCCCATGTGGATACCGGGGATAATGTCATCATCATCAACGCCGCAAAGGTTAAACTGACCGGTAAGAAATGGGACGACAAAATTTATTACCATCATACCGGTTGGCCGGGAGGAATCAAATCCGTCACGGCAAAACAGGTGCTCGAAAAACAGCCTTCTGATCTGCTGAAAAAAGCGATTGTGGGAATGTTACCGAAGACAAGATTGGGCAGAGCTCTGCACAGCAATTTCAGAATTTACAATAATGACCAGCATCCGCATACGAGCCAGAATCCGGACGTAGTCGGTATCTAGCGATAGAGCAATAGCTTTATAAGCCGAGAGAACTTTTTGCTCGCCTGAAAAAGTTATTTCAATTTGCCATCGGCGGCTATGCCGGTATTTAAACTTTTTAAAAAGAGAGCAAAACGATTATGGAAGGCACCATCGAAAAATTTTACGCAACGGGGAAACGCAAAGAGTCTATCGCCAAAGTATGGATTCAACGCGGCGACGGAAAAATCTCGGTCAACAATAAAACCATTAAGGAATATTTTTGCCGGGAAAGTCTCGAGTGCATCATTAAACACCCGTTAATCACGACTGACACATTAACGTCTATAGACATCCATGCCACCGTCCAGGGTGGGGGTCTTTCCGGTCAGTCCGGCGCTTTGCGCCTGGGTATCTCCCGGGCTCTCATATTGACCGACTCAAGCTTACGAGCACCCCTTAAAAAAGCGGGATTCCTCACTCGGGACTCAAGAACCGTAGAAAGAAAAAAATACGGACAACCCGGGGCACGCAAAAAATTCCAATTTTCCAAACGTTAAAAACAACATCACGCCCGATGGGCGTGATGTTGTTCCTAAGTATCCATGTCCCGCATGGGCAAATATAAGCAATAACTTGTTGGTCGTTGCTATTTGCCTTTCCTGCCAAGGGGTGTGCCGTCCACTATGGTATGATAACGCTGGTTGAGCCGCGATAGAGCCGCAATATAAAGACATTGCTAACTGAGCCCAGCGTCACGCTGGCCAGCGGAGGCACTCCGCTTGAACAGGCATTACTATGATTAAAATAGGTATAGCTGGAGCCAGTGGATACACCGGCCTGGAATTGATTCGTCTACTTGTCGGACACCCGGAGGCCGAGCTGTCAGTCCTGACCTCCGAGACATTTCAAGGACAAAATATCGCCGAGGTTTTTCCGTCTCTGAATGGAATTGTTAACCTCAAGCTTCGGCCTCTGGATGACAACATCGCAAAAGACTGCTCCGTTTTGTTTCTGGCCTTGCCTCACATTGCGGCCATGGATAAGCTTCCCGTTTATTTGCAGTCCGACTGCAAAATCATCGACCTGAGCGCGGACTATCGGTTGAAAGATCCCGCAGCCTACTCGGACTGGTACTCCGTCACCCATACTCACCCGGAACTTCTTGAGCAGGCCATATATGGTTTGCCAGAACTGCATCGGCAAAAGATTCAAACCGCACGCTTCGTTGCCAACCCGGGTTGCTATCCGACCAGTGTGATTCTGGCTCTGGCTCCGCTACTTAAGACCGGGTGGGTGGATCTCGATTCAATAATTTCAGACAGCAAGTCCGGCGTTTCCGGTGCCGGACGCAAACCGTCACTGACCACTCATTACACCGAGGTCAACGAAGGCGTCAGCCCTTATGGTCTGGCCAGTCACCGGCACACTCCCGAAATGGAGCAGGAACTTTCTACTCTGACGGGCAAACCCGTGCGCCTTACGTTTTCCCCGCATCTGGTTCCCATGACCCGGGGGATGTTGAGCACGGTTTATATCAACCTGAACGAAGTCCTCAGCGATGAAAAACTGGTCGAGCATTATCGCGAATTTTATAAAGACGAAAGTTTTATTCGCGTGCTAAATCCGGGAAAATTCGCCAGCACTCGTCATGTCCTGTCTTCTAATTTTTGCGATATTGGCCTCAAGGTCGATGCGCGCAACCAGCGCTTGATCATCACCAGCGCGTTGGACAACCTGATCAAAGGCGCTTCGGGACAAGCGGTGCAGAATATGAACATCATGCTGGGCTTGGATGAAAAAACCGGTCTCATGACCCCGGCAGTTTTTCCTTAAAGTACTTCAAAAAATTATTTTTGCCACGAGCGGCCCTTATGAGATATGGGCCTGCGAGTTGCCACAGAGAAAATTACCGAATAAATAAAGACTCTCACAAATCATGAAACTTTCAAAAAATCGCAACCCTGCGGTTCCCGGATTCAAAGCGGCAGGACTGGGTTGCGGAATCAAATCAAAAAATACTAAAGATCTGGCATTGATCGTGTCCGATGTTCCGGCCACTGCGGCAGGCATTTTCACCACAAACCGGGTTGTGTCTCCCGGTGTGACCTGGAGTCGTCGCGCACTGAAATCCGGTAACTGCCGTGCCATCGTCGTGAACAGTGGCAACGCCAACACAGTCGTTGGGCCCAAGGGCATGAAAGACTGCGACGCGATCACAAAAAAAGTTGCGGAAGAATTGTCCATTCCACAAAATCAAGTGCTCATCGCCTCCACCGGGGTGATAGGCGTTCCGCTTCCTTCCCATAAAATTATAAAAGCCGCTCCGCAACTGGTAAAAAAACTGGGGCGCACATCAAGTAACTGGACCGATGCCGCCGAGGCCATCATGACCACCGATCTGGTTTCAAAGTCGGATCGCGTTCAATACACCTTTCTGGGAAAAAGTATCGTGATAGGCGGAATCACAAAAGGGTCAGGAATGATCCACCCGAATATGGCAACCATGCTGGGGTTTTTGTACACCAATGCGGTGATCGACTCCAAAACTCTAAAAATAGCCCTGATAGAAGCCGCCGATCGCTCATTCAATCGCATCACGGTGGACGGAGACAGCAGCACCAATGATTGCATCATCGTCCTTGCCAACGGAGAGGCAAAAAACCCGACGATAAAACCCAACACATCAGGCTACCGGAAGTTTGTAAAAGCTTTGACGGCAATCAGCAAAAACCTAGCATCCAAAATTGTTCTGGATGGCGAAGGTGCAACCAAGTTCGTCACCGTCCGCGTTCAGGGGGGAAGGACTCGCAAGCAGGCGTACCTCATCGCCAACTCCGTTGCCACCTCTTCACTTGTCAAAACCGCATTGTTTGGCGAGGACCCGAACTGGGGACGGATTTTTTGCGCGGTCGGAAACGCCGGCGCACCCTTTGATCCCGACAAAGTTGATATATTATTAAATAAAAACCTGCTGGTAAAAAAAGGTAACCCCACCAACTTGTCTCCCAAAAAACTGGTCAAAGCCATGCAACAACACGAAATTAATATCACCATCGACCTGCATGGTGGAAAAGAATGGGAAGAAGTTTTGACCTGCGACTTGTCGTATGATTACGTAAAAATCAACGCCGAATACACCACCTAACCCAGTCAACGGCCGTGGGCTGCTCACCGCAGGGGCAAATTGCAACGTCTTTATTTTGCGGGCAATCGTTTTCTCAGCCCAATAGGCCATTGCTCATTGGTCCCACGCCGAGTGGGGGGGGCTAGATACAGATTCCATTCTGTATTAAAATTGACTGACAATTACTGATATCTTGGTCGGTGACCGATAAGGTTTATAAACATGGCTTTGCTGGAAATTAAAAACTGCCTCGATCCTGTTTTGAGGAAAATGTGTCTGCCCATTGATAATATTGATGGGGAACTGGTCACCCTTGCGGAAAATATGGTGGAAACCACCCTCGCCGCTCCTGGAGTTGGGCTGGCCGCCAACCAGATTGGGTTGCCGTGGCGCCTGTTTGTGGTCAACATCGGTGTCGAAACCGACAAGGAAAATCTGGTCACCGTGATCAATCCGGAAATCACTTGTATGGAAGGCAGCGAACTCGGGGAAGAAGGTTGCCTGAGCATTCCCGATGTGCTGGCAGAAGTGAACCGCGCCAGCCAAATTGAAATCAAGGGCTACGATCTTGATGGCAACGAAGTCCGCTATGAAGCCGAAGGGTATCTGGCACGAGCCTTTCAACATGAAATGGATCATTTAAACGGCGTTCTTTTTTGGGACAAACTGGGAAAAGTGAAACGGGATATTCTAAAACGAAAATTCAAAAAGAAAATCAAAGAGCAGGAGGCATGAATATTATTTTTATGGGAACGCCGGAATTTGCGCTTCCAACTCTGAAAGCCTTGCACCATTCTTCACATTCCGTACTGGCTGTCATCACTCAGCCCGACAAGCCGAAGGGCCGGGGACAGAAACTCATTGTCTCCCCGATCAAACAATATGCGTTGGACTCCAATCTTCCCTTACTGCAACCTGCAACAGTGAACGACCCTGAGTTCATCGAGTCATTAAAAAAAAATCGGCCGGACATAATTATCGTGGTCGCTTTCGGGCAGATAATGAGTGAGACCTTTCTTAAAATTCCCAAACAGTTCTGCATCAACCTGCATTCTTCGCTTTTACCCAAATATCGCGGCGCGGCTCCCATTCATCGTGCCATTCTTAATGGCGACACCAAATCGGGAGTCACCACTATGATTATGGATAAAGGCATGGATACCGGAGACATTCTACTCATGCAGGAAACGCCTATTCATGAGACCGATAACGCACAAACCCTGCACGACACTTTGTCGGAGTTGGGCGGGGCTCTGGTGCTCGAAACCCTCAAGAGGCTTGAAGAAAATACGCTACTGCCTGTCCCGCAGGATCACGGTCAGGCCACGTATGCAGCCAAACTGAAAAAGGAGGAAGGCCTGATTAAATGGGGACAGTCTGCCACCACTCTTTCGAACCAAGTTCGGGGTCTGACCCCCTGGCCGGGAACCTTCACTTTGCTGAACAAGAAACGCTTGCGAATATTAAAAGTTCAGGTCGCAGAGGGTGTTCCCGATGACACTCCGGGGAAGATTGCCCGGGTGACCGATATGGGTATTGAGGTAGGTACCGGACAGGGACGACTGGTCATCACCGAACTGCAACCCGAAGGCAAAAAAGTCATGTCGGCCAAAAGTTTTTTGGCGGGTCATAAAATTGAACGGGGAACCCAGTTTGATCAGGTTCCAAACTAATCATGAGGATAATATGCCAAGAACTTTAGTCACAGGTGGTGCAGGTTTTCTGGGTTCGCATTTATGCGAATACTTTCTCGCTAAAGGCCATGAGGTGGTCTGCATGGACAACCTCATCACCGGCTCCAAGGATAATATATCTCACTTAAAAGATCAGAAGTTTCGATTTGTGGAACATAATGTCTCCGAATATATCAACCTCGAAGGCGAGTTGGACTATATTATGCATTTCGCATCTCCTGCCAGTCCCATTGACTATTTGGAGCTCCCCATTCAAACCCTCAAGGTCGGCGCACTCGGCACGCATAATGCTCTCGGGCTGGCAAAAGCCAAAAATGCCACTTTTCTTCTGGCTTCCACTTCTGAAGTTTATGGCGACCCCTTGATCCACCCGCAACCGGAAGAGTATTGGGGAAACGTGAACCCCATTGGTCCACGCGGCGTCTATGACGAAGCCAAACGGTTTGCCGAAGCCATCACCATGGCTTACCACCGGACGCATGGCATCAACACCAAGATCGTCCGCATTTTTAATACCTATGGGCCACGCATGCGGGTCAATGACGGCCGCGCCATTCCCAATTTTTTAAAACAGGCTCTCACCGGAAAAGATTTAACGGTCTACGGAGAAGGCTCGCAGACACGAAGCTTCTGTTTCGTGTCGGATCTTGTTGAAGGCCTCTACCGTCTGCTGATGTCAGAGCAGAACTATCCCGTTAATATTGGCAACCCCAATGAGATGACGGTTAAGGAAATGGCCGATAAAATTTTGCAAGCTACGGGTAGCAAGAGTAAAATTATCCACGTTTCCTTACCGGAAGATGACCCGAAAATCAGGCAACCCGATATCACCCGCGCCCGAAAATATTTAAACTGGGAACCTGTAGTCAGTCTGGACGAGGGTTTGCAATCGACCTTGAAATATTTTAAAGAGCAGCTGAAAACCTGAAATCCGGGATGTTATCATGCCAGGAAAAAACAAATCTGCGATAAAGTACTGGCCAGAAGATGAGCGTCCGCGCGAAAGATTGATCAAATATGGCAGCAGCGCATTGTCGGACGCGCATCTGTTGGGAATCCTCATCGGGTCGGGAGATTGGCGCTCCAAAAAAAATGCGGTGGACTTGAGCCTGGATTTACTCAACGTTTTTGGCACCCTCGAAAATCTTGATCAGGCAACGGTCACCGAAATATGCCAAGTAAAGGGCATCGGTGCTGCTAAAGCGGTGCAGATCAAAGCCGCGCTGGAAGTGGGAAAGCGCATGGCTTCAAAGCCGACAAGGACGAAGCTCAAATTAAAATCCAGCCAGGCTTTTGTCGAACAGTTTTCCCCTTTCCTGAAACATCTGAAAAAGGAAATTGTAAAGATCGTGCTCCTCGACCCCAAACTGCAATTGATCAAAGACCTGACTATATCGGAAGGCAGTTTGAATGCCAGCATTGTCCCCCCCCCAGTCAGAAAGACTTTGAAATCACCCACCGGCTCAACCAAACCGGAAAAATTGTCGGGATTCATATGGTCGACCACATTATCATTAGCGGTAATGAATTTTTTAGTTTTGCTGATGAAGACTTGCTGTAGAATGGGACTCGATATCTTTTGACTTGAATTTTTATCACAATGGGAACCTATGCAACGCATTAAAGATTTTCTTTATTCCAGCGCCGATTTGAAAAGAACGGTTGCCGATACCCTTTCAGGAGACATTCTGGAAGCGGCAAACCGCATCAAGTCCTGCCTCGACAAAGGCGGGAAACTGATATTGATGGGCAACGGCGGAAGCGCGGCCGACTGCCAGCATATCGCCGCAGAACTGGTCGGCAGATTCAAAAAAGAACGCCGGGCCATGCCCGCAATCGCCCTCACCGTCGACACCTCTTCATTGACCGCTCTGGGAAACGATTATGGCTTTGATACAATTTTTGAACGGCAACTTGAGGCTCATTGTCGGGAAAACGATGCGGTGGTGGGCATCAGCACCAGCGGCAATTCTGAAAATGTTGTGAGAGCCTTGAAGAAGGCCAATGCCCTCGGCGCAGAGACCATTGGACTGGTGGGCAACGATGGGGGTAAAATAAAAGAGGTCGCGAATTTATCTATCATTGTTCCTTCCAACGATACGGCGAGAATTCAGGAAGTGCATATAACCATCGGCCATATCATTTGTGAACTTATTGAAGAAGATCTATAAATGAAAGAAAAGTTTAAATATTTTTTTAACAGCAGTAAACGGCCGAAAGTTCTCGTTGTCGGCGATTTGATACTGGATGAATATATCTGGGGAAGCGTACACCGCATCTCTCCAGAGGCTCCCGTTCCCATTCTAGAAACGCGCTCCGAAAACCTGGCTTTGGGCGGGGCCGCCAATGTCGCCAATAACCTTGTCGGTCTCGGGTGCGAAGTCCATCTTTGCGGCGCTATTGGACAAGATGAAAAGGGCGACAAACTTTTAAAAACCATTCATGACCGCTCCATTCAAACGGAAGGGATTTTTCGGTTCGTCCATCGCCCCACGACTTCCAAAATGAGGATCATCGCCCATAACCAGCAGATCTTGCGAGTCGATAAAGAAGACAACCGCCCCATCACCGAAAAAACCGAAAAGAAGTTGATTCAGTATATCAATCAGGTTATTCCTGAGATGGATGGTGTTATCTGCTCCGATTACCATAAAGGCGTTCTCACCGAAAAAGTTATTAAAGCGATTATGCACCGGGCGCAGAAATCTCAAAAACCCGTTATCGTTGATCCCAAGAGTTCAGATTTCTCCCTGTACAAAGGCGCCACCGTCATCACTCCCAATTTAAGAGAGGTCGCCCGCTCGGTTCCCATCAAGATTGAAAATAAAGAAGACCTGGGCCGCGCCGCCGAATACCTTTTGAACCTGACAAAAGCACAGGCCATCCTCATTACACAGGGGAAAGACGGCATGTCTCTTTATCAGAACAAAGAAAAACTCGTATCCATCCCCACTGTAGCCAAGGAAGTTTTTGATGTTACCGGTGCCGGAGACACGGTCATCAGCGTCTTTGGCATGGCGGTGTTTGTCGGTTTCAATTATCAGGAAGCCGCGTGGCTCTCAAATATGGCCGCCAGCGTGGTTGTCGGAAAAGTAGGAACCGCTGTCGTGACCCTGGAAGAAATCAACGAGTTTCTGCACGAAGAGATGCTGCGCACCTCTCATACCGTGCTTGGACTCGAAGAGCTGAAAAAAATTATCAGCCTCGCAAAGAGCACGGAAAAAAAGGTGGTGTTCACCAATGGTTGTTTCGACATTATCCACGGGGGACATATCGAATTTCTGCAAAAAGCAAAAGCTCTGGGAGACATACTCGTGGTCGGACTCAATACCGACCAATCTGTTAAAAAGCTAAAAGGGGAAAACCGGCCCATTAAATCTGAAAAGGAACGCGCCAATATTCTTTCGGCTTTAAAATACATCGACTACATCACCCTGTTTAACGAAACCACTCCCGAAAAACTCATCCGGGAAATAAAGCCCGATATTCTGGTAAAAGGAGACGACTATAAAATTGATGAGGTTGTCGGTCGGGAAATCGTTGAGGGCTACGGGGCAAGAGTTGAACTCATTCCTATTGTCCAGGGCCATTCCACCACAAAAACTCTGGAAAAAATTATGGCACAACACAAAGTCGGTTAACCACCTGTAAAATTTCCACAAAAGCTCACTCAAGGTGCTTGTCAGGAATCAGGTAGTTTTTGACGTAATCTGAAATCCCCTCCTCCAGAGAAGTGATCGTTTCCGCATATCCGGCTGCGCGGATTTTCTCCATTTCAGCACAAGTGTGATACTGATATTGGTTGCGAATCGATTCGGGCATCTCTATATATTTAACATTCATTTTTTTATTCATCACCTGGAAAACAGCGGAGGCCAGATCATTCCAGTTTCTCGCCCTGCCCGACCCGACATTAAAGATTCCCCCAATATCCTTATGTTCCAGAAAGAACAAAGTCATCGCCACCGCGTCGCGCACATATAAGAAATCTCGCTCCTGCCCTCCATCATCGTATCCGGACTTGTAGGATTTAAAAAGATTCAGAGTGCCCTTATCGCGCACCTGCAAAAAACCTTTGCGGACCATGCTCTGCATATCTTCTTTATGGTATTCATTAGGACCGAACACGTTAAAATATTTCAGCCCCACAATGGTCTTCAGTGCCCCCACCTCTTTGGCCCACAGGTCGAACCATTGTTTGCTAGCCCCATAAAGGTTGAGAGGTGCTAACGTTTCCAGCAGAGATTCGTCATCGGAATACCCGTTCTCTCCTGCTCCATAAGTTGCTGCGCTGGAGGCATAGATATAACGCACATCCTTTTTCAGGCAAAACTCAGCAAGCGAACGCGTGTACTCAAAATTATTTTCCCGCAGATAGGCTTCATCGGTCTCCGTCGTGGATGAGCAGGCTCCCATATGCAGAATCGCTGAACACGCCGGAAGCTTCACGACTTCCCGCAAAAAATCAGCCTTACCCACACATCGCGAGTAGGTGAGAGCATCGAGGTTCTTTTGTTTTTCAAGGTGGTCGATATCATCCACCACCCAGATATCCTTAATGCCTTTCTGGTTGAGTCCATGCACCAGTGCACTGCCTATGAATCCTGCCCCTCCTGTAACAACAATCATTTTTTTTCCGCTCCCGGCTCATCAATTCGATAACTCAAAAAATTTCTAAATGCTCCCTGCCCGGCAGGTTTGGAAAACTTTACATCTATCACTAACAAACGCGCCGCACCTTAAGAAATAAAAACAGCCGGATTCCAGCGGTGATTAAAAATATCGCTCCCGTAGGGGTGGTCCAGCATCCACGCATTGGGCAGCCAACTGGGGTCTAAAATAATATCACCTTCTTTCATCTGCCCTCCCAACAAAACCCCTGAAAAATTTCTTTCACTGCCAGCAACTTCCATCAAATTCAGGGTCAGACCCGAAGCTTTATGAAGTAGCATTTTATTGCTCTCCATCGCAACTGTAAAAGAACCTTTAAACCGAATTAAGGGCCGAATTCCCGAAGGGCCAGAAACCTTTTCCCATCTAAAGTGGTCTGATTCCAAAGAGGCCTGACTCAATCCCACTTTCTCCCATCCTTGCAGGGGCTGCAACCAACCTTTCTTCAATCGGTAGAATATAAAAGGACCAAATTGTTCCACCACTTCTACAGCCTTTTCAGGGAGGGCATTTGCGCCCAAAGCGAAACCGTAGCCAATTCATCCGCAGCAAGAGGCACTCCCAACCCGGGCAATCTAAACAAAGCAAAAATGAATAAGACGATTAAAGCCCAGCACCAAAAGGCACGCTGGCTGTAAAAGTCATGGACTGTGGAAATATTGAAGGTAGGCATCAATTCCCAGGCTTTATTGCGTTCCAGTCCACATTCGGGAAGAGAGGCGTCCAGGTTCTATCTTCATGGGGTTGCATCTGCTTCGTCAACTGGGCCACCCGGTTCTGACCGGAGGGGTGGGTGGAAAAATAAGAAGAAAGTTCCATATCGTTTTCTTTGGAAATGGATTTCCCCTTTGGCAAATTCTCGGACTCCTCTTTTGTCAGCTTTTCAAAAATTCGAATCATTCCATTGGGATCAATATTAGCGGAGAGGATCAACTCCATCCCTTTCCGGTCGGCTTGGGCTTCCATCTCCCGGCTCAACCCCAGCGTCTCAAGCTCTCCCGCAAGATTGACCACCCCCTCCATGACAGCATTCACATCCCCAATGAAAAGAGTCAGTACCATGCTTTGCGCCAGATTGCGAAGAACCCCTCGGGTGGAATGCCTGAGCAGGACATGCTGGATTTCATGGGCAAGCACTCCCGCCAACTCTTCCGGGGACTCAGCTTGATTGAGCAAACCTTCAAAGACCACGATAGGGCCCCCCGGCAAAGCCAGCGCATTGACCTGCTTCACCGGCAGGATGTAAACCTGCAGATTATAAGGCTGGTTGCCCTCGACCGACTGTTCAAGCAAATCAACCGTGTTCTGCAAAACCTTGAGAACTTTTGGATCGGGTTTTTGCTCCACAGGTAGCATTTTTAATATGGACTGGCCCATGCTCACTTCCCATGTCACGGGAATTTTATCGACCATCTTGTCAGCCAGAAACGGAGATACTGTTTTAATAAAAGAATAAACTGCAAAAATCAGGAGCCCTATTCCCGCAGCATAAAGTTTCCAGTTGAAATCCGTTTGCGTTTTGGTGGCAGAAAAACTATCCGGCGCAATCTTTAAAACGCTTGCATAAAAACCGGGATCTTCCACCACCAGAGTTTCCATGAACTCGTCATTGTCATCGCCATGTTCAATGTGGAAAGGGCTGGTGGTGATTGCGCCCCAGCGCAGGTTGGAATAGGACCAGTGGATCGGTTTATGGCCGGGCTTTTTGAGAATTATTTCCCGTGGGGTGAGTTCGATATCGACAGGATGTTTGCCGGCGCTTTTCCCATCAAACAAAGCACCGGGAAATTGCAGTCTTCGGGCCGTCATGCCGCCTCCTTGGTTATGAGGCGCTCTTAACCGATATCAATGGGAACATCCATGATATCCATTGCTTCTTCGCCAAATGCTCCGCTGTCTTTCATTTGCTGGACGATATGGTTTAATTCAATATTTCCGGCAAGAACCATGTTGTCCGTCACAAATTTCTGGTTGCGAATCACCACCCAGGGAAAACCCAACCCTAAGGTAAACAGGACAATGAAAAAATTAGCCACATTTAACTTCATATAATCTTTTCCCGTTATCGGAAAGTGGAATGTCGCTCCGCCAACATGGGTGTGGGACCATAGATATCGTTTCAAATCGGCAGTAAACCAGAACAAATAAAATCCCAGCGTCAACGGGGTGAGAAGAATGGCGAGAATAAATTTTTTGAAAAAATCTTTTCCTACTCCGGAGAAGCGGAACGGCACATCCCCAAACCAGGAATTTTCTCGCCAGAATTTTTCAGTTTTCATTTTGAAAAACGGCCAATAAAGACCTAAAGTCAATCCTGACAAAATCCCTCCCACAATATATAAAGTCACCGCATCCATCCTTTTTCCCCGGAAGGAAAAACGGATATTGCGCCAGGCCGTTCGGGAAAGTCGGTATCTCCAGGCTCCAACCATGAGCGCCGGAAGCATGATAAGAATGATAAAACCAAGCAAATCGGAAGCCAGTTCGCCTTCCTCCATTCCAATATTGAACGTGACATAGACCAAAACCAATAGTATTAAAACAACTCCAAACCAGACCGCCCCGCGCATGAGTTCTTTGCCGGTACCGTGATAGGAAAAACGGTCTCCTGAAAATAAAGTTTGGCTCCAGATATACTGGCGAACATTGGTTTTGGCCCAGAACCGGTAAACACCCAAAGTGAACACCGTCTTGATCAGGTTGACAAAACTGATGCCAAAAAGAGTACGGCCATCACCCTGAAACTTGAACCGGTAGCTGTCTTCGGGTATGGAAGTCTCGGCCTTGTCTTTTTCGGGAGCCACTGCCGTAGAAACGGCATCGGACAGAGGCTTGATCTCGCCTTCGACGGATTGCATATCCACGGCAAACCCCAAGCTTCGAAGATAGGTAGATGCCCCATCCGCCTGGCTATCAGGAATAGGCCGCTCGAAACGCCAGGGCAGCCCCTGACATAAATGATCCACAATGGCCGTGGCCTTTTCGTCGCTTAACCGGAACACTTCGGCAAGCTTTTCAACCGCCTCGGCTTTGCTCGACCCCGACCAGGTGTTTAATGTGATTTGGTAACTCATGAAAGAGGCTCACCTATAATTTATAGCTCACTAATACCTGAATAAGGATCAGAGGAAATCATAAGCTGTGCGTTGATCCGTCCAGCCCAAAAACCCGTCCTTGATCGGCTCGCCGGTATATTTGCTCGATCCGCCAGCCCAGGTTTCAGGCTTATCCCAATTGTCTCCGTAATGGTATAGATACATTTTTTTCCGGACTTCATCGGGCAATGT
This sequence comes from uncultured Nitrospina sp., assembly GCA_937891765.1. GTDB lineage: Bacteria > Nitrospinota > Nitrospinia > Nitrospinales > VA-1 > LS-NOB. The sequence continues at coordinate 77,905 of CALAGQ010000038.1, forward strand.
CATTAGCTCCTGATAAGAAGAATGCACACCGCCAAAAAATAATTGCGTGTCGTGAAACATGACTTCCGCCATCGTGCTAAAGCGAATGGGGTAATCAGCATCGAACATGGTGTCTCCCGAGATCCACACACGACGGTTGATGAATACACCTGAGCACCACTGCGACTCATCCACGCTGATGGCAGTATCCGGGAAATGCCGCGTTCGCATGATGACCAGTTCTATGGGTCCGTGCTTGTAGGCCCAGAACTTTCTCCCCTCAATGGCAATATTCTGCGGACGCAGAACGTTGAAAAAATCCGTCAACTGCAGAGATCGGCCCTGGTTGGCCTCGCAATATTCGCAACCACCGGCAAGGCTCTTGCTCCAGAGAATATCCTGATAGTCCCGCAAAATAATCATATCGGGTTTGGGGACATTAGGGGTATACCGATTCATCAAGGCAACCTCTTCCAATCCGCCAATATGATCTGCGTGACTATGGGTAGGCAGATAACAACGGACATCCAAAACACTCAACCCTAAATCGTTGAGGGCCAAAGGCCCCTGGGTGCCACAATCGATCAAAACATGATGGTTTCCCTGAATGATCAACATATTGGACTGGCGTCTGCGCTTGGCAAATGCAGAGCCTGTTCCGATAAAAACGACCCTAAGAGCTCCATCGGTGGTCAAGGGTAGAGATTCGCCATTTCTGCAAATCTCATTGACTTCATACATAAGGCTCTCCTCCTTCTCCCCGAACTAGGTTAGCGGTAACAGAATATGGAAATGTAGAAGCCACTTAGCTTTTGTACCGTAAAACGGTACCATAAAAGCCTATTTACGTCCATAACAGTCTGATTTTAAAATTGAAACTTCGCTCCAAAGGCGGAAAAATCAAAGCTGAATCTCAGCGGATTTTTACAGCTCCTGAAGCGGGCATAAGTACCTTACATCAAGGCGGTTACCAACAAAGTCACAATCGTATAAACTCTATCCTCCCATTAGCCGTGGCTGCTCGCCGCAGGGGCAATGGGCAAGGACCGTTAAGCCGAGATCTTTATTGTCTGCCACCGGCCGCGGGCCGGTGCCGAGTGGCCGTTGTTTCTCAATAAGTTGGGGAAATGGCAAAAATTAAGTTATAATCATAGCTTCCTGATTATGTTTGACACCTCAATCCTTGTATCCCTAAAGAAATGAAGTACTTGGTTGTTATCGTGGCGGGCCTGACAGACAAGCCTTTCGCGGAAAAAGATAATAAAACCCCGTTGCAGTTGGCCGGCACCCCTAACCTGGATGCCCTGACTAAAAACGCAACCTGCGGGCCAGTTCAAACCATTCCGGATGATTTGCAGCCGGGAAATGAAATCTCCTGCCTTGGACTTCTGGGCCTTGATCCGAAAAAATATTCTTCGGGTCATGCTCCACTCTCTGCAATAGGCCTGGGAATAAAACCGGCACCGGATGAGGTTGCATTCTGTTGCGATCTGATAACCCTGCAACCCACTCATGACGATATGGTCATGAAAGATTATACCGGCGGGCATCTTTCCTGTAGTGATTCAGGCCTTCTCATCGATGCTCTTAATGAGCAAGTGGTCGACGCTCCGGTTACGTTTCATTCAGGTGGCGGTTATCACAACTTGATGTTTATAAAAAGTCCACCGATCGAACAAAGGTTGTCGCCGCCTAACGAACTAATCGGCGAAGGCATCCGCCAATTCATGCCCGAAGGAAACCGCGAACTGGTCTTCGTGATGAATCAGGCACAAATTATTTTGCATAACCATGCTTACAACAAAAAACGGGCTGCCAATAGCGAAGACCCGGTGAACAGCATCTGGCTTTGGGGCAACGGCGAACTGCCCAGCCTTCCCTCCTTTAAGGAACGCTATGATAAGAGCGCATCTTTAATCACCACATCTTTGATGGTCAAGGGCATCGGCAAGCTCACCGGCATGGATGTCGTGGATGTGGAAGGGGCAACCGGGTTTTCCGACACCAATTACTCCGCCAAAGTTTCTGCGGCGCTCAAGGAACTGGAAACCAAAGATGTGGTTTTCCTGCACATTTCAGCGGGAGAAGAAGCTTCACTTAAAGGTGATATTGACGATAAAATCTTAATGATCGAAGATTTCGATACTGAGGTCATCAAGCCTCTGGCTCAGGCGATGGAGACGAATGAAAATATAAAAATGATGGTAGTGGTCAACCATGTCAGTTCTGCCATGTCGATGAAATACGAACGGTCTCCAGTTCCCTATCTGGTTTACCCAGGCACAGCGGGCGGCACCAGCGACCAATATGACGAGCAACTTCTAGAATCAGGGAAATTGTTTGATAACGCTCCCGATCTATTGACAGCGTTTTTAACAAACCAGTTATGAGCAAAACTTTAATCGTACAAAAATATGGCGGCACCTCTGTAGGAACTTTGGAGCGCATCGAATGCGTGGCCGACCGCATCGTCAAACTCCGCAAGACCGGCATCGATATCGTTATCGTGGTTTCGGCCATGGCAGGGGAAACCGACAAACTTTTGAAAATGGCCCGCAGTCTTTCCAAGAATCCGGCGAGACGGGAAATCGACATGCTCCTGTCTTCCGGCGAACGCATCTCGTCTGCCTTGCTGGCCCTCGCCCTACAGTCCAGAGGTGTTCCCGCGCTTTCCATGACGGGAAGGCAGGTCGGCCTGCAGACCGACAGCACCCATACCCGGGCTCGCATCATGAGCATTGATGCCCAGCGGGCTCGTAAAATGTTGAATGAAAATTATGTAATCGTGGTCGCCGGATTCCAGGGCGTCAACGCGGAAGGCGATGTGACGACGCTGGGAAGAGGCGGGTCCGACACCTCGGCAGTGGCCTTGGCAGTTGCGCTCGGCGCACGGCAATGTGAAATCTATACCGATGTCGATGGGGTTTATACAGCTGACCCCAGACTCGTGCCACAGGCTAGAAGGCTGGATGTGGTATCGTATGATGAGATGCTGGAAATGGCAAGTCTGGGAGCCAAAGTCCTGCAAATCCGTTGTGTGGAATTTGCCCATAAATACCAAATGCCCCTGCTTGTTAAATCATCTTTCAAGGAAGGGGATGAAGGAACTTTGATCTGCGAGGAGGACCCAAAAATGGAACAACCGGTGGTTTCCGGAATCATGTGCGATAAAAACCAGGCAAAAATCACCCTGAAGGAAGTTCCCGATCAGCCAGGCATCGCCGCTAATATTTTTGAGCCTTTGGCCGCCGCGTCCATTTCCGTGGACATGATCATTCAGAATATCAGCGAACAGGGGCACACCGACCTGTCGTTCACACTGGCGCGGGAAGACCTGGATGAAGCCATGGTTATCACGAAGAAAGTGGCAAAAAAAATCCATGCCACCAAGGTCAGTGCCGATGCAAAAATTGCTAAACTTTCTATTGTCGGAGCAGGCATGCGCAGTCATTCAGGAGTTGCGGCGCAAATTTTTAAAACCTTGTCCGCACATAATATTAACATATTGATGATCAGTACTTCAGAAATCAAAGTGTCCTGCATCATTGAACAAAAAAATTCTAAACTTGCGGCCAATGCCTTGCACGACGCCTTTGACATGGCGAGCAAGCCCGCGAAAAAGAACACAAAAAAGAAAACCACAAAAAAAGTGAGCACTGCTTAACATGAGTCCCGTAAAAATTTATGACACTACCCTGAGAGACGGATCCCAGGCGGAAGGCATCTCCTTCACCGTCGAGGATAAAATCCGCATCGCTCACAAACTGGACGAGTTGGGTGCGCATTACGTAGAAGGCGGCTGGCCGGGGTCGAATCCGAGGGATATCGATTTTTTTGAAAGGGCCAACCGCGCTAAATTTTCTCAGACCAAGATCACAGCCTTCGGCAGTACCCGCTATCCGGATAAAAAGGTGGAAGACGATGCCGTCTTACAAGCTCTTTTAAAAACCGAAACCCAAGTGGTGACCCTTTTCGGAAAAACCTGGGACCTGCACGTGAAAGATGCCTTGAACACCACTCTCGACGAAAACCTGCGCATGATCTTTGAGAGCATCGCTTATATGAAAAAGTACCGCGAGGAAGTTCTGTTTGATTGCGAACATTTTTTCGATGGCTATAAAAACAATCCGGACTACGCCCTCAAAGCGATCAAAGAAGCCGAATCCGCTGGAGCAGACTGGATCATCCTGTGCGACACCAATGGTGGCTCCCTGCCGCACGAAGTGCGTTCGATCTTCGAAGAAGTCAAAAAATCTATCTCCGTTAAAATGGGGATCCATGCCCACAACGATGCCGAAGTGGCCGTCGCCAATTCTCTCACCGCTGTTCAGGCAGGGGCCGAACAGGTGCAAGGAACAATCAATGGAATAGGCGAACGTTGTGGAAACGCCAACCTGGTTTCTATCATCGCTAATTTGAAAATCAAAATGGGCATCGACTGCGTCACCGATGAACAACTGCAAGCTTTAAAAGAAGCCTCCGCTTTTGTGGATGAACTGGCCAACCGGGCGCACTGGAACCAGCAACCGTTTGTGGGAAAAAGCGCATTTGCCCATAAAGGCGGCGTGCATGTCAACGCGGTGCGCAAAAATGCACTGACCTATGAACACATCGAACCCGAAAAAGTGGGCAACCATCAGCGCATCCTGGTTTCTGACCTTTCGGGAAAAAGCAATGTGCTCCACAAAGCCAAGGAATATGGCATCGACATTGACGATAAAGACCCCAAGGTAGCAAAGATTCTCAACTCCCTTAAAGAGAACGAGAACCTCGGCTTTCAGTACGAAGGTGCCGAAGCTTCCTTTGAACTGATGATGCGGGATGCACTGGGCCAGAAAGAAGTCTTTTTCGAGTTTATCGGCTTTCGTGTCATCGTTGAAAAACGCAAGGAAGACGAAGAATCCATCTCCGAGGCCACGGTCAAGTTGCGCGTCAATGGCGTGCAAGAAGTTTCAGCCGCTGAGGGCACCGGTCCGATCAACGCTCTGGACAAGGCCATCAAAAAGGCGCTGGTGAAATTCTACCCGGAACTCGAAGAAGTCAACCTCTGCGACTACAAGGTTCGCATTCTGGATGAACAAAAAGGCACCCGCGCCAAAACTCGGGTGCTGGTGGAATCCGGTGACCATAAATCCAAATGGGGAACAGTGGGCGTCTCCGAGAACATCATCGAAGCCAGTTGGCAAGCTTTGATCGACAGCATCGACTACAAACTCAATCAAGCCACGAAGCCTGACCACTAGCCGTAGAGGCAACTTGCAATGTCTTTATTTCGCGGGCAAACGTTTCCTCGGTTCAACAAGCCATTGAGTCGGCCGCACGCCTAGTGTGCACGGAGGAGATTGCCGATAGTTTTGCGGTAGTGTTTTCGAACCTGTTGCGTATGGCGTTCGTAATCGGCGAGTAAAGCATCTGCCAGAGTTTCAACGGCATCACCCTCGTAGCCGAGCAGTCGGGCCACGGGTGCCAGCTCCTCATTATCTTTGGGAAGCGTGTTGGTGGGAGTCTGGCGAATGATTCGTAAGACGCATTCCAGGTTTCTCAGGAAAAGATAACTACCCTGAAGTTCTTCGGCCAACCCCTGATCGACCAACCCAAGAGAGACAAAACTTTGCAGACTTGAAAGTGTGTTGGTTTGCCGAAGGCGCTCAAACTTTTTACCATGCATCAACTGGAGAATCTGCACCGCAAACTCGATATCGGCCAAACCCCCAAAACCCAGCTTCACGTTCTTTCCTTTGGTAGATTCCTTTGCCAGCTCCAACTCCATTCTTTCTCGAAGCCGTGAGATTTCTATCAGGGAACCATATTCAAATTTACCCTGATAAACAAATTTGTGAGCGGACTCAATAAATTTTTTCCCCACCTCAACATTGCCGGCCACAAACCGTGCCCTCACCAGAGCCTGCTGCTCCCAGATTCGAGCGCGAGATTGAAAATATTTTTCATAACCCTGAATGGAAAGAACCAGTCCTCCTCCATCTCCCTCCGGCCGGAGTTCGGTATCAATTTTATAGGCATAACCAGCCGGAGTCATTTCTGAAGTCAGTTTATAGATCAACTGCGACAGGGCTGAGTAATACGCGGAATGTCCTTCGGGCGGAGGCTCGCTTTCGCCTTCATCGTAGACCAGCAGCACATCCAGGTCTGACCCAAAATTCAATTCATGCCCCCCCAACTTACCCATGCCAATGATGCAAAAATCACGAAAATTGCGATTACCGGATTTTTTTTCGAGTTCGTCACAGGCGATTTGATAAACGGTTTCCAGAAAAACATCTGCGAGATTGGAAAGGTCCTCCAAGGTTCCGGCAAGGTCCGCTTCCTTGATCAAGTAACGCACCCCGATGCGAAGTTCCTCGGCCTGCTTGATTCGCCGAAGCACAATGGATTTAGAATCAATATCCGCAGAAGTTTTTAAAGCCCGGTCTAAATCTTCCTGTATTTTTTCTGCCAACTTGAATCGGTAAATGCTATCCCTGTCGGTCAGCACATCCACCAGATCAGGCCGCCGAACCAGAATTTGCGACAACATGCCACTGCTTCCAAAAAGTATGAGCAACAACTCAAGAAATTTTTCATTTTCCTGGAACAGATTGAGAAAAGAATCCTTGGCTCCAGTAGCTTCCACGAACCGGCACAGGTTCTCGATTGCCGCGTCGGGACTGGGAACCTTTGTGCATTGTTGAAATATTTTAGGAATGATGCTGTAAAATCCCTGAACACTTTGTATGGACGGATGCGAAAACTGAGCCCCGTCACGAAAGGATTCGAGAAACCGGTAAGCTCTTTTCGCATCGGGAAGAAAGGGGATCTCCGCCAATCTTTTTTCAGTAAACTGTTCCTCCCCTATCCGGGACCGGTTCCACTCACTGGAAATAGTTTCTGCCGCCTCCCGCTTTTCTTTTTCGACAAATTGTTCAGCAAACATTTTTCCCACGAACTGGGTGTGGTTTTCATATTCTTTCATCAGGTTGTTGGCTAGACTTTTCTCGCTGTCACCCGGGATCCTCATTTTTCGGGCCAGCACGGCCAGGTCGGTTTCGTTATCCGGCAAGAGGTAGGTTTGCAGGCCGAAGGTGATCTGCACGCGATTTTCCAGATTGCGCAAAAAGATGTAAGCCTCACGCAACTGGTCGTGGTCTTCTTTAGTCAGGATATTTTTTTCGCAAAGGGTTTGCATGGCGCCCAGTGAATCACGAACGCGCAGACTTTTATCCCTCCCTCCCAGTAGCAATTGATAAGCCTGGATGAAGAATTCCACTTCCCGGATGCCGCCGAATCCCAGTTTGATATTTCCCTTAGAGTGTTTTCCTTTGAGGCTTTTATTGATCTTGTGCTTCATCGACTTGATTTCCTCAATGGCCTCAAAGTCCAAGCTTCTCCGGTAAATAAACGGCTCGATCATTTCAAAGAATTCCTTGCCCAGGTTTTCACTGCCCGCCGAAACACGGGCTTTGATCAGGGCCTGCCTTTCCCAGGTTCTTCCCCATGACTGGTAATAAATTTCGCAACTGGCCAGAGAATTCACAATTTCACCACTTTTGCCTTCCGGGCGAAGTTCAAGATCCACCCGGAACACATTGCCCTCTGAGGTTATTTCGTTGAGGGATTTGGAAATTTCCAATGCCAGCTTGCTGAAGTACTCGTGATTGCTGATGCTTGAGATGGATGGGTTATTATTCTCACTCCCCGGGCGCGTTTCTCCCAGGCTGGAGGTATAGATATAAATCAGGTCAATGTCGGAGCTGTAGTTGAGTTCGCTTCCGCCCAGTTTGCCCATGCCGAGAATGGCAAATTCCGATTCTTTCCAATCCCCATTTGCATCCTGATAAACTGGAACTCCATATTTTTTTCGTAATTCCCGATCGGCATGCTCATAGGCTGCTTGCAGGCAAACATCGGCGAGGTTGGAAATATCCTCAACCGTTTCCTTGAAATCGGTCTTGCCCAACAGGTCACGCAATCCGATTCGTATGTATTCCCTCTTTTTAAATTTTCTTAGGGCTGAAAAAATGTTTTTACTTTGAAATTCTTCTCCGGCCATTTCATAGAAGTCCCGCATCAACATATCTTTTGATTTGGAGTTGGCCAGAGTCTCCGGCAGGCTTAACCAGTCTACGTATGACGGTTCCTTGAGCAGGGTATCGGTGAGTATCTGACTACCAGAAAATAAAAATACCAGTGCTACAAACAGGGCAGGCGATTCGGTCAGTTGCGTGTATAAATAATCCTTATCCGAAATCTTTTCTGAAAAACGCTCGAAGTTGTGGAGAGCCATATCGCCATTATGCGAACGGGAAATAAGCTCCAGCAAAACCTTGAAAAAATCCGGGTACAGTTTTTCAAATTGAGCATGGCTGGCCAGAGCAACAAGATCTTTCCAGGCGTTTTCAGGATCGCGAAGACCAAAACCTTGCAAAGTCGCGAACAGTGTTTCGTCCCAGGGTTGGCGTTGATGAATTCGTTGAGTCAGCTCTGCAGAAAGGGTCATGAAAGTTTTCTCGCGGCGGTTCGGATATTACTCGGCCTAATTTAGCACATAAAAAAACCCCCTGGGAGAACCCAGGGGGTTTTTAATTTAAAGTATTTCTCTGAAATCAGCAATCGTAATACATTTCGAATTCCAGAGGATGCGGTCGCAAACGTAGAGGATCAATTTCATTCTCACGCTTATACTCGACCCAGGTTTCAATCAGATCCTGAGTGAACACATCACCCTTGAGGAGAAATTCATGATCTTCCTCCAGAGCCTCAAGCGCCTGATCCAAAGAGTGCGGCAAGGTTGGAATGGTTGCCAACTCTTCCGGCCCCAGGGAGTAAATGTTTTTATCCAGCGGCTCACCGGGATCAATTTTATTTTCAATACCATCCAGTCCGGCCATGAGCATTACCGAGAAAGCCAGGTAACCATTGCAGGAAGGATCAGGAAAACGCAGTTCCATTCGCTTCGCTTTGGGGTTCGGCGAATACATCGGGATCCGGATGGACGCGCTCCGGTTCCGACTGGAATAGGCCAGGTTGACCGGGGCTTCAAAGCCAGGAACCAGACGTTTGTAGGAATTAGTGCTCGGCGCGGCAAAAGCACAAATCGCCCGGGCATGTTTCAAAATACCGCCGATGTAGTGCATGCCCAATTCGCTGAAGCCCGCATAGCTGTTTCCGGCAAATAATGGCTTGCCATCTTTCCAGATGCTCTGATGGACATGCATTCCGGATCCGTTATCGCCGTACATGGGTTTGGGCATAAATGTTGCAGTTTTGTTATTCGCCTTGGCAACATTTTTAACGATGTATTTGTACCACATCAGGTTGTCAGCACATTTAACCAGTGGTGCAAAACGCATAGCGAGCTCGTTTTGTCCGCCGGTTGCGACTTCGTGATGGTGACACTCCATGCCGATACCAACCTGCTCCATGAGCAACATCATTTCAGAACGGATATCCTGAAAGGTGTCATTAGGAGCTACCGGGAAATAACCTTCTTTATGTCTCGGCTTATGACCCAGGTTAGGACCTTCATCTCGACCGGTGTTCCAATTTCCCTCCACAGAATCGATGGAGTAAAACGATTCGTTGGTGGTGGAATCGTATTGAATATTGTCAAAAATGAAAAATTCCGCTTCCGGTCCAAAGTAGGCCGTGTCACCTATTCCAGTGGACTTGAGATAGGCTTCCGCTTTCTGGGCGATATTGCGGGGATCGCGGCTGTAATTTTCCTTGGTGATCGGGTCCACAATATTACCGATCATGCTGACCGTTGGAACTTTCGTGAACGGGTCCATGACCGTGGTGGTCGGGTCGGGAATAACTATCATGTCGCTGGCGTTAATGGCCTGCCATCCGCGGATGCTGGAGCCATCGAAACCCAGACCTTCTGCAAATAGGTGCTCTTCCAGTTCACTTGTGGGCACAGAAAAATGCTGCCAGGTTCCGAGCAGATCCATAAACTTCACATCTACAATTCGAGCATTATTCTTTTTTGCGAAATCTACCGCCTCTTTGGGGGTCATTAAAGGTTCTCCTGCAAAAAATAGTTAAAGATTAAAAACACAAAAAATACGCAAAAAACGGGTACCGCCTTGCGGTGTCCGTTTTATATACAAAATCCGGCAATCCCTGATTGAGAGAACTACAATTATTCTATGTAAGAAAGAAACAACCTATTATTCACAAAATATGAAGATCAAATAGCGTCTTCTCCGCGCTCTCCGGTGCGAATTCGTACTGTATCCTGAAGATCTATTACAAATATTTTTCCGTCACCGATTCTTCCAGTCTGCGCGGCCTGCATAATGGTATTGATCACATCTTCGACCTGACTGTCACTGATGATGATCTCCATCTTAATTTTGGGAAGAAAATCCACCACATATTCCGCACCACGATACAGTTCGGTGTGGCCCTTTTGTCTGCCAAACCCTTTTACCTCGCTGACAGTTATTCCCTTGACCCCGATCTCGTTCAACTTGTCTTTCACTTCATCCAGCTTGAACGGTTTGATGATCGCCTCAACCTTTTTCATAGTGTTTTCCTCTAGCCAGTTTGTTCAAAAAAGATCCGGGCCGATTTTCTCATGGCCGAAAACTTTGCCAAGCCATAATGATTCCTTTTCTGGAACCCTAACCGGTTACTTCAACTTACTTCAATATTCATGCCAATAAGGATTTCTAAATCCCTCCGACAGGTTCTGCTAAAAGTCCATAAATTAAAAGGGGTTCACGACACGGGCGAACTATATCACAACCAATGAGCAAATTCAAACTCGGATAGATGCCCCAATTTAAGGCACTTGCAGGGCGGAAATGTTGAATTTTAAAGCTTTTTTTCAGCCTTCGTCAATGGCTTGAGTTATACGATTGAGGGCGTTTTCCAGCTCCAATCGCTTTTCTTCTATGCTTTGCTCGGACGATTTGCGGGCGAGAGAGATTGGGAATGAGAAGTTAATGACGCAACGGGTAAAGGGCCAGGGGATAACAAACCGGTCCCAGCTGTTTAAGACCGTTTTGTTCTTAGCTCCGAAGGTCATGGGGAAAATGGGCGCTCCGGTTATTCCCGCTAGTTGTACCGATCCCGATTGAGCCACGCATCGGGGTCCCCGGGAACCATCGGCAATAATAATAATCCTCTGGTTCCTGCGCAAAACTTTGATCAAGGACCGGGCCGCAGGAACGGCTTTTTTATACGTCGACCCTCGTATCACAGAATAACCCATCAACCGCGCAAGCCGGGCCAGAAGATCGCCATCTTCACTCGGGCTGATCAGCAGAAAATAATCCGGGTGTTGGCGAAGATAATAAAACAGGTAAAAGATTCTTCCATGCCACAAGGTGAGGATATATGGTCCGGTAAGATTTTTAAAATGGTTTTCTTCTTTCGCATTCAGGTTTTTTGAACGAAGAGTCAGGCACCAGATATAAATCAAACCAAACAGAAGGTACGGGAGTACGTAATTAAACAGGAGTTTTTTCATTGGCACTCAATTTATTCATAAAGTCGGCAATGCGCTTCGCGACAACCTTCATGACCCCTGGTTCTCCCAGAGTTTTCCTGATTTCAAGAAGACGCTTACGAACAGCCTGTTCCTTTTCGGAAACCTGCAAAACCGCAAGCACCTCGGCGGAGATATTTTCTGCCGTCACTTTATCCTGTATTAATTCGGGCACCACCTCTTCCTCCGCGACAATATTCACCAAGCCTACCAAGGGCGCATCCACCAACAACTGCGCCAGCAAGTAGGTCAAGGGATTCAACTTGTAGATGATGACCATGGGGCATCCAATAATTCCCGCTTCCAGCGTGGCAGAGCCCGATGCAATGATCAACATGTCACAACTATTCATCACATCATAGGGTTCTCCCTCAACCAACTGGATGCCAAGCGGGTTGGCTCCCAAACGCTGGCGGATCAGATCGGGATCAATGGAGCCGGCAACGGGGAGAAGAAACTGACAGGAACCCAGTTCATGGCGAATTTTTTCTCCCGCCTGAACCATCACATTCAAAAGAGAATTGACCTCGTTCATCCTGCTTCCGGGCAGAAGCCCGATGGTCTTGACCTTGGGATCGAGAGAATATTTTACCAAGCTCTCTTCACGAGTTCGACTGGGGTGGACCATATCCACAAACGGATGCCCCAAGTATTCCGCATCGACCCCGGCGTCCAAATACAGTTTTTCTTCAAACGGGAGAACGACAAACATCTTGCTCACAGACTCTCGGATCTCGCGAATTCTTCCCTTCCTCCAAGCCCAAATCTGCGGGCTGATGAAAAAGAATACCGGGCAATCAAAACGTCGCGCCTGTTTTGCCAATCTAAGATTTAATGTGGGATAGTCGATGAGAATCACCGCATCATAACGGCGCGAGGCGATTTTCCTCATCAATGTCCGATAGACCTTGTAGTAATGACCAAAGTCTCCCAACACTTCAACCACTCCGACCGCACCCATACGCTCAATGCCAAAAAGCGTGTCCACGCCAGCCTGCCGCATTCTCGACCCACCCATTCCAGTAAAACGGGACTGCGGTAAAGCGGTCATTAAAGCGGATACGAGGTCCGAGCCATGTAAGTCTCCCGATGCCTCACCTGCAATAATTAAAAAGTGCAAAGAACCTCCGCTCGCCAGCGTGACACTGGACTCAATGGCAATATCTTTTTACTGCTAGCAATAATGCTCTCGGCTTAACAAGCTATTGCTCATCGGCCCTACGCCCAGTAGCTAGTAGCAGGTTACGGCGATTTTCGCCGCATCAGCCAGTTCAAGAACTTTCTCCTGTTCCACCACCATGACCCGCTCTGCCTCCAGCGCCAAGACTGATCCTTCGCTCAGCATACGGATGGTTTGCGGCCCAATGCCGGGGCTGTCATAACGGTAATCCTGATTGGTTCTACTGACCTTGATCACCACACATTTTCCCTGGGCCAGTTCACATCCCCTTTGAATGGCCCGATCCGTTCCTTCCAGAGCTTCAACGGCCACTACCGTTTTGTTTTTTACGATAAGGGTCTGGCCAATTTCCATGTCCGCCAGTTTTCGGGCAATGGGCAGTCCAAACTCAATATCGGCTAACTCCTCTTTACTGGGCGCCCGGCGAGTCAGATTTCCCTTTGGCGGAAAAATGTCCGACAAAAATTCTTTTTGACTCAAAACTCTAAAGCCTTCTTTTGCAAGCTCATCAATCATACCCGACAACAAAACTTTGTCTTCATGCGTCACAATATTTTTTAAAAACTTTAGCGCCTTAAGATCGAATTTCTGCAATTTAAAAATAACGCTTTTTTCAACCTTGCCCAGAATCAACAGGTCTTTGACATCGTTCTTTTTAAAAGTCTCAAGAATTTTTCCCGCCTGACCAACTCCAATCGAGTAACTCATTTGGGAAAACGGCGTCAAAGCGTTTTGGATTTCCTCGGTGAAACCCACGCTGATAATTTTTATTCCCAACTGGCTGGCTTTGCGCGCAAAATATACAGGAATTTCTCCCGCTCCAGCGATAAGACCTATCTTGTCATGGGTAGTATCCATAATGATGGGCAAAAAGAAGGTTCGGCGTGGTCGTTTCTGCTATAGGGTGATTTATGAGAATACGAATGCGATATTCGTACAGGAGCTATTTTTTTCTTTTTTGATTGAACTGCTCCAGAATATTCAAGGCGATTTCCAGTGAATAGAGCTCACTATCCACCGCGACATTCCGGGGACTTCCGTTTTTAACACAATCAATGAAATGCTGGAGTTCCAGCTTGAGGGGATTATCTTTGTGGACGAAAATTCTTTCGACCAGCGATTCCTGCTTGTACCGCAGTGAACCCTTGGTCATTTGATGCTCTGAAGATGATTTGCGGTGAACATAAATTTCCTGATCGGTGTAATCCAATACCACGAAAGAATCTTTCTGAGTGACCGATAAGGTTCGGACTTTATTCTGCGAAGCCCGACTGGCAACGATATTGGCAATGCATCCATTTTCAAATTCGAGTTGGGCGCTCACGAGGTCATCTATTTCTGAAAAAACCGAGGCTCCAAGGACATGGCATGTAACCACCTTGGATTTGATCAGATTCAAAATGATATCGATATCATGGATCATGATATCCAGAACCACGCCATCATCCTGAATCCTTTCGGCGAAAGGCCCCATACGCTTGCACTCCACAAAAAGTGGCGTTTCAACAATTTTGTGGAGTTCCTGCACCGCCCCATTAAAACGTTCCACGTGACCAATGTGCAAGATCAGGCCTTTGTCCTGAGCTAACTGAAAAAGCTCGCGGGCGTGATCGAGGTTGTTGGCACAAGGCTTTTCCAACAAGACATGAATGCCATTATTAAGCAAATCCTTGGTGATAGGATAATGCAGCCTTGTCGGCACTGCGACGACTGCAATGTCCACCTGACCAAAAAGATCCTTGTAATCCGCATGGATGGGAGTGTGATAGATGTCCTGAATTGCTTTTCGGCGCTTTGGGTCTACATCCACCACCCCAGCAAGCTCCACCCCCTGCATCTCGGATAGAACCCCGACATGATATTCACCCATTCGGCCCACTCCCACCACACCTGCTCTCACCTTTGCCACTACTTGGTCACTCCTCTTGAGGAATTTTTTATAAAGTTTATAAGGTATTGAACCTCGTCAAACATTTCAATTTCAGCCGCAATCTTTTCCAACGCCTGATTGGTATTCAGCTCTGGTTGGGCAACTAATTTTAGAACTTTTTTTATCGCCGCCCGGACATCCGGTTTGAAATTTGCCCGCTTGAGCCCGATAGTATTAGCGCTGTAAAGCCGGGCCGGGTTTCCTTCCACAGTAGAAAAAGGCAGGATATCCTGAACCACACGGGCCATTCCCCCAACCATAGCATGCCGGCCTATTCGAACAAATTGATGGATACCCACCAGACCCGAAATAAACGCTTTGTCCTCTACAATAACATGGCCGGATAAAGCTGTGCTATTCACAATCACCACCTCGTTGCCTATTTCACAGTCATGGCCAACATGCGAATAGGCCATGAGCAGGCAACCATTGCCAACCCGGGTCACACCATTTTCGAAACCCGATCGATGAATGGTGACATATTCCCGAATCACCGTTCCATCGCCAATTTCCAATAAGGCGGGAACATTTTTAAAATTAAGAATCTGCGGTTCGCCGCCCAGCGAGGCGCCATGAAAAATCCTACAGTTCCTGCCGATAACCGTGCCCGCGTCGATCAATACATTAGGCCCTACAGTCGTGCCCTCACCGATCCGGGCCTTTGGTCCAATAGTGGTGAAAGGACCCACCTCGACCCCTTGGGCCAATTCGGCACCGGGATGAATGACTGCGCTGGAATGAATGGTCACGAGGATAAAGCCATCATGATTGGCCTGGAAAAGGCACGAAATATAAATGGCGAAGCAGCCAGCTGTTTACAATATCAGCCTTTACCAAGCATAGCCTGAAGAGTACATTCAGTAGCTAACGCATCGCCCACAAACGCTTTGCCTTCAAACCGGAAAAGCGTTCCCCTCTGCTTAATTTTAGTCAACTCCAACCTCAATTGATCCCCCGGAACAACAGGCTTCCTGAATTTGGCCCCATCAATACCGGTAAAAAATACGGAGGCTTGACCCTCCATCTTCATAATTTTTATTCCCAGAATGCAGGCGACCTGTGCAAGGGCCTCGATAATAAGCACACCCGGCATGACGGGAAACTCTGGAAAATGGCCCTGAAAAAAAGGTTCATTGATCGTCACATTTTTAATGCCGACGATTCGGGAATCCATATCACATTCGATAATCTTATCGACCAGCAGAAAAGGATACCGATGAGGAATGATCTTTTTGATTTCATTAATATCCATCATATCAGGAATTCCTTCTCACTGTGGCTTGTCTGGAAATTTCGGTACGTTCAAATGCGGGGATCGAGCAGGTTATTTTAGCCGGAGCAATGCAGGAACTATTTATTAGCCCTGTCATAGGCGCGGGTCGCGATGTCTGTCAAATCGTTTCCCTTATCATGATAAAGAACGACCTTCTGCTCCAGAATCATTGTATAGTTCTTTTCTTGGCCAATTTTTTTTATAACATCCATCATTTTAAGCAGAATCTTCTGAGTCATTTCTTTTTCTTTTTTGCCAAACTCCGCGTTCTGGTCCTGGACATATCTTTCAAAGTCTATCTTTTCTTTTCTAAACTGATCTTCTTTTTTCTTTTTCAGATCTGGATCCAGAACGAAACTTTGCTTGTTCAAGTCCTCCAGCATTTTTTTGATCTTCAGTTCCTTACTTTTGATTCTTGTCTTCTCTTTAGTGAAATCCGCTTTGAATTTATCAAAATTTGATTTCCACTCCTTGGTACTGGAAACCGCTTTTTGAATATCCAAAAACCCTATCCGGTTCTCCGCAGCAAAAGACGAAACTGCAAAAGGCCCGTAAATTAAAAAACCAATGAGCAGTGGGCAGATGATCCTGAACTTCCGAAAAATTGTTAACCGCATAAACCTGATCCTTTTTAAAATTTAAATTTTAAAATGCGCTTCCTGCCGAGAAATGAAACTCTGCCGCTTCTTCGCCAGTTTCCTTATCCAGTTTAATACCATAGGCAAAACCCAGTGGTCCAAAAGGACTGATAAAACGAATACCAGCACCTACACTGCTGCGCATTTCTGTCAAGTCAAAATTTTTGGCTGTCGTCTTGGTATTAAAACCACTGCCATAAATATTCCCACGGTCATAAAACACAAAACCGCGAAAAGATTTGGTGAAGGGGTACTGCAATTCCAAATTGATAAGAAGTGACTTGTTACCCCCTATCGGGTCGCCATCACTATCTTTTGGCCCAACATCTTCAATGGTAAAGCCTCTGAGCGAAGTCGGCCCTCCCATGAAGTACCTTTCAAAACCCGGAACATCTTCTCCACCATAACCGTCTGCATAATTAACCCGGCCATGCGCTGCGCCAACGAGCTTTCCCCATAGAGGATGGTAGTACGTCACTTCATAAACGGATTTGGTGAATTTGGCGCCCCCCAGCCCGGCGAGTTCAAATCCTACCACATGCCTCCACCCCTTGGAAGGATTTAAAAAATTGTCCCGCGAATCGTGAACATAGGTGGGTGCAATTCTGCTGGTCACGCGGGTCTCGTTCTTAAAAAACTCCGTTTCATCGGCCGCGGCCACCCCTGACACTTCTACATTGTCAAAACGGTATCTCAAGCCAACCGAATCGTACTCAGAAATATTTTTACCCAGGCGAATACCGCCTCCGGTTGACTGGGAATCGAAGCTAAGGAAATCCTGATCCGCATTAAACGCATCGACCCCCAATGATATTTCGGAGTCAAACAAGCGTGGCTCGGTAAAGTTTAAATTAAAATCCGAGCGGATGGAGGACAACTGGGCAGACAAACTCAACCTCTGACCATTTCCGAACAGGTTGTCCTGAGCAATGGAGGTGTTAAAAATCAAATTCTCGACCGAACTGAAACCGGCGCCCACCGAGAACGATCCGGTTGGCCTCTCAGTCACTGTCGTGAGGACATCAATGAGGTCAGGATCCTGGCCCCTGTGGGTATCAATCTTGACATCTTCAAAAAAATTGAGGTTGTTGAGCCGTTGTTTACTGCGCTTCAACTTGGAGCCATCAAACAACTCCCCTTCTTTCAGCCGGAATTCGCGGCGGATAACATTGTCCCGGGTTTTAATGTTTCCGAGAATTTCAATATTGCCAACATAAACCTTTTTGCCTTTATCGACTTCTATGGACAAATCAACGGTGCGGTCTTCATCGTTTAACTTCGAAACCGGGTTTGCGTCAGCATAGGCATAACCTTTTTGAGAGTACAAATCGGCGATCGTTAAGATGTCCTGGCGCAACTGGGACACATTGTAGATATCACCAACCTTGGTCTGAATGCTTTTTTGAATTTCATCCGGGGAGACCGCATCATCACCGCTTAATTTCAAAGTCTTCACGCGGAACTGCGGGCCTTCCTCAACCGGGATAGTGATATGAACCTCCCGAGCCTTTTTGTTGATATCTATACGAGGTTCCAATACTTTGATCCTGAGATAGCCGTGATCGTGGTAAAAACCTTCTACCCGAAACATGTCCAGCTTTAAGATATCTTTTTGGTACACCCCCGAATCATCCACAAAGGAATACCAGGACCTTTCCTGAGTTTCCATCTGTCCACGGAGTTCTTTATCCGGGAAAGCTTTGTTTCCTGAAAAACGGATCTTTTCAATCTTTACCTTTTCTCCCTCCTTGATCCTGATGGTAACATTAACCAGATTTTCCTTACTGGACTGATCGATATCCACTTGGGCAAAAAAGTATCCTTTCTCATGATAAAGCTTGAGGACTTCCTCATTGCTCTCCAGAATCAGGTGGTCATTGAACGTCGCCCCACGTTTGAGTCCAATTTTTTCCCGGATGTCATTCGCGTCAACCTTGTCATTACCCGCAATTTCAACATCCCCGATTGAAGGAATCTCTTCGACAAAAAATTCAACCTCCAGCCCCTTCAGGGTCTCTCGCGTTTCAACACGGATGTCCTTGAATTGGCCCAAGCTGTAAATCTGCTCGATATCCTCACGGATCTGTTTTTTGGAGAGCGCGGTGCCAGGCTTGGATTTGATGTAATAGAGTATTGTCGACTCATCAATCCGCTTGTTCCCTTGTATCTTCACGGACTGGATATTTTCACCTTCTTGAGCAGACACAAAGGGGGCCGGGACAAGGAGAGCAAAACCGATCAGAGCCGCAAAAAAAATGTGGGCTTTTTTCAACATTCGACCAGAACTATCTGAATTTTTTCGAGTTATCAGGGGCTAAACCTCACCTGCGTTTCCAGGCAAAAAAAAGTATCAAGCTCCAGCAGTATAACCCACTGAAACTTAATACCTTAAATATTTTTTGTCGTCATTGCTTCCGTTTAAGCAAAGAAAAATTGATCAACCCACATTAAGCGCTCCGGACTTTTCAACAAACACCAGAGCGTCATCCTGCAAGCTGACTTCAATGAGTCCACCGCTTGTGAATCGACCTTTGAGCATTTCGTCGGACAAGACATCTTCCAAATATTTTTGAATGGCTCGCTTCAAAGGCCGGGCACCAAAAGTAGCATCAAAGCCCTTTTCAGCCAGCCATCTTTTCGCGCCAGGAGTCACATCCAATGTCAGCCCCTGCTGAATCAACTGCTCATTGAGAATGTTCAACTGAACATCAAGAATCTCGACAATATTTTCCAATTCCAGAGGACGAAAGACCACTGTCTCACTCAGCCGGTTGAGAAACTCAGGATTGAAGGTCTTCTTCAAGTCTTGTTTCAATTCCTTTTGCATCTTGTCGTAGCTCAGCTCATCGTCATCCTTGTGAAACCCAAGACTGGTTCCTTTTTCCAGCATCCGGGAACTGATGTTGGAGGTTAGAATCACAACCGTGTTCTTGAAATCCACCACCCGACCATAGCTATCGGTCAAGCGACCATCGTCCATGATCTGCAACAGGAGATGGTAGATATCCGGATTGGCTTTTTCGATCTCGTCAAAGAGGACCACCGAATAAGGTTTACGACGTACCTTTTCTGTCAACTGGCCGCCTTCCTCATAACCGACATACCCCGGAGGCGCTCCCGTCAAGCGGGACACATTGAATTTTTCCATATACTCCGACATATCCAGCCGGATGAGCGCATCCGCATTGCCAAACAGGAATTCGGCCAGAACCTTTGCCAACTCCGTTTTACCAACACCTGTCGGCCCCAGAAAAAGAAAGCTGCCAATCGGCCTCTTCATATCTTTCAAACCTGATCGGGATCGGCGAATCGCCTTGGTCAACACTTTGATAGCCTCAGCCTGCCCAACA
Organism: uncultured Nitrospina sp.; assembly: GCA_937891765.1. Lineage (GTDB taxonomy): Bacteria > Nitrospinota > Nitrospinia > Nitrospinales > VA-1 > LS-NOB. The sequence continues at coordinate 97,746 of CALAGQ010000038.1, forward strand.
ACTTTACCGGCCAGTTCTTGCTCCATGTTGATCAGACGTTCAGTTTCTTTCTCCTCAATGCGGGAGAGCGGTATTCCGGTCATGCTGGAAACGACATCGGCAATATCATCTTCTGTAATACTGGGCTCAGTCGCATCGCGGCCTTTATCCCAATCGGCCTTCACTTCATCCAGCTTATCGCGCAACGCTTCTTCTTTGTCGCGCAATTCAACAGCCTTTTCAAATTCCTGATTTTCGATACAGATTTTCTTATCGCGAATAACAATATCTATATCGCGCTGAATTTTTTTCATCTCGGGAGACTGGGTGATCTCACGCAGACGCACCCGAGACCCGGCCTCATCGATCACGTCAATAGCTTTATCGGGGAGAAACCGGTCGCTGATGTAGCGCTCAGAATACCGCACCGCCATAACAATAGCCTCGTCAGAGATTTTTGCCCTGTGATGCAGTTCATACGGAACCTTCAGCCCCTTGATGATCTCAATCGTTTCTTCCACCGTCGGCGGATTCACAATGATGGGCTGAAAACGTCTTTCCAACGCGCCGTTCTTCTCAATGTATTTGCGGTACTCTTCCAGAGTGGTGGCGCCGATGCACTGGAGCTCACCACGGGAAAGAGCTGGCTTGAGCATATTGGAGGCATCCACCGAGCCTTCGGCGGCTCCCGCCCCTACCAGTGTGTGCAACTCGTCAACGAACAAGATAACGCTGTCATTCTGGATGATTTCTTTCATGATTCCTTTGAGGCGCGCTTCAAACTGACCGCGATACTTAGTACCCGCAATCAGAGAGCCCAAATCCAAAGAGACCACGCGTTTATCAAAAAGCGTATCTGGCACTTCCCGTTCCGCAATAAGCTGGGCCAGTCCTTCGACGATCGCGGTTTTACCAACACCAGGCTCGCCAATCAGCACCGGATTGTTTTTGGTGCGACGGCTGAGAATCTGAATCACCCGCTCGATTTCCTTGGCTCGGCCGATGACCGGGTCTAACTTCCCGTCTATCGCCATTTTCGTCAAGTCACGGCTGAATTCATCCAGCGTCGGGGTCTTGCCGACTTCGCGGTTGCTCTCAGTCGGTTCTTTGAACATCTCCACGATTTTTTCCCGGACATCATCAAAGAACATACCGAAACTATTCAGAACCCGGCAAGCAACGCCTTCTTTTTCCTTCAACAGACCTAAAAGAAGATGCTCGGTGCCAATATAATTATGGTTCAGAGCCCTGGCTTCCTCGACCGCAAACTCCAAAACTTTCTTGGCACGGGAGGTGAAAGGGATATCCCCAATGATCAACGAGTTTGAACTACGAGGCAGGTTTTTCTCCAGCTCCTTTTTCAACTGAATCAGGTCCACTCCGCTTTTTTGAACGATGGCAACAGCAATACCCCCGCCATCTTTAATAACGCCTTGCAAAATATGCTCTGTTCCTAAATATTCGTGGCGGTAAAGCTCAGCTTCCTCGCGAGCAAGGATTATGACTCTTCGCGCCCTCTCTGTGAATCGCTTAAACATGATTCAACTTGCCTCAAAAATAGCGGATTTATAATCTGAAAAGAGGCCTGCAGGGGTAAAAACTGCTGGCAACATCTCTGTTCTGTATTCGGGTAAACTCCCTTATTATCTTAACAAATGATGTCAATTATATAAAGGTTTTATTTCCCCCCAGCCGCTATCAGCCAAAGCCTTTTATTTCAAGGCTTTATCTTGTCATTTTGCAACCCTCCAAACCAGTAAATTCCAATCCGGCGAGTGTTTTCTTATCGGCTGAAAATTGGAAGGACTTGAAACCTTAGTTTGAGCAGGTCAGCGTGACGCTGGCCCACTAGGCGTGGGACCTATGTGCACCCACTCCCGTGGGAGGGAATTGGCAAGGGGTTCTTAAGCCGAGAAGAACGATTGTTAGCAGTAAAAAGCTATTGCTCGTTGGCCCCACGCCTAGTGGGCTAGTGGTAGCTGGCGTCTTTGTGGAAACAGATCACTGCGGCGGTGGTGCTGGGCGGATAAAACTCGTTGCCCGAGGTCAGGGTCACGCCAATATCCTCGGCCCCGAGAAGTTCCCATATAATACGGTTGTAAACCAGGTCGGTGATAGCCGGGTAACCCGGACTGTAGCGCTGGCCCCGGTTGTCTTTTTTCGCCCCGACCCGTTGGCGTTGCAATTGATGGATGTATTCCGCCAGGTCTTCAGCCACCCGATCGCTCAAGCCCTGAAGGTATAACGCCGACTCGCTGTCATTCTGCGCCTTGAACTCTTCAACGCCCGCTTCGACCTGGTCGCCTGCGGTCGATATCTGCAATCCAATCACATCCCACTGCCCGGAAGCTTTGGGATAAAAATACTGGCCCACCGAAAAGATATCTTTTCGGCCCTTGCCTATGCAGACATCGAATTTCAGCCGGGCCAATTCCTTCTCCCGGTCTTTCGGATCATAAACAATGACTTCGTCGCCCTCTGATTGCGCCGGGAAAAGCGCGAACCGGGCTTTAGGAACGACCCACCCTCTCTGTTCGGCTTTTTCTATCCATGTTTTTTCCAAAGCTTGCAGTTGTTGCAGGGTCACTCCCTTATGAATCCAGCTGGATTTTTTGCCAAACTTCCAGTTCAGCGAATACAAACTTTTTCGATCCATGCTTCCTGCAAGCTTATGCAGTTTGAACTCGACCTTGTGAACTCCGTATCCCTCCGACGGACTTTCATGATGCCTGAAATTGACTTTTCTCCGGGGCAAAGTCTGCAACAGCTTGTCTTTCTCTGCCTGAATTCCTTTGGCCTTATGATATTCACGCACCAACTTTTCTTTATTTTCTTTCAGCAGACCGGGGCGCTGCCCTTTGTCCATGAGCTGTCCCATGATGTTGACGCCATCCATTCCACTACCGCAGTAAAAAACATTGTCCAGAATCGCTTGCGTATCATCGCCACCATGCATGGCGACATACCCAGCGTGCCGGGAGTTCACCGGTGCCCCGCCAATGAGAATGGGAATGGAATATTTCTGCTCGAGCAACATGCGGGTGACCGTTATCATGTGGTTCGAAGTTTGAACCAATAAGGCGCTCATGCCGATGGCATCGGCCTTTTCCTGCTTCGCCGTGTCGATGAACCGGTCGAGCGGAACCTGCACGCCCAAGTCAATCACCCGATAACCATAATTCTCCAGCAAGGTTTTCGCTAGGTCTTTGCCGATACTATGCACATCCTGATAAACCGTGCCGATCACCACCACGCCTTTATAGTCGATCTCAGCACCCGGCTCGATGCCGCTTTGAAAACGCATGAAGCTTTCGAGAAACAGCATCACATGGCGCATGACATCGGCGCTTTTTAAAAGATGCGGCAGGCTCACTTCCCCACGACCAAACGCATCGCCCAACTCGCGCATGGCGATCATGAGGTGACCACTTATAAATTCCAGCGGAGCGTGGGTTTCGATAGCTTTGGCAACATCTTCCACAATGCGGTCTGTGTAAGGAAAAACCCCACCCTCTTTTTCAATGTTGCCTTCCTGCTTTTGTTTGAATCCGTCTTTGATGCGCTGGCAGATGCTTTCTTCCAGAGGAAGGTCTTCATACACGACCTTCTTCGCCTGGACGCCGGTTTTCTTGGTCAGCGCAATCTCTTCCAATTCTTCAAAGGCGGTCATATTGCGATCAAGAATGACCTTACGGGCCAGAACCACATCACTCTCCGGCAAACTTTCGAGCGGAACATAATGGTGTGGATTCAAAATGGCACAGTCCAACCCGGCCTTTCTGGCCTCATCAAGAAACACACTGGTCAGCACCTTGCGCATATAAGGCTTGGCGGCCAGCCCGTTGGTCAGGTTGCCCACACCCATGCTGGTTTTAAGATCCGGATGAATGGCTTTGATGCGCGGCAGACATTTTAAAGTCTCGACACAAAAGTTGAGACCCTCGACAGATTCCGAACCGATGGGATAGGCATTGACATCAACAATAATCTGGTCGGGCTGAACATTAAATTTTTCTCCTGCCTGTTTCACAATTTCTGCGGCCAGATTATATTTTTCGTCCGCAGTCTGGCCCGGTCCTTCCGGCCCGTTCACCAAAGCAATATAGATCGGACTATGCTCGGCAGTTTGAGACAACACCGCCTCGAGCTTGTTCACCCCAGGCTCGTATTCCTCCAAACTGATGGAATTGATAATCGGCCTGCCCGGATAGACTTCGATGGCCTGCTTGAGTGCCTCGACCGAAAACGAGTCGATGCACATGACGCCCTTGAAATCACTAGTCATCTCATAAATGGTTTGGGTTAATACCGTATCGGTGTCGACGACATTGCTGTCCATACAAACATCGATGATTTCAATGCCCAAGTCCTTGACCTGCTCTTCGACCACCTCTTCCAGCGTCGACATCTGGATTCCATCGTCACGCTCCACCGCGTCGCGAACTTTTTTACTGCCTCTTACATTCAGTCTTTCACCGATGCGCAGTAACGCTTCCGAGCTGTCAAGAGCCACCGCCTCTTGTGGGCCGGAGACATAAACCTGTTTCTCTATTTTTTTTCTATTGGGTACCACACCTTTTAACCTGTTCGACAAAGCGCGAATATGGTCCGGCGTGGTTCCGCAACAACCGCCGATAATGGCGACGCCAAAATCTTTCACAAACCGTTCGACATAATCCGCCATCTCTTCAGGCTGCAACTTGTAACAGGTTTTGCCATCTTCGGAGATCGGTTGTCCGGCATTGGGAATAATGGATATCGGGTGATGACAAACCCGGCTGAGTTTTTCTACCGTCTTCTCCATCAGCTCCGGGCCAGTGTTGCAGTTGATGCCGAAGGCAGAAATCCCCATACCCTGCACCGCCACATAAGCTGCATGAATATCGGTGTTGAAAATCTGCATTTTGGAAAAGCCATCTACGGTGACCTGAGCAATGATGGGAAGCCGGCTGCCGGCCTCAGCAAACGCCTTTTGGGCTCCAATTAACGAGGCTTTTAGCTCCAAGATATCCTGCTGCGTTTCGAACAAAAGCACATCGGCACCACCTTCGATCAAACCCAGCACCTGCTTTTTGTTGTTATCAACAATTTGCGACCAGGTTGCCTTTTTGAGATCGGCTTCGGTTTTGGAAAGAACGTAATTGGAAGGTCCTATGGAGCCGGCAACGAACAAAGGCCGGCCGTCGTAATCCGGCGAAGCCTTATAACGTTCGATCGCCTTTCTGGCGATGCGGCAACCCTCAACATTCAAATGGTGAGTGATTGCGTCGTAATCGGATTTTTTTAAATCAAGTGCCTGCGGAATGGCTTTGATATCGGCCAGATCAATATCCCTGAAATCAAATTCAGCCAAACGCAAAGGCGAAGCGCCGAAGGTGTCGGTCTCGATCAGGTTGGCCCCGGCTTCCAGATATTTCAGATGGATGCCTTCCAGATCATCCGGGCGGGAAAAGATCAACAGATCGGTCAGCATTTTAAACGCGGGCCCGCCAAAGGCGGCATCATCTAACTCCAGATTCTGCACCATGGTGCCCATAGCACCATCGAGAAGAAGAACCTGAGTTCCTAATACATCATCAAATTTCAAAATATTTTCTGGCCTTAAATTTGCGGGTTAGCATTTCAGTCTAACGAGGAACGAATTCAACGGGATGACATTCATAATAATATTAGTGAAAATAACGCACTCACACCCTGCAAGCAAATTTTTATACGGCCGCTTCTTTCGGTTCGGCGGATTTAATGCCAAAAACTCTCTCCATAAGCGGCGGGCGGTCTTTGGCGCAACGAAAACCAACATCCTTTTTCCGCGACAGCGGGCTGAGATGCTCGCGGTAAGAAGCCCGGGCCTTGAGCGCGACGACCTTTAAAAAATCCTTTTTGTTGAAATGCCCGACTCCCATATACGACAAGCCCCGCACCACGATCTGCTTCTTTTCATAAGCCGGAGTTTTAAACGTGTTGCCGGGATACGGTTGGTAGTACTCCCAAACCCATTCCCAAGCGTTGCCGACCATATCGTGCACCCTATAAGGACTGGCACTTTTAGGGAAACTGCCGACCGGTTGGAGTCCCTGCCCGGTTTTCGTTCTGGGAGAAAGACTGAGGTTCGCAACACCCGGTACAAAATCATCGCCCCAGGGGTAGATGAATCCGGCCCGGCCCCTCGCGGCTTTTTCCCACTCCATCTCATTGGGCAAACGTTTGCCGGCCCATTTGGCGTAGGCATTGGCGTCGAAATAACTCACTTCCGTTACCGGGAAGTTCTCCTGCCCTTCGGGAAACTTCTGACCCTTCCAATAACGTGGCGGCTTGTGGTCGGTGGCCTGACAGAAAATAAAATATTGCAGGTTGGTCACTTCAAACTGGTCAATATAATAATCGGGGATGTCGGTACGCCGCTCCGGTGACTCGTCGGCATACCAGGGCTTGTTCAGTCCTAAAGCGAGCGCGTGGTTTTCCTCATCAATCTGGTTGGTTCCAATGGTAAACTCTCCTGATGGAATCAAAACCATGCCTTCAGGAATTTTTTCCAGACAACCGGAAAGAATGAAAACAAAAAGCAGGCTGCAGAAGACCTTTGCAAAACCCAAGATTCTTCGTCGCAAACGCTCCTCAGAATGACAAAGAGGTCTTTTATTGTCATTCTGAACGCAGTGAAGAATCTCGCCGTTCTGTTTTTTCAACTTCTGCAAAGGTCTCATTAAACGATATAACGTAATTTTGATTGGATCAATTGCATGAAAAATGTTTCTGAAATTCCATTAACAGCCATTGACGGCGATAACCGGTTGACCGATTTCTCGATGGACGGTTGCCCGGAAAAACTGACAGACTCGGTCAAAGAGATCGGCATCCGGCATCCCATTTCGGTCTGCCCCTCCGGAGATCGCTATGCCATCGTCAGCGGGCATAAACGGTTCATGGCGGCACCACGAAGCGGACTCACCCACATTCCCGCCTTCATCATTGCCGAAATGAACGATGCCGCACGACTGGTCCTCAACCTGAACGAAAATTTCGGGCAGCGACATTATAGCGATATCGAGAAAGGCAGCATCCTCAACAAACTCAAACAAGCCGGAATCAACGACGAAACTATTATTGAAGAGTATATGCCTTTACTGGAACTTGAGCGCAGTAAAAAAATATTTTTAGACTTGTCCGGCGTCAAATCCTTAAGCCCCAAGATGCAAATCTTACTGCACCGTGCCGGGGTGCCTGTTAAAACCTTCATCAACTTTTATAAATGGCCCAGCCTGACCGAAGCAGAAAACCTGTTCTCGATCCTGAAACCGGGAGTCAACAAATGGCGGGACCTGCTGGAACTCGTCGATGAAGTGGCGACGAGAGAAAACACTTCACAAGAACAAATTTTATTACGTGATGACATTCAAAAGATTCTAACCGCCTCCGACCTGCCGCAGAAATACGACGAGATCCACAAAATACTTCACGACCTGCGCTACCCGATTCTCTCCGACATGAGAAAACAAGTCGCCCGCGCTCTCGATGAGATGGAACTGGACGATAAAACCAAACTGCGCTTTCAAGATACGTTCGAGAGCAACGAATTAAAACTGGAACTGAAGTTTCAGAGCGAAAAAGAATTATCCCAACAAGTAGAAAAAATTTTCAAAGCCCTGCAAAGCGGTTCTGTGGAGAAGTTGGTCAAAATCTTTCAGGACATCGGGTAAGAAAACCTTTTTTAACCACAGATGGACACCGATGAACAGAGATAACAATCTTCCCCCTGCCAAGGAGGAAGTTTTTTGCCTTTGGCGGTCGCGACAGCGTCACCGCCCCATTGCCACCGGCGGCTCGCCGGGGCCCCCGGCCGCTTGACCGGTCAGTAGTTTTTGCTGGGGGTGATTAGTTTTTTGAAGTCATCAGGAGACATTTTATATTTTTTGTAGAGCGCGTTGAGGGATTCCCGGGACTGGGCCAGTTCTTTCATCATCTTTTGTTCGGCCATTAAGCGCTGAGCAAAGAGGGTGTGGGCGATGGCTTTTTCACCTCTCATTATTTCATCGTAAGCCTGCCCCAACAGCTCGTGACCGGAAATATGTTCGGGATTAAAATAAACCACCTCCCGCAACAAATCGATTTTCTCTCCTGGTTTTTCGTCACCTGTAAACATCGTGCTGAGTTGGTAGAGGTTCTCGGCCAGAGTATCGTTGACCAACTCGTTATCCCGGCTCAGCTCCACCGCTTTGCGCAGGGGTTCTTCTGCCGGTTTGTAGCGTTTGAGTTTCATCAGTGATACTCCGAGGCGGTAATAACCTTCGGCGGCGTATTTGGGGCTTTTCTTGATCGACTTGCGTAACGGTTCGACCGCATCCTTATAATTTTTCTGTTTGAAATACAGTGTCCCTAATCTCAGGTTAGGCATGGCAGCGGCCGGGTCTACCGCAATCGATTCCTTATAATGCTTGATGGCTTTTTTGATGTCTTTCAGCTTGGTGTAGACTTCGCCAAACCGGTAATGCGCTTCCACCGTCAGGTTCTTGTCGAGCTTCAGGGCTTCTTTGATTTTACTCAAAGCATCTTGATAGCGTCCCAGTTCTGTATAACAGATGCCCATTGAAAGGTGAGCCGGACCAAAGTCGGGGATGATTTTTACCGCTGCGTGAAAATGGTGTTCGGCCTGCCTCTGGTTCTTGATACGCCCATAGGCGGTAGACAGGTTGCTGTGCGCCTGACAAAGCGCTTTTTTGACCAGCTGGCTTTCGGGGTCGAGACGGAGGGCCTCTTCAAGGTTTTCGAGGGCGGCCTCATCGCGGCCCATTTCCATCTGCGCCCGGCCTAACTGCAGTCGCCCGCTTTTGTGATCCGGAACAAGGTTGACCAATTCGCGCAAATGCGGGATGGCATCCCCGTAACGGTGCATTTCCAAATACGCCTCCCCGAGAGAGTAAAGGGCCTTAATATCCTTTGGGTTTTTTTGCAGCGTTCCCTTGAGCACTTCCGCGAGTATCTTGAGATCAGAAGGAGACCGCACGGGAACTTCTTCGGCAGCGGGGCTTTTCTCGCCCTTCTGCATGAGCTCGGTAAAGAAGTTGGCCAGGCTCTCTTTTAAACGAGATAACAATTTGTTCATGGGAGGAAGAATACCACTCGGTGTGGGGTCAGTGAACAATAACTTTATCTTTTGGGAAAAATGGGAGGATTTTCAGCAACCCAAAATCTGGATTGCCACGCTCCTTTTAGTCGCTCGCAACGACGGCCAGAGCAACCCTCACAATCCCAGAGAATTATTTTTAGCGGCTCGCGAACAAAGTGAGCGTCTGCCGTTAGTTGGCCCAAGCCTAGTGGTTAGCGACGGAACTTTTTGATGAGGTCTTTCACGGTTCCGATCACCCTTTCCACATCTTCCGAAGACATTTTTGGATATAAGGGAAGGCTGATGACCCGTTCGGAGTAATTCGAGGCTACGGGAAAGTCTTGCGGTTTGGTGTTGAAGTTTTTCACATAATACGGTTGCAGATGCAGAGCCACATAATGCACAGCTACGCCGATACCGGCAGACTGAATGGCATCGAGAAATCCATCGCGGTCTGTGGTCAAGCGTTCCAGATGCAGAGCGATGATATATATATGATGGGCAGGGGTGGCATAGTCACGCACGGCCAGAGTTTCCAGTTCAGGCACCTCGGCAAAAGCGCTGTCGTACATCGCCACATATTTTTTGCGCAAGGTCATGAACCGTTCGATCTTTTTGATCTGGTGCAATCCGAGTGAAGCGTTGAGGTCGGTCATATTGCATTTATAGCCCGCCATGGTTTGCTCCCAATGCGCAAACCCGCTTTTGCCGAAGCGTTTCCAGGCGTCGCGACTGATCCCCTGCAGACGCATGACGCGGAGGTCATCAGCCAGAGCATCGTCGTTGGTGACCAGCATACCGCCTTCACCTGTGGTGATATTTTTGTTGGCGTAAAAACTGAACGCTGTGGCATTTCCTGTGTTGCCGATTTTTTTTCCCTTGTACTTGGTTTCCAGCGCATGGGCCGCGTCTTCGATGATGACCAGTTTGTGCTGGTCGGCCAATTCTTCAATAGGTGTCATGTCGCAAGGATGGCCGGCGAAATGAACAGGGATGATGGCACGGGTGCGCGGGGTAATTTTTGCGGCTATCTTCTTAGGATCAATGGTGAGGGTGCCCGGTTCGATATCGGCAAAAACCGGTTTTAACCTCTGCAGAAGAATCGCATTGGCGGTGGCGGGGAAGGTCATAGGGGTTGTGATCACCTCATCGCCATCGGCAAAGTTTTGCAGTGTCAGCGCCAGGTTCAGTCCTGCCGTGCAGGAGTTCAAGGCTATGGCGTGTTTGCAACCTATATAGTCTTTAAAGGCCTCTTCAAATTTTTGGGTTTTGGGACCCGTGGTCAGCCAGCCGGAGTTCAGGGTGTCTTCAACTTCCCGGTGTTCATCTTCCTCCAGCCAGGCTTTATGAAACGGCAGGTTCACACTCATTGATATTTAATTTTTTCCATTGAGGACATGACGCTCGGGATCGGGCTCTGCCAGCAAACTGACGGGGTCAACCTCGACATATTCCATCTTTCCCCAAGCATCATTATTGTTGGGAATAAAATATAAGGTTTTGTTTGCACCGCTTATCGAAGAGTTATCCATCAATACTGTTATCAACCATTTTCCATCCACCTTTTCCCAATAATCAATATGAGAGCGGTTCAGGTCAAACTCTATATCTCCTCTTATCAGCGCCGGGTTCAGTCGTTCCCTGCCTTCGAGCCTGATTGCCACCATCGCGTATTTCCCATCCTCACTGATGGAAACCCGCTCAAGGGAATAACCCTTTACCTTAATAAAAGGATTTTCGAACCATTTGTAATAACTGGGGCGAGGAAAACCCAGAACGTCTCTTTTTCTATAGTTTTTTTTAATATAATCCAGTGGTGGGAGCATGCCCCCAGAAATATGGGCCTGTATTCTGTTCCTGTATTCTGATTCCAACCGGCCCTCAAAATACAAAAACTCCTCCAGCAAAATCTTTTTCTTATAAGCAGGGTGCTGATATTGATAAGCCCCCTTTAAGTCATTATTCAAACGTTTTTTGAAATAATCGTCTTCCAATTTTGCCAGCGTTTTGGCCTCACTCAAGAATTGATCGGATACCTGCCCCCAACTTTTTTCGGAGACAACAGCCAGCAAAAACATCGCGCCTAAAAGATAACCCGTTATTTTTGAAATACCACTCATTCTTTCAATCCTCCTGAAATATGACCCTATTCTTATAGAACATTATACAGCCGTATTATCGGCAAAATCCCAAATTTAGTTTAGCTGCTCGCCGCAGGGGCAGCTAGCAAAGGCTCCTCAACCGAGATAAAGCCATTCCTAGCTGGCTCCACGCCGAGTGGTGGCTAGTAGTTTTTCTGCCAGAGACCGGGTGATGCCCGGCAGGGTGGTCAATTCTTCCACCGAAGCATCGCGGATATTTTCCAGGCTGCCAAATTGTTTTAAAAGCAGTAAACGGCGTTTTTTCCCGATTCCCCGAATATTTTCCAGCGGCGAGCTCAAAGCCTCCTTGCCGCGTAATCGACGGTGGTAGGAAATGGCAAACCGGTGCGCCTCATCACGTATCCGTTGCATGAGAAACCGCGAAGGGGAGTTTTCCTTAAACAGTACCGGTTCCTTTTTGTGCAACAAATAAACCTCGTCCGTAGCAAGGTTGTTGCGATATTTCCCCTTGGCGATGCAGGCCAGGTCGACCCGGTCGTGCAGTCCCAAAGCCTCAAAAACCTCACGGCCGGAGTTCAAATGGCCTTTACCTCCATCGATGAGCACCAGATTGGGCAACGGACTGCCCTCGTCGAGGAGGCGACGATAACGGCGGATCATCACTTCTCTCAGCATGGCGTAATCGTCAATGCCTTTTACCGTGGCGATTTTGTAGCGGCGGTATTTTGATTTTTCCGCCAGCCCGTTTTCAAACACCACCATGGAACCGACCGCGTGGCTGCCCGATATATTGGATAAATCAAACCCTTCGATCACTTCCGGGAAATGGTTCAGGCCGAGAGCCGTTTGCAACTCTTCCAGCGAGCGGGTGCCGACATCGCCCTTGTCGCGCTCCATTCGCATTGCGAAGCGGGCGTTTTCTTCTGCCATTCTCACGAGATCGCGTTTTTTACCGATTACAGGAGTTTCGAGCTTCACTCGGCTACCCTTTTTCTCTGACAGCCAGTCGGCGATCAAATCGGAATCTTCTACGGGATGGGGCAATAAAATTTCAGCGGGCAGAACCACCTCTTCGGCGTAATACTGTTTGAGAAAAGAGGACAGGGTTTCATCTTCTTCCATTTCGTTGAGCGATTTCAGCTTGAATATTTTTTCGCTCAGCATTTTTCCGTCACGAATGATCAGCACCTGCGCCATGGCTTGATCCTTTTCGGTACAATAGGCGATGACGTCCTGATCCTGCAGAGAGGTGGAAATGATTTTCTGTTTGTCGAGCACCGTTTGCACAGCTTGGATTTTGTCCCGGAAAATCGCCGCCTCTTCGTAGTGCATCTCTGAGGATGCTGCTTCCATGCCCGCCTTCAGGTTTTTCAGTAGCGACGCGTTTTTGCCCTTGAGGAACAACTCCACATCCTCAACCACTTTCTTATAGTCGTCGGGAGAAACCTTGCCGGCGCACGGAGCCAGGCACCGGCCCATCTGATGGTTGAGGCAGGGACGGCGCATGGGTTCTCCGCTCAGTTTGTCTTTGCTCTGGCGAAGAGGGAAGATTTTATAAATCAGCCGAATCGTTTCACGGACTTCCTTGACCATGGTGTATGGACCGAAATAGGTCGCCTTGTCTTTTCGCACCCGGCGCACCACCTCCAGTCGCGGAAACTTCTCCTGCGTGGTCAAACGCAAATAAGGATAATGCTTGTCGTCTTTGAGCAGGACGTTATAGCGGGGTTGATGCTTCTTGACGAAATTGCTTTCCAGAATCAGCGCTTCGGCTTCGGTCTTGGTGGTTAAAAACTTGATATCGCGGACTTTGTCCAGAAACATCCTCGTCCGAGGGTGCAGGTTGCGAGAATTCTGGAAATAGGAGCGCACCCGGTTCCGCAGGATTTTTGCCTTGCCGATATAAAGAATTTCCGACCGGGAATCCTTCATGATATAAATTCCGGGTAACTTGGGAATATTCTCTATAATGTCTTTGATTACTTTTTCCAGGGGAAACCTCCCATATGCCAGCACCTGATCATCTTAAAAATATACTCCCATTTCGATGAAGACCGAAAGCAATAATCAGCGCGACTTCTGGGGCAGTCGCATGGGGTTTATCCTGGCCGCCTCCGGTTCTGCTGTCGGGCTCGGTAATATCTGGAAGTTTCCTTATATAGTCGGACAAAATGGCGGCGGGGCGTTTGTGCTCATTTATCTGGTCTGTATCTTCGTCATCGGCACCCCCATCATGCTGGCCGAGTTCACCCTGGGCCGAAAAACCAACAGGAATCCGGTTGGCGCTTTCGACCAACTCCGGCCAAATTCACCTTGGACCGGCATCGGCTATATGGGCGTGCTCGCCGGGTTCTTCATTCTTTCCTTTTATGGTGTGGTCGGCGGCTGGACTTATGCTTATGTGGTGAAATCTGTCACAGGGTCGGTGCTGGCGTTTCCCTCCCCGAAAGAAGCGGGCGCGTTTTTTGGCAGCTTCATAGGAAATACTGGCGAAGTTATTTTTTATCACGCGCTGTTCATGGGAACCTGCATCGCCATCGTTTTAAGAGGCGTGCACGGCGGCATCGAGCGAGCCTGCGATATCCTCATGCCGACTCTGGTCGTCATTCTGCTTCTTCTGATGGTTCGCTCCCTCACTCTCGATGGAGCGATGGAAGGCGTGGCCTTTTATTTAACTCCCGACTTCAGCAAGATCACCGCCAACGTCGTACTGATTGCACTGGGGCAAGCTTTCTTTTCACTCAGTCTGGGGATGGGGTGCATGATCACTTACGGCAGTTACCTGTCGGAAAAAGAAAACCTGACCTCTTCCACCGTTTACGTGGTGATGTTCGACACACTCATCGCGCTTCTGGTCGGCATGGTCATTTTCCCTGCCGTGTTCGCGATGGGACTCGAACCCACTGAAGGGCCAGGGCTGGTATTCAGCGTTCTGCCTGTCGTATTTTCCGAAATGCCGCTCGGTCATGGCGTTGCCGTGATCTTCTTCATCTTGCTGGCCATTGCCGCCATCACCTCGGGGATTTCCCTATTGGAAGTGGTCGTGGCCTACTTCATCGATCAGCGCGGATGGTCACGGAAAAAAGCTGTGCTGATTGTCGGGTCGGCGATTTTCGCCTTTGGCGTTCCCAGTGGATTGTCGTTCGGGGTCATGGCAGATGTTAAGTTTCTCGGCATGAACTTTTTTGACCACATCGATAACATCGCTTCCAATTATTTACTGCCATTGGGGGGAATGTTGACAGCCATTTTCGTCGGCTGGGTCTGGGGCACTAAAAACGCACATGAAGAAATTGAAAAACACGAAAACGAGTTTGGCTTTCCCTGGGCGCAAAGCTGGGAATTCCTGATCCGCTACATCACCCCGGTCGCAGTAGGCATCATCTTCATCGCCAAGGTATTACCTTAATGAATACCACTAGGAATAAAATCTTTTCAACCGTAGTCATTGCATTGACTTTAACCCCTATTGCATTCGCTTACGCGCATGGAATGTCTGAAGCGGAAAAACAAACTATTCTGCAGGGAGGGAATCTTCAGTTTCTGAAAATCGGCGCGACCCATATGTTGACAGGTTACGACCATCTTTTATTTGTCTTTGGGATTGTCTTTTTTCTAACCACCTTTATGGATGTGGTCAAAACCATCACCGCCTTTACCATTGGGCACAGCATAACCCTTGTCACAGCAACTTTAATGGGGGTCACTGTAAACTACTTTTTGATTGATGCGGTGATTGCCTTGAGTGTTTGTTATATCGGCTATGAAAATATTGGCGGGTTCCGTAAATTTTTTGAAAAGTCGCCAAATTTGATTTGGGCTGTATTCATATTTGGCTTGATTCACGGATTAGGTTTATCCACCCGACTACAACAATTACCTTTGGGGGAGGAAGGGATTGTGTGGAGAATTCTGTCCTTTAATCTAGGGATTGAGTTAGGGCAAATTGCTGCTCTATGTCTCATGGTCATCGTGCTTTTTAAATGGCGACACACCAAGTCTTTCCTGCAAATAAGCACTGTCTCAAATAACGGCCTGATCTATGCTGGAGCCTTTTTGTTTTTAATGCAGATGCACGGATATTCACATAGCATTGATCCCGATGAATTTGCATTTCCAGAAGATAACCACATTCACGCCCATGAAAAGATGGAAACCCTTATACCGGGCAGTGAATATAAAAACGGTTCTCCTAAATTATTTTCAACGGAGAGCCCGCAATAGCCGGCGAGCCGCCGGTGGCGAAGAGCAATGACTCTCTCTGGCGAACAAAGATAAGTTTCGGTTTAAGAAACCTTTGCCTCATTTCCTCCGGGCGTAGCCCGGTCGTCTTCGACACGAAACCCTAATGCGTCCACCCAGCGGTTGATGTCACAGAACAATCCCGCGATAAGAGTCGCTTCTAGAATTTGTGCTTCCGACCAACCGCATTCTTTCAGTCCGGCAATATCGGCGTCGGTGGTTTTGTAGGCATGGAGGGTCACCTTTTCTGCATAGGCCAGAAGTTTTTTCTCGGCATCGGTGATGGGGGCTGTTTGATAGTCTGCGACAATGGCCTCGGCTTCAGGAGAGGACACTCCCGCATCAACCATGAAGCTTTTGTGGTAGGTCAAACAATAATCGCAGCTGTTGAGTTTCGAGACTAAGGCCGCGATCATTTCTTTCACCGCTCGCGTTAACAGCGTCTCAGAGAACATGATCATTCCCATTCGCGCGGCGTACAATTCCAAAATTTCCGGCCACGGACTGAGTGCTTTTATCACACCGGGCACCAGACCCAACATCGATTTCAATTGGTCGTAAACCGCCTTGACCTTTCCCTCAGCATTTTCTTCTTCGACAACCTTTATGCGCGGCATGGCTTTCTCCTGAAAAATTTGAGCCTGTCAATAGCTGTCGGGGAAACCTTTAAAACCTTACATTTTGCCCATTCAGATATTAATTCAAAAATTGGCAGTAATATTAAATCCTTCTCTTATTTTTCAACTCTAACTCCTAGAAAGCAGGATTGAAACCTGAATAAATATAAAGCCTTCTGGCAGGAACCGAGGATTAATAATGAGTAGTTTGAAGCTAAAAATTCGCGATATCTATGTATATACGAATCTGGAGGTGCGGTTGAAATCCCGAACCACTAAAGAAGAGGCCAACAAAGAAGTTGAAAGAATGATAGATAAGAAAAAACTATTCGAGGGCTACGAATGGAAAATTGAAGGATGCGAGCATGGTGGCATCAACAGCCTTGACGATAAACTAGCGGGCGACATCATAGAGCGCCTCGAACAGGATGAGACCGATGAAAATATTTTCTGGGATGGATTCACCGCCCACTATGATTTGAATGTCGGGCATATTCCGGTTAATACCAATCTGGAAGCTCCATTGAAATCCGGCACCAAGGAAGAGGCTGCCGCTGAAGTTAAAAAAATATGTGCCGAAAAAAATCTATTTGAAGGTTATGAGTGGAAAATTGAAGATTGCGATGAAGGCGGAATTAACGATCTAAACGAAACCCTGAAAAATGAAATCATAGAAATCATCAATAAAGATTTAGAAACTTGCATTCAAGAATGCGCCTAAACAACTAAGCTATGGGTGAGTGAATTGAAGTCAAGAGGGTCTTTTCTGGCTGACCTTATTGGCCCATTCTTTATCGCCCAGCGTTTCACTCAGGCTTTCGGCCAAGCAACAAAAATCATTGCTGTCTTGAGCCTGGTTCTCGGCCTTCAAATAAATTTTCTTAGCCCATTCCATATCGCCAAGCTTTTCTACAAGGCTCTCGGCCAGACTTAGCAGATCGCTGCAATCTTCCGCCATACCCTCGGCTTTCTTATAAAGTTCCCGGGCCCATTTTTTATCGCCCAGTTTTACGCAGACGCTATCGGCAAGTTCAAAAAAGTCGGAATGCTCCATGCCTTCGGCTTTTTTATAAACTCTTGTCTGCCATTCCTTATCGCCGAATGTTTCGGATATGCTGTCAGCTAGATCACAGAGTTCGCGGACGTTTTGGGGATTGTTCTCGGCCTTCTTGTAAAGTTTCTTCGCCCAGTCTTTATCGCCGAGCGTTTCAGTAACGCTGAAAGCCAGCCAGTTCAAATCCAGACTGCTTTCGGCTTTGTCTTCGGCTTTCTTGTAAAGTTTCTTCGCCCAGTCTTTATCGCCGAGTGTTTCAGAAACGCTATAAGCCAGCCAGTTTAAGTCCAGGCAGTCTTCGGCTTTGTCTTCAGCTTTTTTATAAACTTTTTCAGCCCATTGCTGGTCTCCCGCATGGGCTATCTGATCGCCAAGCTGTTTAAAGTCACAGGCATCCTGCGCTTGGGTTTCAGCGCGTTCAAATTTCTTAATCAACATTTCGTCATGGCTCAAGGCTATTTCATCAGTTGCCTCAGACTCATTGGTTTCCTGCTTTGGCGTATTCGCTTGTCCGGCCAGTCGGGAATATTCCAAGTAATGGATTTTGTCTCCGGCGTAGATAAAACTTTTCTCGTATTTCGTTTTGGGCAGATGGTCACGGCGGAAAAGAAAACCGCTCTCTTGACTTTTGTTTTGCAACAAGGGCTCGGCATTAAAATATTCGAGGATTTCATGGGCATAGGTTTCGCTGTCGGTGGCCAGATAAACGTGCCCTTGCAGAGCCAGCTTCTGCGTCACCAGCTTGACCAATGCTGGTTTGATCAGCCGTCGTTTAAAATGCCTTTTTCTCGGCCAGGGATCGGGGAAATTGATATAGACCGTCTCCAATTCGCCGTCATGGAAAAGCAGTGGGATTTTTTCCCGGACATCGCCATAGACAATACGAATATTATTTAGGTGGAGGCTTTTAATTCGCCCCAATAATTTCAGGATGCCGTTTTGGGAAAAATCGATCCCAACAAAATTGCTGTGGGGTTCCCGGGCCGCCATTTCAATGAGGAAATCTCCCATTCCAAAGCCGATTTCCAGCTTTACAAGCTGGCTGTTTCCGAACTGGCGTTGCCAATCCGGGTGTTCACCGACATCGAGAAAACAGGGATCTTCCACAACGAATTTGGCGGAAGAAGGTCTGGCGGTCAATAAACCCATTTTTCAAAGCCTGATTAGATTTGGTATTACGAACAAGATAAGTTTAACGCAAGCAAACGTTAATTGGGCATTCTCGGACAATTCACGGTTCTTTTCAAGATTGTAATTTAAAGACAAAATAGGTCTGCCCAAAGACAAGATTTTCACTTAAAGTGCCTGTATGAAAATACGTTTTATTTGTGAAAGTGTAAATAGGTGTTAGAATTTCCGCCGACCTTTATCAGAAAATCTCTCGACCTATAACAGGAGAACCTCCTATCGAATTTCATCTTAAATGGAAAGTTGCGGCCCAAAAACAGAAGCTGTCTGACACCATAATTTTGGCACCACAAAATGGATTATAAAAATAAAATTACATCTGGCGGAGAAGTCAGGAAGTACATGACCTCTCCCATCCCGTCTGTTGTTGAGGGCACAACACTTAAAGAAGTTGCGGAGTTTATGCGTTCGCATAAAACGCCTGTGGTGTTGGTACAAAACAAGGCTCTTGACTACATCGGAGTGGTGACTGACGCAGACTTCACTCGCAAAGTCGCGGCAAATGAAGGTTCGGTATATACCGCTAAGGTTGAGTCCATCATGTCATCTCCCATCAAAACAATCAAAGGCTCGACGGTTATGGCAGAGGCAAATAAAGTGATGCATCAGTCTAGAATAAGCCACCTTGCAATCACAGAAAAGGGGGAGTTTACCGGGTTATTGTCTGTGGTGAATTTCTTTAAATACTATGAAAATGTCGAGGACTATCTTAGTGACCTTGCGATCAACGATGGATTGACAGGAATATACAATCGTCGCTATTTTGATGAAGTTCTGACTACAGAGTGGAAACGAGCGAAGCGGGAAAAACTGCCTCTGTCGTTAGTTATGCTCGACATTGATTATTTTAAAAAATACAACGATACATACGGGCATCAAGCCGGTGATGAGTGCCTGGTAAAGATTGCTATTTCCATAGCTGATACATTGCAGCGGCCTGCGGATATGGTGGCGCGTTATGGCGGGGAGGAGTTTGTGGTCATATTGCCAAATGCTGAGCAGGAAGATGCTGCCAAATTTTCTGAAAAAATTCGAGCTAACATCGAGAACCTGAACATTGAACACAAAGCAAGCAATATCAATCGTTTCGTAACAGCGAGTTTTGGGGTTGCCAGTGTTGTTCCAAACTTAAATTCGTCTTGTGAAGAACTTCTCCAGAACGCTGATAAGGCACTTTACAATGCAAAACATGAAGGCCGAAATTGCGTTAGCGTTTCACAAGATTGAATTTCCCTCCTTAGTACCACCCCATTTCGAACAACATAAGCCCATTTAAAAATGCATAGTGGTGACTTGTACCAATACCCGCTAAAATGAATTTATAAAATATCTACAGGCGGTAACGGCAGTTAAACGTTTTTATCCGGGCAGCATAAATGGATCCTGTATTCAAACATCTGTTAATCCTGATGGTGATCGTTTGGACCGTTGCTGTGGTCTTACGTCGCATTGGTTTACCCACTATCCTCGGCGAACTGGTTGCTGGTGTGTTATTGGGTCCGGCCGTTCTGGGTTGGGTAGAACCAAACAAAATCATAGAGATTCTGGCGCAGATGGGAATTTTTTTCCTCATGCTCCATACCGGGGTGACAACCAAGCCACGCGAGTTTTTCAGAGCCATGCGCAGTTCCTTGGGTGTGGCGACGGTCGGTGCTATCGTGCCCTTCTCCGTCAGTATGGGAGTGGCATTTATGTTCGGACTGGATTGGAAACCGGCAATCTTTATCGGGCTCACCATGACGGCGACAGCGGTTGTGGTCACCCTTAAAATTTTCCGCGATCTGGATTTACACAATACCCGCATGGCACGGCTTGTAGTTGCCGCCTGTGTCGTCGACGATATGCTAACGCTGCTCTTTTTCAGTCTCGTTCTCAATATTCTGAATGGACAAGCACTCGACCTCGAATCCATTTTCGCGATCTTCGCCAAGGTGATCGTGTTCTTCGGTATCGTGGTCGGAACAGGAGTTTGGCTCTATCCCTATTTCAAGCATCCCTTCCAAAACCGGGATGGCAAAGGGTTCACCTTTGTGCTGGTGCTGGGTCTGTCATTCGGACTGTTTGCCGAAGCGATTGGACTGCACATCATCCTCGGGGCCTATATGGCAGGCCTGTTTTTCCGTGAAGAAGTGGCCCACGTCGCACTCATTAACAAGGTCGAAGACCGACTGTACGGAATCGCCTATTCGTTTCTCGGTCCGATCTTCTTCATCTCGCTGGGATTTAATATCACCTTTGAAGCGCTTCAGGGAATGGGCTTGTGGTTTGTGCTCACGCTCACTTTTGTCTGCGCCGCAGGCCAGATCGTCAGCGCCGGAGCCATGGCCCGCCGGGAAGGGTTCACCTGGGTGGAATCGCTCAGCATCGGTGTGGGAATGATGGGTCGGGCAGAGATGGCATTCGTCCTCGCCTCTCTCGGGTTAAGCATGCAGGTGATCAGCAATGAAGTCTTTTCTATCCTCATTTTCACCACCTTCCTGCTCAATATCATGACCGTCATCGGATTGAAGGCCTGCGCCATCATGCTCAAAAAAGAAGGCATCGCCCACGACGACAAAATTCTCGACCCCCAACAACTCGATGATGACAAGTTTTGATCAGCGTTACCGGCGAGCCGCCGTCACTCGGCGTGGGGCCAATGGGCAATAGCTCTACTTGCTAAAAATGTTTGTCTCGGCTTGAGATGCCATTATGATCGGCCTAACCTGCTAAGGGGCGTGACGCTGGACCCATAATGCAATAACGCTATCTGACTAGCGATAGGTTAACGGGTGTGAAATCAATGTATTGGCGCTTAAACATGTATTTTAAAAAATTTTGGGGGTGTTTAAGGTTCAAGATATTCCGGTTTAGGCCGTCAATATAAGTATGGAATCTGTAAACTCAATAAACTCTATCCTGAGTAACCTGACTCCCGAGCAAAAACAAAAGGCCAATGCCGTCGCCGGTGGGGACTTCTCTAAATTACTCATCGAACTTCAAGTCATTCAGGCCTCCTTCAGTCCTGAACAAACCGGCTCCACAAAAAAGAGCAGCCTGCCGGAGTTCAAAAGACCGCAGGATATCAGGAATATTTTCTTTTCGGATGAGTTGCAGGCAAGGCAGGCGGGGGATGAACCTTATTTCCTCGAGAAAAAATTTTCCTTCCTCGGGCCCTCAGTCATCAAAAATATTGTTTGAAAAAGTGGATGGAGAAACTCCGCTGGTAGCTTGCAATGTGTTTATTTTGCGGGCAAACATTCTCTCGGCTTAATAGACTATTGCTATTTGCCTCCCCTGCTAAGGGACCTACTGGGTGAATTTACTACCTTTGCCGGTGAGTTGTTTTGTCGGGAGGGAAACTTCTTTGCCTTGGCAGGCTTCGACCTGCCCGATGACCTGACAGGGAAGGTCATGGTCTTTGCAGATTTCTGTGATGGCTTCGACTTCTTTCGTGCCTTCAACAATGAGACAGAATCCCGTACCCATATTGAACACTTCAAACATTTCCGCCTCACTCACCCCGCCTCTATCCTGAATGAGATTAAAAATTTCCGGAACCGGTTGCAGAGTGTCTATGACGAAACGGATGTTGTCAGAAGCCACCCGATTGAGATTGCAGAATCCACCGCTGGTAATATGAACCATCGCCTTGAGATCTATCTCTGCATCGAGCATTTCCATAACGGGTTGGACGTAGATGCGCGTCGGCTCGAGCAGGGCCTGGCCCAAGGTCTGGCCTAAAAATTCTTCGTAGTCGTTAACGCGGGATTTCTGCTCTTCCAGGCTATCCCCTAATAACACCTTGCGAGCCAACGTCAATCCGTTCGAGTGCACGCCGGTGGATGCCAGGCCAACTATCAGGTTTCCCGGTTTAATGTCGCAGCCCGTATTGACCTTATCCAAAGAAACATGGCCGATGCAGGCTCCGATAAGGTCAATACCAGATAGAATTTCCTTGATCTGGGAAATCTCACCACCGGAAATGCTGATACCCGCCTGCCGTGCCCCTTCAGCCAGCCCTCGGCCTAATTGCTCAAAAACTTCAGGGTCGGTATGTGAGCAACCAATATAGTCCACCATGCTCACCGGGCGCGCACCGACGCAAATGATATCGTTGACATTCATGGCAACACAGTCGATGCCGATGGTGTCGTAGCGGCCGAGCAATTCAGCAACGATCACTTTGGTTCCTACTCCATCGGTGCCAAAGGCGATGCCTTCTCCGTTGCCAAGATCGATAACGTTGGCAAAATAGCCGATGTCTGCGGCGAGCGGATAGCGGTCGCTAAATTTCCGCGTTGGCAAAACATGTTTGAGCAAACCTGAGAGCGCGGTCTCTGCGCCCTGACTGGAAACACCGCTCTTGTCGTATTCGGTTTTATTTGTCATTCAACAATTCCAATTTTGTGGTCCATCCGGTAACCGTTATAACAAAGGATGATGAGGAGATATAACACGTGGGAGGATGCGAGGCAACACCTCGTTAAACCGCCCACTCCCGTGGCCCCTTAGCAGGGGATGCGACTGGGCAGAAGCATTTTGAGCCGCCAAAACTCTTTACTCGCCAGAGAAAGCTATTGCTCATTTCCCGCCGGGCGTGTGGCCCGGTTAGGGGTAGACCCCCATGGTGGCGTAGCTGGTGGCAATTTTCTCAATAGCCAGAGCCATTGCAGCGGTACGGTAACTGTCAATTTTATCATTAGCCCAATAGCGTTCGCGAATATCCTGAAACGCTTTGCGCATGGTGTCATCGAGCCCAGATCGGACGAGGTCAATTTCGCTTGCCCCCTGGCTGAGTTTCTCCACCAGTTCCAGAGGAAGCTTGTTTCCGGATTTCTCAATGGCCTGAATCATAAGTTGGTTCTGGCCTTCTTCGTAACGTCTCTGCATGCGGCCAAAACGAATATGCGAAAGATTCTTGATCCATTCAAAATAGGAAACAGTTACGCCACCGGCATTGAGATAAACATCGGGAATTATGGCAATGCCTTTTTCTTTTAATATCGTTTCAGCGGCAAAAGTAACAGGCCCGTTGGCTGCTTCGGCGATCAGTTTCGCCTGAATTCTGGAGGCGTTACCTTGATTGATCACAGCCTCCATCGCGGCGGGAATCAAAATATCGCATTCCCTTTCCAGAAGAGATTTGCTGTCCTCAAAATATTCAGCTTTGGGGTAGCCTGTAACCCCTCCCTTGTTATCCACCTTATACTGAAAAACATCGTTCACATCGAGTCCCTTTGGATCAAATAAAGCCCCATCCCATTCCAAAATGGCGATGATTTTAGCCCGGTCTTCTTCCTGAAGAATATTAGCGGTGTAATAACCCACGTTCCCCAATCCCTGGATAATGACCTTTTTCCCTTCCAGCGAGTTTCCTTGCAATCCTGCTTTTTTGACATCTTCAGGGTGGCGAAAAAATTCTCGGAGTCCGAATACCACTCCCCTACCGGTGGCTTCGATGCGGCCCTGGATGCCCCCCATCGAGACGGGCTTTCCAGTAACACAACCCAGTTGGTTGATATCTCCAGGACGGTGAGCCGCGTAAGTGCTGACGATCCATGCCATCTCACGCTGACCGGTACCCATATCGGGAGCCGGGACATTCGTTGCCGATCCGATATAATCTTTTTGGATCAACTCATAAGCAAAGCGCCGGGTGATCCGTTCCATTTCATCACGTTCATATTTTTTCGGATCGATCAACAGCCCGCCTTTGGAGCCGCCAAACGGAACATCAACCAAGGCACATTTGTAAGACATTAAAGCCGCGAGGGCTTCTACTTCGTCCTGATTGACATTGGGGGCAAAGCGGATGCCACCTTTAGCGGGTAATTTATGATCGCTGTGGACGGCTCGCCAGCCGATGAAGGTTTCAATCTGTCCTTTAATTTTAACCGGGAACCGAACCTGATAGACATTGTTCACATTCCGGATATATTTGGCCATACCTTCTGGAATATCCAAAGTGGTCATGGCCAGATCACAACAAAGGTTTACACTTTCCCTAAAACTCACTTCCTTATCAGCGGGCAAGGACATATTCATCGCTCCTGGAAAATTATTTTTGAACCTGCGTGAAGGTTCATCCATTATGGCAGAGCAGGCGAAGCACTTTCGGGTTAAGATACTAAAATGATAGCTTGAAATCCTCCCAAAGTCGAGAGGGGGAAACCGATAAAAGGCTATTAATCATTGATTTCAGGGTCCGGGAATGAGGCAAGTTCAGTTCAGGTTTACAGTTTCAACACAGGGCCGCGGCATTTATTGTGTCAGTAATGAGGTTTGCAGTTGGGTCGGGCAACAGAATATTCAGTCCGGTTTGTTAACGCTATTTATTCCTCACACATCGGCATCTTTATTGATTCAGGAAAATGCCGACCCGGACGTCCTGGAGGATTTAAACCGATTTTTTAACCGGCTGGTTCCCGATGGCGATTCCCTTTTTCAGCACCGGGCAGAGGGCCCGGATGATATGCCGGCGCATATACGGTCGGCGCTCACCCAGACCCAGCTGTCCATACCGGTGCAGGAAAAGGAGCCGAGCTTGGGCATCTGGCAGGGAATATATCTGTTCGAGCACCGCACCCATCCCCATAAAAGGAAGGTCATTTTGCATTTGATAGGAGAATGATTAAATTCAAAAAAGTCGTCATGAACCCTATTAAAACCCTTGAAAAATTTGACATGGCAATAGATTAAGGATAAAGCTGGCCCTGAAACTCCATAAAAAAATAATAAACTGACCTAGTTTTATCCACCCGTTTGATTAAAATCGCCAAAACCATGAGCCCTCATTCCTTCACATCCGTACCAAAGCGCAGATCACAAGTTCTTGAATTCTGGATTTTAGCTGCGTTCATGATTTTCTTTCTAGCCTCCTGTGGCAAAGGGGAGGAGGGGGAACCTGATCGCGCTAAAATGGGGGAGGCAGAAAAAGCCTTCGAAGAAGAAAACTACGACAAAGCCAAAAGTTCGGTGGAATATTTTCTGGCTCAGCATCCCGAAGATGTTGAGGCTCTGTATTTCTATGCACAGGTGTTAATCGAAACAGGCCAGTCCTCAAAAGCCCGGGAAAATGCCAACAAAATTCTCGCCATCGACCCCGAGCGAGCAGAGGCAAAGGCGATCTTGGGTGAGTACCATTATGGACGTAATGAGTTTAACGAAGCACTGGATTTGTCCCGCAAGGCTTTAATCAAAAATCCAGAATTGCAAGCCCCCTACCGCGTGATTGGAGAAATTTATCTTAGGCAGGGAAAAGTTGAACAAAGCATCAAGGTGCTTTTAGAAGCCCACCGTCTTAAACCCGATGATGTAGAAACGATGAAGAGGTTGTCAGCCGCCTATATCAAAGACGGAAATTATAAAGAATCAAAAATGTATCTTGATAAGGCCATGTTGCTGAACGATCATACGCCCGGCATTCATTACAACCTGGCGGCGGTTTATATCAATATGGATAACGGGCCAAAAGCCCTGGAACACATTGACCTCGCCCTGAAGTACTATATGGAACTGAAAACCCTTCACTGGATAGGAAAAGCGCGGGATACGAGAAGACTGATTATAAGAAAATTCAAGATTAAATAATAGAGCCCATGCCGCAAGGAGCGGGGTCTCATGGGTGGGCTTAACCAGGGAAAACAGCTATTTTTTCTGACACATTTATCTTCGGTCGCCTTGGAGCATGCCCACGACAGCAAGCGCTGCCATTCCAAGTCCGCACAGGGTGTAACCATAGAGCCCCATACTGGTGTTGCCCAGCATATCAACAAAATAGCTTCTGTTGAAAATAAACCCCCAAAAAAACACGAATGCGTAGGATACCATCAAGCCCAGTTTGTGCCTGCCGAAAAGCATGCAGATCGTCATCAACAGGGTAAAAAGAAGGACTTGGCTCAACGGAACCGACAAAGTTTTATCGGAAAGAAAAGCACTGATAGGATCTTGAAAACTCGTAGGCATACAAACCCCTCCCCTAATTTTGATCTAAGCATTAAAATAGTGGTTATTCTTTATATTTGTAGACTAGGACAATTGCCCTCAAAAATCCAGCAACTTGATAAAAGATTTATCGGTTGAATCCCGACATATCCCTATTTCGAAAAAGCCCTACCTCGCCAAGTATGGCGGGGCTTCCAAAAAACCGAAAATAAACTTTAAATGAAAAAAACCGGATTGATCTGGTGGGTTTCCGGGGCGCTGCAAAAAGCGGTGCTTTTTCAGCTTTCCATACGAGGTAATCTATAATGCGAGGCCTTGACCAGTGAGGTCTGGTAAATAAAACCCCCACCTGGTTTATTGAGTTCCCCCTGGAAAAAGATAAATGCAAAAATTTCATCAGCCTGTTCAGCATCAACAACCACCGTCAAAACGTCCTGCTCGGTCCAAGCCCCATAATCTTTAACGCTCTCAACGGTACGCAGCCCTCTTCCGGTATGCACATTAGTGGAATCAATATTTTTTTTACTATGCAACATTTCGACCAGGCGAATGCCTGCACCTTTAGGCAGAAAACAGGTGATGCGCTTTACATCTGTGCCAAACTTGTTTTCCATAAAATTTAAACCTTATAGTTTTTATGGTTTTTTTGGAGTCTTTTCATCTTCATCGGCTGAAAATTTTTCCAGAACCTCCGGCGGGATATACGTCGCCGCCTTGTCGAGCGGAGTGATGTACATGATCCCCATTCCCGGCGTGTCAAGATTTCCTGCCAGATACATTCGCTCAAAAACACGTTCCACCTGTTCCTTGGAGACGACAATATCGACCACCTCTTTTTCCACTTCCACCGCAACCCCTAGAATGCCGAGACGCTCTCTCACCCCCATGCCACGTGCAAAGTGAACCGTCGCTCCCTGGGCTCCCGCTTCCCGGGCCGCCTCGATGATCGTGTCGGCCAAACCGCGTTGAACAATGCAGGTGATCAAGGCGATGTCTGTTAAAACCGTGATTTCTCTCAGGCTCATGCCACAGCCTCCTGTCCTTTTAAAATGTTTATCCGCTCCAAATTAGCTCTCCGGGTTTTGAATTGTATCCAGAGTCCCATGATTAGCACTGACAAGATCGGGCAGATCGAGGCCATGGATAGAATGCCAAAGCCTTCCACAGCTTCAACCGCGTTGCCAAACCCTAAGCCCATGGCCAATACCAGAGGAACGGTGACCGGACCGGTCGTCACCCCGGCGCTGTCCCAGGCCACGTTAACAAATTCTTCGGAAGAAAACGCGGTGAGCACAATGCCCAGGGCATAACCCGGCAGCAAAAGATAAGAAATAGGAATTTCAAAAATAATTTTCAAGACTCCAAGACTGATGCCAAACCCAACTCCTGTAGAGACCGCCATCATGAGCATGCTTTTCC
>CALAGQ010000039.1 GCA_937891765.1 uncultured Nitrospina sp.
AAGATTTTTCCTTCCGCATTGGCGAGCAGAAGTTTACGCTCAAAGTCTACTTCGATCGAGTCTTCCGTGTTGGGGTTGAACTTCAGAGCCTTGTCAATCGCGACAACGCTGAAGCTCTTAACCGGAGCACCTTTCGGGCAGAGAGTTTTCCGCACCTTCTTGGTGAACTCCTCGTTACCCGGAAGAACCTTCAGGTCCTTCTGAGCTTTGTCATGCACTCGGATAATACCCCACTCACCTTCAGACAGTTTGGAGGTTCTGCCATCGTAGTAGATGTAGTCTCCAGCCATCCCCTGATAACCACCAGCGGTGGTAGCGAGGTCATAACGTTCTGCGATACCAACATGCAGAGCGTTGGTCACACGTGAATCCCGGTCATAACGCTCCGGGCGGTAACCATGTCCTGATACCACAAAGGTGTGGGTTTCATTCATCATGCCGTGAAGGAGACGGAACACAACATTGTCTCCCACATAAGCTCTCAGCATGGGTGTTGAAGGATCACCATGTACCTTGCTGCTGAACAGTTGTGAAGCATCAGGGTTGGACTTCAAACGAGAAGCCAATGATGCGGCACGGAAGTTGAATCCACCCCCCGTGGTGTGCGTGCCACCATTGAGGTAAGGGAAAGCGACTTCCAACATGTCAGAAGGCATCTGAAAGGAAATCGACTGCCCGGCAGCGATCGCATTCTCACGCGACAGTCCGGGAGGATTCCCCGCAGTGACCAACTGTGCTGTGTGCGGCACGGTGTCATGAACCTGAACCACCAGTTCGCGGAAACTACCGTTACGTGCGTAAGCGAAAGGCTCAGTTCCATGAATGTCGGCAACTGGGCCACTACGGATCTGCTCGCCGGTTTCCGGATTGTGATACGTGGAACCCCAAGGCTCAACGATGGTCGATCCGATTCCGCCGTGCGGCCAGGTGGTCGCGCCGAACGCATGATCATGCCAGAATACCAGTCCAACATCAGCATCTACCCACCAACGATACCGAACGTATTCGGTAGTGACAATCTGACCCGCTGCGTGTGCGTGCGTCATGCCTTCGTTAAATTTGATGGTGTATTTGCCGTCTTTGGACGGGCCTTTATTTGGATCAGGCGTGATGTTCGAAATCCAGCGTGCGTCCTTGCCATTAGGAACTTCGATACCAACAATGATATCTGCTCCGACATGGTAAGTAGGCGAATGCTCTGCCATCTGAATCTCGATCGTGCTGTCTCCCGGTTTCGTAGCCTTCAACAACTTGGCGTTCATCGGGATCGGCATACTTACATGATGCCCGTCTTTCATCTTCTTGGTGAACTGTGTGTAAGACCTCATAGACTGGTCGTAAGAGAAACCAGAAATTACACCGTCCGAAGCCTGATTGTCGAACTGAAAGAAATGCGGATGAATGTTGATTTTAGACATTTGGAAATTGGTAAAATCATCATCATCCCATTCGCTGGAAAGAAGAACATCTACACAGTCATACACGTTGGCACGAATGACCAGCGGAATGGCTTTTTTAGGATCTGCTTTAACAGCCGCCATTTCTTCATCGATAACATAGATCAGACCGTATTTATCGATGATCGGCGCAATTTTCCCAACCGCGCCAGAAAGCTCGATCGGGGTATTGATGAAATGCAGGTTGTACTGCTTGCGTCCAGCACCTGGAGGACAAAGACTCCAACGTCCCTGCTCACCTGGTTTAGCACCACCCGTGTTCTCCATATCTGGACCACTTCGAGCACTACCGGATTCCGTCGCTGTAATGACGTCGTGATCGGTCTGCATGTGAAACGGTTCTAGCCAGGGAGCACCACCATGGTTACGCGCAAAAGGAACACGCTTGCCAAAATGCGGCGTCATATGAGGCCACGCCAGCTTGCCGTGTTTGTCAAACTGGATCGGATGGCGTTTGCCTGCATGCGGAGTTTTGAACTTCGGCCATTTAATAACCGTCTCCCGCTCTGACAACACCTGATTGTCTTTCCAGTCATAATCCCAAACAGAACCGTCATACGCTTTGATCTGTTTGATCGGATCGTCTACGTGACCGGGTTGCCCCTTAGGCGGAAGCATGTACTTAACCCAGTCCTTGACGTTAACAACCGGAGTTTCTTTCGTCCAGTCGCTGTTTCCTTTACCAACAATTTTAAACTTCTTACCAAACCAGTCGACAGTCTGACCCACCAGCTTGTCTGAAGTCTGTCCTTTAGGAATGCGTCCCGCACGATCAGGAAGCTCTTTTAAAGGACGCATGATATCGGTACTTTCAAACGGATAGTTACCCGTCTGCATGATGTTGTAAACCCTCCAGTAGCCCCACATACCCGCTACGTAATGATGTGCAACGTGACAATGGAACAGGAAGTCACCAGCGAGACGCTGACAAAGTCCGGACCCACACTCGGTCTCAAGATCGAGAACCTCGGACGGTCCAATAACTTCCACGTCAACCCGGTCGGATGTGGTACGAACGACTGGATATTTAACAGGCCCGTCATACGCAGCCTGGGTTAAGTTTTTAAGCTGTACTTCCCGTTGCGGAGAACGGGTCCAACGAATGGTTCCACCATGCGGATGATGAGAATGGAAAACTTCACCACCACCATGTACGAGGCGGAATTTAGCCGGATCGCCCAAATAAGAACGAGGGATCGTGGTCGGAGCATCTCCGAAAGTATAAGAACTGTAAGCCAGAGACTCATCTTCAAAATGGAACTTCTTTTCCTGTTGAGCCAGGTTGTTGATACCAAACGGCTCGGAGCGGAAGTTCATAGCGCGAGCAGAAGGACGGTAAGCATCGGTCTGCGGATCACGCTGGGGAATCATTTCACCATGACGGTTGAGCGGACGAAAAGATTCGTCACCCACCTCATGGTACATCAGAGTAAATTCGCGGAAATCGCGAGCCTCGTCATTGGCAATCATAGCCATCCAGCCACTTTCCAACGGACCACCGGTCCACGGGCTCAAATAACGAGAACCTCTCGGCTCAACAATCATCGTACCAATCAAACCCAGAGAAGAAGGATCACGACCCGCATGATTCTGGATCATGTGACCACCTTCCTGCTCATCGATAGGAATGTACCATTCGTATTCTTGTGACTCACCGGCAGCAACGATAGCGCCTGGAGTGGCCGCCGTGTCAGGCTGACCAGTAGAGCTGATGATCATCGCAGAACCATTCACCTGAAAACCAGCATCTTCATCTTCGAGCTGGTTGGTGAATTTGATGCGAAGACAATCGCCTTGGTTCGCGCGAATAACGAAAGGTTGAATCGCGTCACCCTGCAGGCCATTAGAAACAGCACCGGGATCGAGCGCATCTTCACGAGCTACGGCGTTCTTTTCTTCTTCAGCACGAACTCGATCGATCTCTTTGTTCAGGACATACATATAGCCCGGGTAGTAATCACCCCATTGGTTCAGGGTGACTTCTACGTTGATCGCAGAGACTTCGTATTTTTTAACAGGAACGTTACTGGGGCAATGCGCGCCTTTATAAACTTTGGCGGCTGCTTCCGTAGGCCCGAGGAGAAAACTTTGCCCCAACTGATGGGCGGCCCAAGAGTCGTGAAACCCGCCACCGGATGAAGCCGGGCTGGCGTGTTCTTTAAGCTTGGACTTCAACTGGTCCATGACCTTCATGAAAGTCTGGTCCATTTTGTCCTGCCTGCCTTCCATGCCACCCATTAAATCTTCGTGGTCGACCTGGTTTTCAAGCTTTTCCAACCACGCCGGTTTGTCAACCGCCGGGTTGCCGAGATTGTGACCGCCATGTGAATGGTCAGTCGAGACAGCGCCTGCCGGGACACAAAGCCCCAAAGTCACGAGCGTGACCGCTAACGCATGCCAGTTTTCCCACCCCTTTTTGACACCAAACATTTCTACCTCCTAAGTAGTTGCGTCTAAAAATGGCTAAATAAAAACCGTTGAATGTTGTTTTTTTTCTGAATCATATGTCGGCCCATTCCACCCCTTAAATGGCAGGCCGAAAATTTTAACCCCTTATTACAAAAGGTTTATAAGATTTTTTATTTAAAACACAAAATCCCCTTAAGCACACACCTCGCATTTTTGGTGAGCCAATTTAACAAATTTAATTTTCCCTTACAAGCCCCAAATGAAACTTTTCATCATTTCTCCAAACCAACAGAAAAATCGGGCTTCCTTTGTCAATTTTGTCTAATAATCGGTCGAAATCAGGCCGATTTTCAACGATTTCTCCATTAACCGCCGTGATCAGGTCCCCAGGCTGCAATCCCTTCAAAGCAGCAGGGCTCTCAGGGTTGACGCTGGACACTAAAGCCCCGGCAGGCAGACTTGTGTCTTTTCCCGGATTCTCCACGCTAAACCCCAGTCCAGACGGACTCAAAGGCGGCAAAGTCGTCAATTGAGCGGTTTTTTTCTTTCTCGATTCCAGTTTCACCGGCACCACCTGGGACTTCCCGTCCCGCAAAATATCCAGATTAATGGTCTGCCCAGGCGTGATCGCTCCAATCACTCGAATCATTTTATTCGGGGAGTCAATGTCCGACCCGCCAATCTTCAAAATAATATCGCCTATTTTGAGTCCGGCGAGATAGGCCGGGTCGCCCTCAAAAACAGAATTGATGATGACTCCCTTGCCTTCCTGCCCGTGTGCCTGTTTGGCAACTTCCTCCGTGACCGGGTCAATGCCAACCCCCAGCCAGCCGCGATGCACCTCGCCATGCTCCACCAGATGCGCCACCACATGCTTGACCATATTGGACGGAATAGAAAAACCAATGCTCTGGGCATAATTGATGATCGCCGTGTTAATGCCAATTACCTCACCTTTGATGTTCAACAACGGCCCGCCGCTATTGCCCGGATTGATAGATGCGTCCGTTTGCAAAAAATCTTCATAACGAGAGAGATTGACGTTTTCTCTTTTGAGTCCGCTGATAATGCCGAAAGTGGTGGTGTCATTAAGTCCATACGGGTTCCCCACCGCCACCACCAATTGCCCGACGCGGACTTTGCTGGAGTCGCCGAACTTGACTTCGGCCAATGGCTTGTCAGATATAATATGAACGACGGCGAGATCGGTGTCTTCATCAGCACCCAGCACTTCACCGATGATCTCCCGACCATCCTTAAAGGTCACCTTGATTTTGTTAACACTGCGCACAACATGGCTGTTGGTGACGATGAGTCCCTTCTCAGCATTATAGACAACCCCTGCACCGGCATTAGCGGGCCGCCCCTTGTTGGGCAACCCCTCCCCGATAGCGCCTTTAGCAATATAAGGAGACAAACTGACCACCGCCGGACGAACCTTGTCCGCCAGTTGCACCAACTCGTTTTCCACCTGCTCTAAAATTCCCGCTGCCACCGGCAGAGGGAACAAGAGAAACAGAAAAATTAAAAACAAAAGTTTGTCCCTAAAATTTTTTGTTGGTAGAACTTGATTTTTCAGCACGGCCGTGAAAAGGTAAGAGGATATTATTAACAAAGCTCCCTGGCTCTTAAAGTCGAGAGAGCGTTTACCTGCAAGATAAAGACACTACTAGTTACCAGCGGAAGTTCTCCGTTTATATAAACTATCCATTGTCCTGTCAAGTGGAACCCCTTTATGACCTTACCATCTATCGATTTCGAAACTAAAACTGCTGAAGAACTGTTGCGCTGGAGCATGGACGAATATGGCGATAAAGCGGGCCTCGCCTCCAGCTTCGGCCTGGAAGATATGGTGCTCATCGACATGATCGCCAAACTCAAAGGCCCCATCACCCTCTTCACCCTCGATACCGGCCGACTTCACGAAGAAACTTATGACGTTATGGAACGGGTGCGATCCAAATACGGGCTGAAAATCAAAACCTATTTCCCCAATCAGGACAAAGTCGAAAACCTGGTTCGGGAAAAAGGCTTCTTCTCGTTCCGCGAAAGCGTGGAGAATCGCAAAGAATGTTGCTACGTCCGCAAAGTCGAACCGCTCAACCGGGCATTGGACGAACTGAAAGCCTGGGTCACTGGACTAAGACGAACTCAGGGAGTCACCCGCACCGACATCGCCAAAGTCATGGAAGATGCCGATCATCCACCTCTGATAAAAATCAATCCGCTGGCGGACTGGACCGAGGAACAGGTGATGACCTATATTATAGAGAATAATGTGCCCATCAACATTCTGCATAAAAGAAATTATCCCAGCATAGGCTGTGCGCCCTGCACACGCCCGGTAGAAAACGGCGAAGACATCCGCGCCGGACGCTGGTGGTGGGAAAATCCCGAACATAAAGAGTGCGGATTACATAACCGACCAGCGTGACACCAGCTAGACGTGGGGCCGACTAGCAACCACTCCGCGTGGAGCGAATGAGCCATAGCTTTTGCTGGCGAGAAAAGAGTTGTCGCGGCTGCCAAGGTTTTTAAAAGCCCCCCCCCTCAGTCCATCTGTGTTTATCAGTGGTTAAAAAAGGTTTTCATTCGCCACACGCGGAGTAGTTTTCAGTAGACCATCTGTCCAGATCAGAAAATACTGAAGCAATGTATTGCAGGAGGGAGTCGCACATTGAAAATAGTTTTTTAACTCCCCGCTCGTTTTTGTTTTTACCAAGATCAGCAAAGCGTTCTTCGGTCTCGGTAAAGACCATCGGCAAAAACTTCACCGCCATCACCGAAACGGCAAGCAGGTCGCGGATGATCGGCAAATATTGGCTCATCGGCCCGAGCAGTTTATCCAGCCCGTCCATCCAGTCCGCCGTCGTGCGCACCAGCACCAGAGAAATAAAAAGGATGTTGAGCAGTCGTGCGGTGGATTCCAGTCCCAGCACCAAGCCTTCACGCGAAATGCTGACAGGGAACCACGCAGGCAGGTCGATATAAAATCCGGGAGTGAACAGAACCGGAAAAATTGCGATAGCAATAAAAAACCAGGCCATGCGCCGGATGACATGAAAAATTTCTTTAACCGGGACTCGGGCTATGAGAACCCCCAACACCGACATTGAGCC
Source organism: uncultured Nitrospina sp. (assembly GCA_937891765.1). Taxonomy (GTDB): domain Bacteria; phylum Nitrospinota; class Nitrospinia; order Nitrospinales; family VA-1; genus LS-NOB. The sequence goes on from CALAGQ010000039.1 coordinate 6,986, forward strand.
GACCCCCGCAAGAGCCCAGCCATTGCCGATGCCTGATCCCATCAGCAAGAATAAAGCGGCAATGATTTTAGTTTGCGGCTTTAAGTTATGGAGCACGCTGTCACCTTCAACATAACCGCCCATTTTAGTGTTGTAAATTTTCAATTGCTCATTGATCCTGAAATCACGATATGAAATGATACTGCTATTCGTGAACCTTAAAGTTATCACACACAATGCCTATTATAGATAAAACCTGTCAGTTTGTGGAGCAGAAGCTTGCAGGCGATGGCTCCGGCCATGACTGGTGGCATATCTACCGGGTGTGGAACCTTGCAAAAAATATCGCCGAGCAGGAGGAAGCAAATTTACTCATCGTTGAATTGTCGGCCTTGCTCCACGATATTGCCGACTGGAAGTTTCATGACGGCGACGACACCAAGGGTCCGAAATTGGCAGAACAGTTTCTTATAGAAAATCAGGTGGAACGTGAGGTTATCGACCCGGTCGTCGAAATCGTCGCCACGATCTCTTACAAAGGCGCGGGGGTTGCCACTCCCATGCAAACGCTGGAAGGCAAAGTGGTGCAGGATGCCGACCGGCTCGACGCCATCGGCGCGATGGGCATCGCCCGCACCTTCGCTTATGGCGGCAACAAAAACCGTTTGATGTACCACCCTGATGAAAAGCCGGTCATGCATCAGAGTTTTGAGCATTATAAAAAAAACACCGGACACACCATCAACCATTTTTATGAAAAACTGCTCTTATTAAAAGACCGCATGAACACAGGCGCAGCCAAAAAGATGGCCGAAGGCAGGCACCAGTTCATGCAGGCCTATCTCGATCAGTTTTATGAGGAGTGGGATGGAAAAGCTTGAGATTCTGCATAAGGCCTCGGACCTGATTAAAAAGTCAAAGCGGACATTATTTTTAACCAGCGCCGGTATGAGCGCCGACTCCAACATCCCCACCTTCCGTGACAAGGACGGATATTGGAGAAACTTCCCTCCCTTCAAGGCTAAAGGCCTGGAAGCGCAGGATCTGGCCAGTCCCTGGGCCTTTCGCAATGAGTTGCCGCACGCCTGGGCCTTTTATGAATGGCGTCGTCGTAACGCTGAGGAGAACCTGCCACACGAGGGTTACCAGATCATCAACAAATGGCTTGCGGCTCAGGACGGATTCATCCACACTACCAATACCGATGGTCTGCATTTAAGGTCGGGTTGCCCGGAAGACCGCATCCTCGAAGTTCACGGCTCCATGTGGCGACTGCAATGCCTCGACACCTGCACCTTTCAGTTTTGGGAAGAACTGTCGGTCCCACTTTGCAATCTCGATACGGGCACGATGAAGGCGTCTAATTATCCAACCTGCAGAAGTTGTCGGGGAATCGCCCGCCCACATATCTTAATGTTTGGAGATGGGGAATACACCGGTCACCCGGAGCAAGAAGGAAGTTTTAAGAGGTTTGTGCAGGAGCCAATTGACCTCACGATTCTGGTCGGTAGTTCGGGAGCCGTCCCCACTAATGATTATATCGCTGTGCATTTTATGGAACGGGGAACTCCGGTCATCAATATCAATCTCGACCCAACCAGCAATCGCATCGTCAACACGGATTTATTTATTGAAATGAAAGGCAAAGAAGCCTTTGCCGAACTGGACCGAATCACTTTCGGAAGCAGTGATGGAGTCTAATCACTTTTCGGCATAAATAAGGCGGCAGATTTTATATTTCCGTGAGTTTGCAATTTATAGTATCCTCCACAAGCCGTGGGGGCAACGAACAATAGCCCGTTGGGCCGAGAGAATGTTTGCCCGCAAAATGAAGACATTAGCAAGCTACCGGATGAAACAGTTGTTTCTTTGTCCATAAAAAATTTTCCGACCAGGAGTTTAATATGCGGATCGTGCTTTTGACATTAATGGTTTTATTGATCCAGCCGATTCCTTCCTTCGCTGCATGTACGCAGACTGACGTTTGCGAAATGATAAAGAAAATGGATCACTTCTCCATTCTCAATGCATGCCCCGACGCGGGCCCTATGATGAAAGAATGTCGCAAGGTCAACGAAAGTGTTCTTGAAACACTAGCTGAAGCGGCGTTTGTGGATAACGGTGACGGAACTGTTACGGACACCGTAAACAAACTGCGTTGGATAAAAAAGGGCGTCTTAAAAAAATTGGCTTTAAAAGATGCCAAGGCTTTTGCTGAAGCAGAAACCTTTGCGGGAAGTTCTGACTGGCGCCTGCCCACCCTGTCGGAATTGAAAACTCTTATTTATTCCGAACGGATCATCAACGCCAGCGGGAAAAAGGCCTGGATCAATCCTATCTTCGATGATGGCCTCGGCCACTACTACTGGACCACCACCACCTGCGACCAGTTATCGGTCATCGAAGACCGCTACCAGAAAAAAGTATGCCAGCAAGGTGAAGGTGCCGCATGGCTGGTGCATTTCAATATCAATGCCGTCTTCTGGTTTCAAACCAGCGAGGAACGACCGCATAGCTGGCTGGTGCAGAATGTAGAGTAAGCACCCACTTCCGTGGGAAGAAATAGAACTCGTTGCCGGCAGCCCTGATATTCTTCCGGTGCTGGATAAATCTTCCCCTATTTGACTGAAATTCCAGGAAAAAAAGAATCCTCACCCCTCCTTTCCCCATCAACATTACTGAAGCATTTTTATTTTCTAAAACCTCCGCTGAAACTGCATCCTTTGGCTGATACTTTAAATTTCCAAAACCGCTTTATCGGGCTGGGGCCTGAGTTTTATCAGGCCAAGACTCCAGACCCGGTGACCGATCCTTATCTCGTCGACTATTCTCCTTCCGCCGGGCAATTGATAAACCTGGCACCGGAAGCTGGCACGAGCCAGGAATTCATCGATCGCTTTAGCGGGAATATCCCTATGATGGGTGCCGAGCCCTTGGCTATGGCTTACTCGGGACACCAGTTCGGCTCTTACAATCCCCGACTGGGAGATGGACGCGGACTCTTGCTGGGCGAAGTGCAAAACCAAAATCAGGAGATCTGGGACATTCACCTGAAAGGTGCGGGTCCCACTCGATTTGCCCGAGGCTTCGATGGAAGAGCAACCCTCAACTCCTCCATCCGCGAACACCTGGCAAGCGAAGCTTTAAATGGATTGGGAGTTCCCACCACTCGGTCGCTAGCCGTCATTGGAATTCGCGAACTGATCTACCGGCAAAGGCCGGAAATGGCCGCAGTCTTGGTACGGGTCGCCGATTCACATATTCGCTTTGGCAGTTTCGAGTTTTTTCATTACACCGGGCAGACAAAAAACGTAGAACGGTTGCTGGAGTTTGCCGTTCAAACCTATTATCCGGATATTGCTGAAGAGTCCGACCGCTACAGAATATTTTTCCAACGCACTCTGCAACGCACAGCAAAACTGATCGCAAAATGGCAAGCAGTGGGATTCATCCATGGCGTGATGAACACCGACAATATGTGCATCACCGGCACCACTTTTGACTACGGCCCTTATGGATTTATGGACCGTTTTGTGCCCAACCATACCCCCAACCATTCAGACACGCATGGTCGCTACGCCTACAACCAGCAACCTGAAATCGGATTTTGGAATCTCAACAAATTAGCCGAAACTCTTATCCCTTTGATTGGCGCTGAAAATCTGGAAGAGGAAATGAAACAATACCAGCCGCTTTTCAATCGTTTCTATCGTGAAGAAATCGGCAAAAAACTGGGTCTGGGCATTTTGGACTCGGAGTTCACGCAACTGGTGCAGAAAATGTTTCAACTACTCCATGACCATCAACTGGACTACACCAATTTCTTTCGGTTTCTCGCGGACTACCCAGATACTGACAGCGATAATGAATTAAAGTCGTGGCTGAGCCAATATCTCGAGCTGGCGCAACGTGAAGGCATAAGCCATGAAGAACGAAAAGCACAAATGAATTCCACCAACCCAAAATTTATTTTGAGAAACCATTTGTTACAAACGGCTCTGGATAAAGCAATCAAGAAATCAGATTTTTCTGAAATCGCACGTCTTAGAATCCTCTTGGAAGATCCGTTCCAGGATCGACCGGAAGTTTTTGAGAAGTACAACATCGATTCCGAGCACTATGCCCAGGATACCCCAGACACATTTCTCTGCCGACAAACCAGCTGTTCCGCATGATCAAAGCAATCTCAAGGGTTGCAGAAAGGAAGCAATGATTCTGTTAGATGGAGAAATCACCGAGATCACCACTCCCCCAAATAAAGCCGACCAGTTTCGCGAACTCACCATCTGGATTCCTGAGACAGGAGAACATGTGGAGATGACGTGCTTCATTCATGAGCTGCAAAAATCCGGCTTGGAAGAAGGCAATAAGATTTCCATTAAAATTGAAAAGAAATTCGACATCGATTCCCTGACTCGCGACTTGTTGAAACCTCAATAGCATCGGAGAGGAATCGAGAGAATCGAAAAAGGCAGGCGTGGCTTTTAGTTTTCCTTCTTGGTAGTATAAAAGGATCAAATTACTGAAAGACTGGATCACTCCAACATTTATGAGCAAAATAAAAGAACTCGGCGAATTTGGGCTCATCCATCGTCTTTCTTCACGCTTAAAATTCCACGCGCCCGATTCTGTTTTGGGTATCGGAGATGACTGTGCGGTTTACCCGGTTAAATCGGGAACCTATGAAGTCATCTCCACCGATGCGCTGGTTGAAGATATCCATTTCAAACTTTCCACAACAACTCCTGAAGCTCTGGGACGAAAAGCCCTGTCTGTCAGCCTCAGTGACATCGCAGCAATGGGGGGCACGCCCAAAAGAGTGCTGGTGACATTGGGAATCCCAAAAAAGATATCTGTATCGTTTCTTGACAAGCTCTATTCCGGATTCAACGAAATATGCAATCGCTACAAAGTGGAACTCGCCGGCGGAGACACCGTTTTCTCCCCCAAATGTTTTTTCATTAATGTTTCGGTCATCGGTGAAGCAAAACGTGTTTTCACCCGCCGAGGTGCCAAGCCGGGTGACCTCATTTTCGTGACCGGGACATTGGGTGATTCAAGTCTGGGAATGAAGCTACTCAGTAAAAAGGGCAATCATAAATTTTTAACGGGCAGGCATCTGGACCCAACACCAAGAGTCCATGAAGCTGGCATTCTGGCCCGTTCCAGAATAAATATCACCTCAATGATAGATATCAGTGACGGCCTGGTTCAGGATCTTTACCATATTTGCAAAGCCTCCAAGGTGGGCGCTCGGATTTACGAGGACTGGTTGCCTCAATCGCCGGAGTTTTCACGGTTTTGCAATGGGAACGCAATCGCCCCTCTTCCTCACCTTTTGAATGGCGGAGAGGATTATGAATTACTGTTTACTTTGCCTGCTGATGGTGTTAAAAATTTAAACAGGCAGTTTTTAAAGGCTAAAGTGCTTGTTACGCAAATCGGAGAGATCACTCTCAGATCTAAGAAAGTATCGCTGGAAATGAGAGATGGGGCAACGAAGACTCTTCCAGAGTCAGAAGGCTTCAATCATTTTTAAGTTTAACACCGATGGCTTTCCCTTCCCAGAGTTGCAAATTGCCAAATCGAATTATTGTGCAATTCGATTCACAAGTGCCCGCCAAGCTTGAGGTTTCTTAAAAACTTTGGACGATTCATTATTATCCCGTTCACTATTGCTGTTGTTTCTACTTCTGTGTTCGGCCTTTTTTTCAGCCTGTGAGGTCGCCTATTTTTCTCTAAACTCTCTGCAACTGAATGAGATGTCAGAGAAAAAGGGACGCATGGGCCGAATTGTAAATTCCCTTCTGGAAAAACCACGCGAGCTGCTCATCACCATTTACATCGGTAATGAGTTCGTCAACATTGCCGTTTCCGTTCTGGTCACCTCCATTGCAATTAACCTTTTTGGAAGCATCGGTGTGGGCATCGCCATTGGGTTTGGCACCCTGCTCCTGCTGGTTTTCGGCGATATCATTCCAAAGAGTGTTTCAATAAAGTTTGCTCAGTCTTATGCCTTATTTTCGGCCTATCCCTTAAAAGTCTTTGCCAAGCTTGTCCAGCCCGCCCAGAAACTGTTTTCTGTTTGGACAGAAAAGGTTATCGAGTCTATGGGAATCCTGCCACACGGCCTTAAAGAATCCCCCATCACCGATGAGGAGTTCCGGGCCATGGTTCAAGTCGGCGAAGGGGAAGGCGTTATCGATTCCGATGAAAGAACGTTGATCCAGAATGTTATTGAGTTTGGTGAAACAACTGTGGGGGAGATCATGACCCCGAAAATAGATATGTTCACCGTAAACATTGAGGACAGTCTGGATGAAATTCTACCCCGGATCATCAATAATTTTTATTCCCGAGTTCCTGTATATGGAGGGGAAGATGAAGGTATTATCGGGATTTTATTCACCAAGGATCTGGCACGGCATAGACATTTGCCGCCGGAAAAGGTAAACCTGAAAAGCATTCTGCACTCCACCCTTTCCGTCCCGCAGTCAAAAAAAATCAAGGACATGCTGGAAGAGTTCAGGAAAATGAAAAGGCATATGGCCATCGTCCTGGATGAATATGGAAGCGTCTGCGGACTGGTCACGCTGGAAGATATCATTGAGGAACTGGTCGGAGAAATTGACAGTGAAATGCGGCAGGAAGAACTCCCACTAAAAAAACTGAACGATAATCATTATCGCATTGTCGGCGCTTATAGCCTGGCAGAATTCAATGAAAATTTTCAGAGCGAGCTACCTGAGAACGATTACGATACGGTTGGCGGCTATGTTTTCGGGCTCTTTGGGCGTATTCCCCGATCGGGCGAATCAACCACCTTTGACCGTTTCAAATTCCGTGTCGAAAAAATGAAGGGATCAAGAATCCTGAGTCTCTTTCTCACCCTTAGGAGTCCTCGTCCATTACCGGACAAAGAGCAAGATGAGGTTCCCGAAGGCTAATGGATTTCGCGACAACACTCATACTGGTATTACTGGGAATACTGCTGGAAGCATTTTTTTCCGGTTCTGAAATCGGCATGGTTTCTGTAAACCGGATAAAAATGAAACAACTTGCCGAGGATGGCAATTCTGCCGCCCAGTCCGTTCTGAAATTGCTCGACAATCCTGAACGGCTCTTCACCACCACCTCGTTGGGAACCAATCTGGCAATGGTAGCCAGCACCGCTGTGTTTACCGCGTTCATGGTCACCCATTTTAACGAGTCCGGCGAGTGGATGGCCATGTTGATTATTTCGCCTCTGATATTTTTTGTGGGTGAAATCATACCCAAGGTTATTTTTCAGCACCGCGCCGATTCCCTCATGCTGTTCATGATTTATCCGCTGATTTTTTTCTATAAAATTCTGTCCCCGCTTACATCCTGGTTATCGAAAGCATCAGCAAGATTCACTCGTCGTGTACAGTTGGCCTCGACAGAGGAGCATAAGACCTTTAGCCGGGATCAGCTTCGAGGGATACTGAGCCTGGAATCGCAGACCGTGGATTTAGGCACGACGGAAAAGAAAATCATTCACAATATTTTCAATTTTGGAGAACTTCGGGCGGAGCATTGCATGGTGCCTCTCGTTCAAATGATCGCCATAAGGGATATCGCTACGATGCAGGAGGCGCATAATGTCGCAAACGATTCCGGTTTCTCTCGAGTCCCCGTTTTTCATGAAAAAATGTATAACCTTATGGGGATTTTGAACACCTTCGACCTTTTAAGCCAGCCTGTTGACAGCACCCCTATCACCAGTCTCATCCGGCCTGCCTATTATATTCCCCCGAGCAAAAAAATTGATGACCTCCTCAAGGAACTCCAGCAAAGGGGTTTGCATATGGCCATCGTGGTGGATGAATATGGTGGATGCATCGGTTTGATAACGATTGAGGATCTACTGGAAAAAATTGTCGGCGAAATCGAAGATGAATACGACAAACCCGAGACAACCTACAAGCCCTACGCAGATGGGGGATATCTGGTGGAGGGGGGCACGGAGATAAGCGTTCTCAACGACAACTTGAACTGGGACCTTCCCAGTGGAGACTTCGAAACTCTGGCAGGTTTGGCCATTGACCGGTTGGAAAGAATCCCCAACTCCGGTGACCAGATTGTGGTGGACTCCTATCGAATAACGGTTAAAGAAGCCAGTAAACGAAAAATTCAATCCCTGATCGTCCGCAAGCTGGATCCCGAAACCAACACCAATGGAAAAACCTCTTAAAATTTTCTGATCTTTTCCAACTCCTGATAAGCCGACTGAACCTCAAGAAACCTCTGGTGGGCCTCATAAACCGTCTTTTCATCTTCCATGGCAACCCGGTCGGGATGGCACTGGCTGGCCAGTTTTCGGTAGGCTCTTTTGATTTCATCGTTCGAAGCGTCGGAAGAAAGTTCCAGTATAAGATAAGGAGTTCTAAAGGGTTCCAGTGAGTACTTTGCTCTGATTTCGTTATGCTGGTCATAAGACAGCCCCAGTTCCAACCCGACTTTTTTTATCAGCACCTGGGTTTCTTCACGCAGAGTATTCTCAATTAAAGCAATCTGGTAGCATAGTGCGAGGAGCAAAAGATTGTAGTTGTTCCGGCAGGACTTTTTATACTCATCTATAAACCGGTCAACATCCGGTTTTTTGGACTGAACCTCCTTGATCAACCGATCCAGTGATTTCAAATCCGGAGGGCCATAACTCAGGTTCTTCATGAAAAATTTATGAATCACCTCCACTTGTTTCGGGCTCAACACTCCCGACTCCATAGCTACCCGTGTTAAAATGACAACCAGACACGTTATAAATTCACCCTGATGGATAATGCCGGGTAAATTTCCCTGCAGTTTTTTCTGGAGTTTTTTACCTGCAAAATGTTCAATGCTGCCGCCGATAACGGCACCCAAAGGGCCGCCACGTAAAAAACCCAAACCTGCACCCATCCACCATGACATATAAAATTTTCCGTTCGCAAAATGAAAACGGGCACTATACCACAAACAGAGCCACGCGCTCCCTGCGCCCGGAAACTCAAAAATGGGACGGCAAGCATGATTAAAAAACAACCCACTGGAGGAAACCGTTAATGGTCAAACACATTGTTATGTTCAAGCTGGCAGAAAAGACCGAGGAAAACCTGAGTCAGGCCATGGCGACCCTCAACAGCCTGAAGGGAAATATCGAGACCTTGAAATTTTTAGAGCTGGGAACCGATTTTTTAGGCTCCGAAAGAAGCTATGATATCGTTCTTACCGCTTTTTTTGATGATTGTGAGGGTTTAAAAGCATATGCGGGCCATAAAAACCATTTACCCGTTGTGGATAAAATGCGTTCACTCTGCTCTTCATCCGTTGTTGTGGACTATGAAACGGAGTAACGTTGGTTTTTGCAGTGGAAAGCAATTTTTTATGCCATCTGGGCAAATAAATTGTTGTACTTTTTTTTCCCAAATGCTAAGGTTCAAGGAATTTTTATCCAGCCATGGGTAAAATGTAAAGATTTTTGAGTTACCTGCCCGAATGTGTTCAATATAGGGTTCCCTAGTTATAGGAGATTCGGCAATGGCAACGAAAAAAAAGGCCGCAAAAAAGAAGACTTCTGCAAAGAAGAAGGTTACGACTAAAAAGAAAGCCCCGGCCAAAAAGAAAATCGTAAAAAAGAAGACTTCCACAAAGAAGAAAGCTGCGCCTAAAAAGAAAGCAACAGCTAAAAAGAAAGTAACGGCTAAGAAATCCGTGAAACCTGCAAAAAAGTCAGTTAAGAAGGCCGTTACAAAAAAAACTGTGGCAAAAAAAGCGCCAAAAAAAAAGAAGGCCACGGCTTCACCCGCAAAATCCGCATCAACCAAAAAGAAAACCAATAGTTCAAAAGCCAGTATTAAACCAGGCAAGTTGCGCCTGGTCCGACAGGAACACCCTGAACTGGATCCCGCGGTTCTTAAAATCCGTGAGCGCCTTATTGAAAACCGTGGCGAATTGTTGAAATTGATTCAGGCTTCACAGTCAGTGGAACGCGATGCTGGAGATTTGACATTCAGCAACGAAATTGACCTTGCCTCAAGCCTTGAGGGGAGAGAAATGATTTTTCAATTGACCAGCAGAGACCGCAAAGAGCTTAAGTTAATTGAAGAGGCGTTGTTCAGAATAAACAACGGTAGTTACGGGGAATGTGAATCCTGCGAAAAGAAGATCACCTTGAAACGTCTGCAAATTATGCCGTTGACCACTTTATGCATTGAGTGCCAGGAAGCCGCCGAAAACCTTTAACTGCGCCTTTACTTGCCATGGCACTTTTTGTATTTCTTACCACTCCCACAAGGGCAAGGGTCGTTCCGGCCAACTTTCTCTTCGTCGCGCCGAACCGTTACCTGCTTTTCTGAAGTCTCTGAGGCTCCCCGGTGCTCCACAACCCGCTGAGGCTTGCTGGTCAGTTCCTCTGGCATTTCCACTTCCTGATTAACCTGAACCTTGAATAAGTATTCCGTGGTTTCTTCTTTGATACGTGCCATCATGTTACTGAACAGATCAAACCCTTCCTTCTTATATTCTGTCAGAGGATTTTTCTGGGCATAACCCCGCAGACCGATCCCTTCCTTGAGATGATCCATTCCCAACAGGTGGTCTTTCCAGAGTGAATCCAGAATCTGAAGCATGATGACTTTTTCAACGTGCCGCATGAACTCAGGATCAATGCCTGCCTCCTTGGCTTCATAGGCCTGGGTCACTGCCTCCATGACGGCATCATGAAGCTTTTCTCTGTTGCAGTGTTCCAACTCCAGCTTTGTGTTTCCTTGAAGGAGCAGTTCATGCTCAGCAGATTTTTCGATGTGAACCGCAAACTGTCTTTCCAGCAAATCGTTCAAAGCTTCAATGTCCCACTCTTCCGGATATATCTTTTCAGGGGCGATACCAGCCAGGGCAGCATCCACCACCTCATCCGCCATATCCAGCAGGATTTCTTTCGCATTTTCCGTATTGATGATTTCCCGGCGCAATGCATAAAGAACCTCCCTTTGGCGATTCATGACATCGTCATATTCCAGAAGGTGTTTGCGTATATCAAAATTATGGGCTTCTACTTTTCTCTGTGCATTGGCAACCGCTTTTGAGATCATGGCATGCTCAATGGGCTGACCATTTTCCATTCCCAATCGAGCCATCAGAGGAGAAATTTTATCCGACCCGAAAATGCGCAGTAAATCGTCCTCAAGGCTAAGATAAAAGCGGGAAGACCCTTTATCCCCCTGTCTTCCAGAACGACCCCGCAACTGGTTATCAATGCGTCGGCTTTCATGACGTTCGGTTCCGAGAATATGCAGGCCGCCCAACTCCGGGACGCCCTCGCCCAAAACAATATCCGTGCCCCGTCCGGCCATATTTGTCGCAATGGTCACGGCTCCAGGTTGCCCGGCCTCTGCTATAATCTCGGCCTCCTGTTCATGATGCTTTGCATTCAAAACACTATGTTTGATGCCAGTTTTCTTCAGCTTCTTGCTCAAAAGCTCTGATCTTTCGATGGATATCGTACCCACCAAGACGGGTCTTTTTATCGCATTCAATTCCCGGATCTCTTCGATGGCGGCGTCAAATTTTTCCATTTCTGTTCTGTAAATCAGGTCCGGATAATCTTCCCGAATCATGGGCCGGTTGGTAGGAACGACAACGACTTCGAGTTTATAAATCGAGCTGAATTCTTCCGCTTCTGTATCTGCCGTTCCGGTCATGCCTGCCAGTTTTTCATACATGCGAAAATAGTTTTGAAAGGTAATGCTTGCGAGGGTCTGGTTTTCGTTTTCAATTTTTACGCCCTCTTTCGCCTCCAAAGCCTGATGCAGTCCATCACTGTAACGCCTTCCCGACATCATGCGACCGGTGAACTCGTCGATAATGACGACTTCTCCATCCTTCACCACATAGTCCACTTCATTCTTGAACAACCCATGCGCTTTAACCGCCTGGTTAAGACAATGAAGTGTTTCAATATTGATCGGATCGTACAGGTTCTCTATATTCAATAATTTTTCCATGAGGACAATGCCCTCTTCCGTCAAGGCAGCGCTCTTAGCCTTTTCATCAACCAGATAATGCTCGTCTTTTTTCAGCTTGGGAACAAGCTGGTTCACCGTATAATATTTATCTGTCGATTCCTCTGCCTGACCAGAAATGATCAAAGGAGTACGGGCTTCATCGATCAAAATACTGTCGACCTCATCCACAATGGCAAAATTCAGTTCGCGCTGAACCATTTGCTCTTTCGAGAACTTCATATTGTCCCGAAGAAAGTCGAACCCAAATTCATTATTGGTGCCATAAAGCACATCTGCGGCGTAAGCGGCCTTTCTATCACTCTCAGAAATATCGTGATAGATCATGCCCACGGATAAGCCTAGAAACGTGTAGATCTTGCCCATCCACGCGCTGTCACGGGTAGCCAGATAGTCGTTGACCGTCACAACATGCACGCCCTTTCCCGTCAAGGAATTCAGGTAAACTGGAAAGGTCGCCATCAGGGTTTTTCCTTCACCGGTTTTCATTTCTGCTATTTTGCCTTCATGCAGAACCACTCCGCCTATAATCTGCACATCAAAATGACGCATTGCAAGCGTCCTCCAACTGGCTTCGCGGACCACTGCAAATGCCTCGGGCAGAATCTCTTCCAAAGTAGCACCGTTAGCTAGTTTGTCTTTCAGTTCAGGGGTTTTGGCTTTGAGTTGGTCGTCAGAAAGCGCCTTGATCTCATCTTCCAATGCGTTCACCGCACCCACATAGCTCTGAATCCGCTTAACCTCGCGGTCATTACGGGTACCCACTAATTTTTTGATTAAACCAAGTACCATCTCAAATCCTGAATATTAATTTATAATTTGGAAGCAACACAGGGAATCTCAGACCCTGGCCATTAAGGCCAAACCCTAGCTTGTTTAGGATGCATACAGAAAAGTTCGGGGTATCGGGTGGGGAAAAAGGCGGCTCGAAACCTGGCGACTCAATGATCGCCAAAGGGCAACCTATTCTTCTAAAATATAGTTCTTGGGACTGACCGGCACACCGTTGAGCAACACTTCATAATGGAGATGAGGCCCGGTGCTCCGCCCGGTATTTCCAACCAGCGAAACTACTTGCCCTCGCTTAATACGGTCACCCACTTTAACCAGATGTTTGGAGTTGTGACCATAACGGGTAACAATGCCATAACCATGGTCGATCTCAACCAGGTTTCCATAGCCATACTCTCTTCCCTCAACGACCACCACACCATCCGCCGTAGCACGCACAGAAGCCCCGCTTCGGGCCGCAATATCCCAACCTTCATGCTTTTCCCTTAAACCTGTAAAGGGAGATTTTCGAAAACCAAAGTTGGAAGTCACCCAACCACGAGTCGGCCAGATTGAAGGGGTTGAAGAAAGAAAAGATTTTTGATTCTTAAAGAAATCATCCAGCTCCTGAAAGCTGATACTCTGAATTCTAGCCTGTCTACCTAAATGATCTAGTCCATTAGATAAACGATCCACCATGCCAGCCGCGCCTCTACCCATAGCCGTTGTGAAGCTATTAGTGCTCAATCCATAAGGCCCGCCAACACCCCAGTTTTTCTCAACCGATTTGGGGGAATTTTCCAACGCCGTAATGACCCGAAGCTTTTTCTCAAAGCGATCCAGCCGAGCCATTTCTGTCTCAAAGTTTTTTACTTGCTGTGCAAATTTTTCCACCTGGATTTTGCGAATTTTCGAGTCTCGACGAAGTTCGACCAACTCGGTTTCGCTGCCTTGCAACCGCAAATATTGCTGGGCAAAATAAAACGCGGACCCCAGAAACCCTATTAAAACAACGAAAGATACCAAAGCAGCAAACTTTACAAAGCGTTTTGGCAGACGTAATTTTTTAGGGGAACCCGCCACTCCAGGAAAAACTACTATGGTTACTTCATCCTTGCCCACTTTGTCTCCTTGCCAGTGGTTAGAAATATGCACAATCCTCTGAAGTCTATCGCTTAAACCCCTTATTTGTCAATACTTAAATCGAGTCAAGCCGAAGACGAAATAAACACGAAAACCCTACCTTTCAATGCCTGTAAAAGTTTTTCTAAGCGCAGTTCTCAAAACTAGTTCACAGATTTTATTTTCTCTCTCGCCTGAATATGATCCGGGTTGATCGACAACACCTGCCTGAAAAATTCCTGGCTCCTTTGGACATCCCCATTCTCCTCATGAAGCAGGCCAAGACTGAATAAGGCGGGCACCTGCCCATTAACATCATCAATTTGCCGGTAAATATTCAGCATTTTTTCAAAACCGGCAATCGCTCCGGTTAAATTCCCCTTGTCGTAATCACGAAATGCATTCTGTCGCATCGATCGGGCAAGGACCTTGCCATAGCCCCAAGCCAGCGGCCCCTCTTTCAAAGAATCATTGTATTCAGCTTCAAACCGTTGACCTTCACCCATCTCTTCAAAAATTTTCTTCAGGTTGAAAAAAAACATCAACTCTTTCGGGTTGGTTCGAATCGCGATTCGCACTTTTTCCAACGCTTCCTGAAAGTGTTTACCGTTAACAAGAGAAGCCGCCCAATTATTCCAAGCCAGGCCATTCTCCGGGTCCATTTCTATCGCCCGCTTAAATAGCTCTTCGGCTTTTTGATCTTCATCCTTTACATAATGCAGATAGCCCAAGGCATACCAAACTGCGGAAGAATTTTCGTGAGATTGGCGGTATTCATTCAAAAATTTATCTGCCTCGTCAAGCGCCCCCACCGTATTCCAGGCCTTCACCATATTGCGAAAAATATAACCGGGGTTGGCTTCATCCTTTAAAATCGATTTATAAATTTCCAGGGCTTCTTTAAACTTCCCCTGAGAAAAATAAAAATCGGCTTTAGCTTTTGCTGGCAACTGAAAACTATCGGAATGCGGTTGCGCCTCTGCGCTCAAAGAACCCAAAAATACCAGCAAAAAACAAACCATGGACTTGATTAAAGTCCCTTTATTTTGTGAGGAAAACTTACGATTAAAAGGCAGGTTCAAAGTCTGAAGAATCCGCTTCGGGTGGAACATCTACGCGGGCGCTTCTATCATAGAAGCGTGTGTACTGGTTTTCAAAGTGCAAGAGTGCCTCCCCGATGGGACCATTTCTTTGTTTACGAATCAGGATTTCCGTTTTACCCGGGTCGTCCGATTCGGGGTTGTATACAATATCGCGGTAAATAAACATGACCACATCTGCATCCTGCTCAATGGAACCCGATTCCCGAAGATCCGACAAGAGCGGCCGTTTATCCGTCCGACTCTCAACAGCACGGCTCAACTGGGAAAGAGCTATTATCGGAGCACTTATCTCTTTGGCCAGAGCTTTGAGCCCTCTGGATATTTCCGAGACTTCCAGTTGCCGACTCTCGGTATTGCCTCGCCCATGCATCAATTGCATATAGTCGACAATGATCAATCCCAGAGGTACTTCAGCAGCGAGCCTGCGGGCACGGGCGCGTATATCCAAAACCGACAAAGCCGGGCTGTCGTCGATGAACAATTGCGCCTCCGCAAGTTCCCTACCAGCGTCATGCACTTTAGGCCAATCACTCTTGGCCAGATAACCGGTACGGACTTTTGAAGAGTCCACCTGTGCCTTGGAGCACAAAAGTCGCATCCCTAATTGTTCCTTGGACATTTCGAGACTGAAAAAAGCTGTGGGGATTTTTTTATTTAAAGACACATAACGGGCAATATCCAGAGCGAAACTGGTTTTACCCATACTGGGCCGTGCTGCCAGAATGATCAAATCGGACTTTTGAAAACCGGCTGTCATGTTATCCAAATCGGAAAACCCCGAAGGCACGCCGGTAACCATTCCTGGTTGCTGGGCAAGTTTTTCCAGATCCGACAAACCCTGCTTAACAATCTCGGGCAGTTTGAAAAAGCTGGGTTTGGTTCTTTTTTCGGAAATTTCGAAAATGGACTGCTCGGCTTTATCAAGCAGGGTGTCCACGTCATCGCTGTCGCTGTAGCTACTGGAAACAATTTCTGTCGCGGTTTGAATCAGGTCACGGAGGATTTTTTTTTCGCGGAGGATTTTAGCATGGTGAACCACCGCCGTAGAGGTGGGCACAAAATCTTCAAGAAGAGTCAGGTATTCGATTCCCCCAACTTCTTCCAACTCATTTTTTCTTTTGAGCTTGTCTGCCAATGCGAGAACGTCTATCGGCTCATTGCCTTCGAACTGTTCCCGCATTACAGAGAATATTTTTTTATGGGTGGACTTGTAAAAGTCCTCCGCACTCAGAATTTCAAGAGCTTTCGCAATCGCATCTTCTGAATGCAGACAGGCACCCAGAACACTCTGCTCCGCCTCCTTGTTATAAGGAGGCAATTTGTTCAGAGAAATGTCGGTCAGGGCATCAGCCATAATTCTTTCAGGGTAAAGCTCTATTCTTCTACTTTAGCTTCCTGTTCAACATCCTGTTCAACTTCAGGGGCAGCGGTTTCAACGGGTGCCGCAGTTTCTGTAGCTTCCTGCTCACCTTCAACAATGAGTTTGATTTCCCCTGTCACTTCCGAATGAAGTTTTACGGGAATTTTATATTCACCGGCTTTTTTAATGGGCTCGGCAATCTGAATTTTACGCCGATCAATATCCACACCCTGGCCTTTGAGCAAATCAGCAACTTCCTGAGCTGTCACCGAACCAAACATCTTTCCAGTATCGCCAACCTTTTTCGTAACCGTGCAGGTCACCTTTGCAATTTCATCCGCAATAGCCTGAGCTGCGGCGATAACCTTTGTCACTTTGCCCTGGACCACGCGTTTCTGATGATTAAAAGCTTTAAGGTTATTAGGGGTCGCAAGCAAAGCTTTACCCTTGGGGATCAGGAAGTTTCTTCCATATCCGTCTTTAACTTCAACCTCATCACCACAAAATCCGAGGCCATCCACATCTTCTTTCAACAACAGTTTCATAAGTTTTCCTTTCCTGAGGATCAGAGTGTTTTTAACTTATCTCGGTTCTCAGTTTTCTGAAATCCACCCAGATGTCAAACACGCCGAACCCGGCCACCAATCCAATTAAAAGAGGTTGCACAAAAATTAATATAAAAAGAACAAACCAAAAGAAAGTCGGGACCTTCCTGACTTTCAAAAAATGAACAACAATGCTGAGCCCCTGGGCAAAATAGATGCAAAGCATCACCAGAAAAACATTGAGTCCAGCATCTGCAACCATGCCCTGCCCCAGAAACAAAGCCGCTCCCGACAATATGAAACCCCAGACCAAGGTTTCTGGACAAATCCATTGGGAGAATGCTCTCCCCGAAAACAGGCCCGGCCCATAAAGCCGTATCCATGCGATTCTCACCAATGCGTAATTGGCTGCAGCACCAATCAAAGATCCGATCAACAAAAAGGCCGGATAAGACGCCGCAAAACCCTCGGCGGCCCGTTCCGCAAATGCCTTCATCTCCGCGACCTGGGCTTTGTCCTCGCCCATGGACTCGAAAGCATCCATCGACTGGGAAAAATGAGCGCGCACTTGCTTCTCAAAGAATTCTTTAGTCGAAATATCCTGATCGCCAAATAAGGCCACCAAGAGAACGATCGATACGAAACCCGATGCCAAAGCACTGATAGCGATGCACCGGTCTCCCGGCAACTGGATTCGGATCATCTCTCCCAGCACCACAGCCATCAGCGCATACTCGGCCAAAAACAACATGGCCTGATTAATCCCAATCAGTAAAAGAAGCACCGCAAAAACCAACGCTACCAAAGCAATGCCCGTCTGCCTGCCTCTCTGCAAGTAAACGAAAACGAGAGGGAAAGGAGATAAAACCCCGATCAATGCCCCCAATGGCGGAAACACCATCAAAGCAAAAAATAGCGCAAAAACCAGAACTACAGGTACCATCAGGTTTTTGGGTGGTGACGACTCAGCCAAGTCTAATGCTCAACTGCAAACGGTAACAAGGCAATGTTTCTGGCTTTTTTGATCGCCCGGGTCAAAATTCTCTGACACTTGGCGCAATTTCCCGAAATACGTGAAGGCACGATCTTGCCTCTTTCAGAAATCAACGGTTTCAATGCCTTTATATCGTAAAAATCAATAAAAACCTTGCTCTGGTCGTCGTTGCAAAACCGGCAAATTTTTTGCGAAAAAAATGAACGTTTTTTTGTTTCTGGCATAACACCCTTCTTTGTTTAGTTATTTTATTAAAATGGAATATCGTCAGCGGCCGGGGCAGAAGTTGAGTCAGGATCCATACTCACTTTCTCTCCCTGACGCGTCAAGAACTGTACATTATTAGCGACCACTTCAAGCTTGCTTCGCTTCTGTCCGCCATCCGCTTCCCAAGTCTGATAGTTCAGTCGGCCTTCAAGGAAAACCAGGCTGCCTTTATTCAGGTATTGTGCGCAATTTTCACCTTGCTTGGCCCAAACCGTGATATCGACAAAACAAACCTCGTCTTTCCATTCTTCGCCTTGCTTAAACTTGCGATTGACCGCCAAGCCAAAACTGGCAACGGCCGCGCCACTTGCGGTATAACGAAGTTCCGGGTCCCTTGTCAGGTTGCCCATCAGAAGTACCTTGTTGAACGAAGCCATATCAAATCCTTATTGTTACTTTATTAATTAAGAGTCTTCTTTCGCTTCGACTTTTTCAGTCTTTTCAGTCTTTTCACCTTCGGAAGTACTTTCCCCTTCCTCGGTTTCAGTTTCCCTGCCGAGGGCTCTTTCCAGCTCATCGTCTTCCAAGCGAAGCACCATATATTTGATGACCAGGTCGTACAGCTTGTATTTGGTTTCCAGATCGGTGACTTTGGCGGATTCAAGGGTGTGATAAATATTCAGGTAGATCCCGAATCTGTTTTTCTTTACCCGGTAAGCGAGGCGTTTTTTGCCCCAGTTTTCGATTTTAAGACACGCTCCTCCGTTGCTCTTGATAAGCTCGCCTATTTTTTCCAAGGCTTCAGCAACACGTGCTTCGTCAATATCGGGTTTGAGAATCAGGACACTTTGGTAAGATCGCAATGAATACCTCCTCATGGGTTAAGAATAGCCCCAGCATAAATCTGGAGCGAGGGGTTAAAACACGTATGATGGTTTTAACTAAACTTGTTTGTTCACTATATAATGAATTGAGTTCAAGTGAAAGGCGAATCTTTGCACAGTCGCCCAACAAAATCAAGGGATTTTCAAGCGGCCTGAACGGACGAATATCGTGAAAAAGCAGCCTATTATCAAGATAAAACCCGGTTTCGCCCTTTTTTGGTATCTGGCCGGTTTATATGGCGCGGTTTTGTTGCTGTCGTCCTGCGACCTGCCCCAGCCGCCGCCAGATTTGTTCTATAAATTTGATGTCATGTCGGTGGGTCAGGGTCCGGCCCATTTATTAACCGTCGATTTGAATCTCGACGGAGAGCCGGATATCGTTTCCGCAAACGCCAAAAACAGCAGTCTCACCCTCCTATATGGCAAAGGTGATGGCAGTTTTCATGCGGGTTTAAATATAAACGTCGCCGCAGAACCGACCATGACAGCGGTGGGAGATATTAATCGGGATGGCATCCCCGACATTGCTGTCAACGCCCGAGGGGAAGAAATGTTTTTGGTTTTTCTCGGCAAAGGAAATAAAAGCTTCAGAAAGCCCATCACCATCCACACCGGTAAAGTCCCTTTAAATATTATTCTGGGAGACTATAACCAGGACGGCAAGCTGGATGCCGCCGTCACCCTGACCTTCTCCAAAATGGAATTGTACCTAGGCGCTGGTGACGGCCACTTTAAAAAAGGCGAAACTTATGAAACTGGTTCGCGTTCCTTTTCCGGAGTGACCGAAGACTTCAATGAAGATGGGCACCTCGACATTGCTCTCGCGGCCAGCAGTTCCAGCGCCAGTTCGGTACGGTTGTTTATCGGGAATGGTGACGGAACTTTTCAAAAACCAACACGGCTGGCAGAAAAGTTGGTGCCGCTGGCCATCGTTGCCAGCGACATGAACGCGGATGGCAAAACCGACTTGGTGTTTGCCGCAGGCCAAGGGGACAATATGTATCTGCTCACTTCAAACGGAGACGGCAGTTTTAAAGAACCCATTATCTTCTCCGGTGGTGGCGGCCCTTTTGCTCTGACGACCGGGCATTTTAATCCGGACAAACTTAAAGATGTCGCTGTTGCAAACTCTCGCTCCAGCAGTTTCTCGATCATCATTCGCAATCCCAACGGAACCTTCAAATTCCCCACCCGCGATTATGTGATCGAAGGCGGCACACCCTTAGCAATTACCAGCGGCGACTACAACCACAGCGGCATGAGCGACATCGTCGTCGCCAGCAATGCAAAAAATACGATCGAAATTTATCTGCAAAGACGGGTTTTTAGATGACCAAGGTTGGAGGCAAGAGAAACTCATAGTCAGTAGTGAGTTTGACCTCTTAGTAACTGTCCACTTGCTCCATTACTTCGAGGAGGTATACTGCTAAAGCATGAGCACATGAACAGCCAAACGTGCATGGCGAGGCTCTATTCTATATGTCTTCATCTGTTTGTCTGACTTACCGTGAGAAGCACTTTTCCTATTTCGTAAATGCATAAGCCCATCTGCAATATCATGCAAACCGGATAAAATCTTTTTCAAATCTTCATCCTCTATCTCTCTTGAATTCATGCCGATATGATTTGAACATTTTTCCCAGAGGGATGAAAACGTATCTTTCTCATAAAAGTTCACATTTTTTTGTTCTAGATATGCTTTAAAAGCTGCTTCTAGCACAGCCCCGGCTGCTAAAATTGCAGTTGGAGGATCTTTTTCCATATTATCTAGTGCCCGCTTTATTTCTATATCAATAGCAGCCAGTCCTCCCTGCTGAACTTGTTCCATCAAAGTCTTTGCCGAAATTCCTTGCCCTGTAGTGATATGACCACCACGGCTATATTGCAAACCGTCCTTTGACAAAGCATTTTTTATTCGCTCTCGTGGTTTGCTATAAACCTCCTGAGCTTCTTCTATAGAAATATAAAACCCTAAACCATCAGGTGGTTCGGCATCCATAAAGTCTCCCAGAATGAGACCCAACACCCTCAAAGGATTTTCGCATTCCTGGTTAACACAACGTAACCAAGAAGTAACTTTCTTTGGTTTACTTCCCGGAGGAATATTTTCAGGTGCCCCGGCAGATAGAAATAAACTATCGATTCCATCATGTGTGTACTGCTCAGGGTAAATTGTTGCGAGCAAACCAATAATAGGACTTGGAATACGCTTATTCTTCATTTGCTTGGCTCACCAAACTTGAGAGGTTCGATAGAAGAAACTAAATTCACTATTGATGATGGTTTATAAAACGCGCTATTGCTTCTTGCCACCCTCGCCAGAGGGTTTTTGGATACCAATTTGTTGGAAGATATTGCCCATCACGCCCATGAAGTTGGCTTGCTCCTGTTCCATGATCTGAGCGTTCTTTTTGCCTTCATCAAAAATGTTCAGGCGAATCTCCTGCGGTCGTTCCAAAAGTCTGTTCAACGCCGTGCCGGTTTGCACCGGAGCGTGGCAAGTGGTGTTCTGACAAAGATAAACGGTGGGCTCACCTTTTTCTGCGGACTTGCCTTGTGTTAGTGGTAACAGGTCTCCTGTGCTTTCGTTCTCTTTCCACATGACAACTTTGTTGGGACGGTAATCGGCGTGCAGGACTTTTAACATTTCACCGAAGGACACATGATCGCGCGGTCCGGCAAAGACAACTTCTGTCGGCGCAATGTCTAACGCGCTCATTGCTGACAACAATCCGGTAAATCCTGCAGGACTCCGCTCAATCATGGCGCGAAAGGCGTTCAAAGTTTCTTCTGCTTTTTGAATATAGGATTCCTCGCCAGTGAGCCGCCCCAGTTTCAACAGAACCTGCGCCGCCACGGCATTAGCAGAAGGCAGTGCCTCGTCGGCAGGGTTTTTCAATGGCGCTATCAGGGATTCCCCCGACCGACCCGCGAGAAAGAACCCGCCCTCCCCTTCATCCCAGAACTCGGTAATCATGGCATCGGCCAGTTCCTTTGCCCGCACGATCCACCGGCTATCGAGTCCGTTTTCATAAATTGCAACCAGTCCTTCAAGAAAATAAGCGTAGTCATCGAGACAACCGTTGATCTTGCTTTGTCCGTCTTTATAGACGCGCAACAATTTTTCTGACTGCCATTGCTTCGACCAGATGAAGTCTGCACAACGAGTGGCAGACTCCAGATAACGAGCGTCGACCAGCACCGAAGAGCCGTGCGCAAGAGCCGTGATCATGAGTCCGTTCCAGGCTGTGATTATTTTTTCATCGCGGGCTGGTCTTGGCCTTTTTTCCCGCGCCTGAAAAAGAGTTTCTTTTGCCTTTTTCAAAATATGATCTGCTTCAAAAATAGGAATGCCTTCGGCTTCGGCCAATCGTTCAACCCGCTCGCTAATATGCAGAACATTGCGTCCATCAAGATGACCGCGGGGAACCAGCCCAAAAGCACGAGCAAAGACCTTGGCGTGTTTGGGTCCGAGTAAATTCAGAACCTCCTTCAATTCCCAGGTGTACCAAGTACCCTCCTTACCTTCCGAGTCTGCATCCTGACTGGCGTAAAACGCGCCTTCATCCGATAACATTTCACGAAAGAGCCAGGCGAAGGTTTCTTCTACGGTATCTTTATAAATGTCCTGCTTGGTGGCCTGGAACATATCGAGAAAAAGTTTTGCCAACAGCCCGTTGTCGTAAAGCATTTTCTCAAAATGTGGGACCAACCATTTCCGGTCGGTCGAATAACGGTGAAAGCCGCCGCCCAACTGGTCAAACAATCCACCTTCTGCCATGCTCGTCAAACTCTTGTCAAGAATTGTCAGGGACTCCCCCGTCTGCGCCCAATGCCGTAACAAAAGAGTGTAGTGCATGGGTTCAGGAAATTTCATGCCCGAGCCGAACCCACCAAAGTCTTCATCAAATCTGCCTGAAAAAATTTCCACAGCACCTCGGATCAACTCATCATTGGGAACTCCCCGCGCCTTACCGGCCCGGTTCTGCAGAGAAATCTTTTGCAGAATATTTTGTGACCGAGTGTCCAACTGATCTTTGTCGCCGGTGAACAAGTCGTGCGCTTGTTGCAGGACCTCGGCAAACCCGGGGCGGTTATATTTCGCAAAGGGCGGATAATAGGTTCCGCCTAAATAAGGTTTCTGATCGGAAGTAAGAAACATGCTGAGCGGCCACCCACCATGACCGGTCAACTCCACCAGGGCTTTCATGTATAGAGCATCCACATCCGGTCGCTCTTCCCGATCCACCTTGATGTTGATAAACTTCTCATTCATGATTTTCGCGATATCTTCATTTTCGAAAGATTCATGGGCCATGACATGGCACCAGTGGCAGGCGGAGTAACCAATGCTGAGGAAAATGGGTTTATTTTCTGCCTTGGCTTTGTCCAGGGCTTCCGGCCCCCAAGGGTACCACTCGACCGGATTACTGGCGTGCTGTAACAGATAGGGACTGGTTTCGTGTTTCAAACGATTTAATAGATCGACCACAATAAAAACACCTCTTTACGGAATGGGAGTGGACTTAAGGATACAAGAAAAGCAGGCAGGAAGAAACGAGAAAACAGGGAAACAAATGGGCGGGGGGAACTACGAATTGTCTATTTTTTTACCAGTCCATGTCGGTACTGATGATAGAAATCGCGAACACTTTCATATTCATCAAGTGCACTGTCTTCTAACTGTTTTTTGTCATCAACGATGAATGAAGCATCATTGATATTTTCCTCAACAGAAATACCAACACTAGCGGCACCCGGAGCAAAGTAAAAGGTGGGACTCATGAAAGAATCCGCCGCTCTTCCCACAATGTTTCGGGCCGTAGAAGGTCCAAAAAGCGGCAGCACCACATAGGGCCCTGTTGGAATACCGAAGGAACCCAGAGCCTGATCAAAGTCTTCGTTAACGTCTTCGATGTGATATTCTTCACCGGCCACATCGGCCAGCCCACCTATCCCGAATGTTGTGTTGATCAAGGTTCGCGCCAGAACTCGACCGGACTTCTCAAAATCCAACTGGAGCAAACTGCTGACAAGCTTGACAGGCGCCATGGCATTGGAAAACACATTTTTTATACCAATACGAAGGTTTTCATGCACTGTGTCTCTATATCCCCTGGCCACCGGCTCCAGCACATTGTCATAAATGGTTTCATTCACGCCAAACATCCAGCGGTTATAGCCTTCAAGAGGGTCTGTCAAAATGGGGATATCCTTAGCATTTCCTGCAAAAGGATCTTCCAGGTCTTCGTAGGTCTGTGAATCCTGAGAAGACCTTAAGGTTCCCTGGGCTGTCTCGATAGATGAAGAGTCTCCCCCCTTATACCGGGGCATACTCTTTTCAAGTTTTATGGTTACTTCAGAGGTTTGCGCGAAAACATTGTCACCCACATCGGCAACAAAATTCGGCACCTGGGAATTTAAATCCTCGGCCCATGAAAAAGAGGAAAACAAAAACAACAAAAAGAACCCAGTGAGCAAAAAGCCCCTGCCTGATTTTATAAATTCATTGATCCACATATCTTACAGAAACCCGAGTTTGTTAGAGCGTCCTTTTATAAGATAAAAACTCTCGAATACGCACTTGCTATTATAACAAATAACTCTTAATAAAACACTAGTCCTTTAAAAATTGACCTGCATTATCGGCGCTGGGAATTTTGACGCTCATCCCCCGTTCAAGACAGAAATGCATTTACTGTGCCAACTATCAAGTAGTCACTCTAAAGCGCAAAACATTTCAAGGTTTTTTGGTGGGTTCTGGGAAAATCTTGGATAATCGGTCTACAGAGCTCTTTTGCAGGGAAACATTATTGGCACGGGCTTTATGAACCATTTCCCAGGCACGCTCATATTTCGTTTGTTTATATAGAACGTCAATCATGATTGCATAAGCCTGACTATTAAACCGATTCAACACCAGGCTCTCTTCCAGTTTGGCGACAGCTTCCTCCAACTTTTCCAAGGCACTCAGGGAAGCCCCCCAGTAGGCGTAAGCGTTGCTGTGTTCGGGATTGATCTCCAGCACTATCCGGTAGTGACCAATGGCATCTTCAAACTTTTTATCCATTGCCAGGGTCAATCCCCAGTACAAATGTGCTTTCTCGTCGGTGGGATCTTTTTTTGCGGCGAGGACAAAATGTTCGATGGCTTCCGCCCTCTTATCTATCTTAACCAGAGAAATCCCCCACCAGGTTTGGATTTGAGCATGGTCTGGATTTCTTTCGCCAGCTTTTCGAGCTACATCCACAGCTTCCTGATATTTACCCAGCGCGTTCAGCTCACGAACTAATTTGATCGGATCAATTTGAACCGTTTTTGCTTCTATTTTCTTTTGTTCTTCAACCGCTGCCTGGGATGCTGTTTCTGCATTCTCGCGGGCTTCCTCCATCTTGCCTTTGGCGGCAAGCGCGATAAAACCTACAACAATGACGACAATACAAAAGTACCACAGAGCTTTAATTTTTCCGGGCATTGGATTTTCAATTCTGGTTACTGGGAAATTTTTCCGGCAGGGTCATCGACCAAGAGGAAAATCGAGTATACCAGTTTTCCGTTTAAAGTTTATTTAATATTTTTTCCGCGCCCGGCTGAAGGTTCTCATAACCCGGCCGCAATGGAGCCAACTGCAAAAATGTCTGTAAATGCTGTCTGGCCAACCCTGGATTCCAGCCTTGATACTGGACTCCCAGATAATAATGAGCCGGTGGAAAAGTTGGATCCCATTCTAATGATTTCTTAAACTCCTGAATGGCTTTTTCGGGTTCCTTTTTAAAAGCATACGCCAGCCCAAGGTACAGGCTCACTTCCTGATCTCCTCCATACCACTTTAATGTATCACGCAAAACCTCGATAGCTTTGTCAGGTTGCCCGGAAAACACATAGAGCCGAGCCAGACCGGTCGAGCCAAACACATAAAACGGGTTGATCGCAAGAGTTTTTCGATAGGCGGACTCGGCCTGATCCACCAACTTGAGTTCAAGAAAAATATTCGCCATATTGTAATAAGTCATCACATGTTCGGGATCAAGCTCCAGGATCTTCTCGTAGCTTTTAAGAGCCCCATTGATGTCGCCGACATTAAACTCATCCAGAGCCTGGTCCAAAAGCCTCTCCAGCCCGGCCTTCTTCTTAATATCTTCAATCTGGCTTTCAGACCTTTGCAACTTTTCAAGTTTTTCCACCACATTTTTCTGAACATCTGGATCGGTTTGTGAAAACTTGACGAACTCCGGCTCCAGTTTGATAAAGGGAGTCAATTGCCTGACCAAAACCGCCCGCTCATCTTTATAAACATATTCTGGCGCGTTGAACTCGAGCAGGGAATTGTCATCCGTGTGTAAGGGTGCCAAGGCACTAAACTCCTGCAATTTTTCCCGCGACATAATCATCAGGCTCAATAGATCCGGGACATTGTTGATACCGATCCGGCGCAAATCGCGCCCCACAACCTTGTTCGATAAATATTGCTGGGCTTTTTCATAAGACAAGCCGTATTCCTTTTCAGACCCGATCAACAGATAATCGTCGCCCGCTATCGATTCCCACATGCTCACAAATGGGAATTCCAGGCTGAAGGACCGGACTATCGATTTAAAACTCTCCGGCGACATGTTGGTATGAACCCAGATGCAGGCCACCCCGCCCGGATTCAACCGCTTCTTCAGCAATTCGAAAAAGTTCACGGTGAATAAAGCCCCAACCCCCGAAATCCAGGGGTTGGAAGGTTCCGAGACGATCACATCGTAGGTGGCGTCAGACAGGGCTATATGATTGCGACCATCTTCGAGCCTCTGGGTCACTCTCTTGTCATCCAGAGCATGGTGATTGAAGGGATCAAAAAACCGCGAACCCTCAATGACCGAAGGGGAAATCTCGACCAACTTGATCTCTTTAACCGGAAACTGTGTCACTGCACCCAGGGTGATCCCACTGCCCTGACCGATCACCAGAGCCGATTTTGGGTCAGGATGAAACAGCATGGGAAGATAGCCGGAAAGCAATTGTGTTCTCATATCAAGAGCCAGAGAGGCATCGGTCTTTCCATTCACACGCAGGAAAATATTCCCCGACACGGAAAGTTCAGTGGTCACCGTGGTGTGCATCCCCTCCTTAAAGAAGAGGATTTTGTTTTTCTTCAACTCCGCTTCTTTAAGATCCGCAATACGGTAAGGCATGAAGGAGCCGCTGGAAATGACAGACTTGTCCCAGGGGCCAATCGATTGTGCCGCCAATATAGAGAACATCAAAATCGCCGGCAGAACATAGATCTTCACGTTCAAGCTAAACCGGGCACCAAAGGCAAGGATCGCTATTCCCAGCAGAACATTCAGAAACACCGCGCTTATGAGTGTGGTCTGCAATCCCAATCCCGGTATCAAAATGAACCCGGCCACAAAGGACCCCACAATAGCGCCAATGGTGTTGCAGGCATAGGCCCGACCCACATGGCGACCCAGTGTTTCCAACTTGCGCGCCATCAGCTTAATGACCAGAGGAAACTGGGCTCCCATAAAAAAGGTCGGGACAAAAATTAAGGCAAAAATGATGGCGAAATTCGCCAGTTGGACCGACTCAAATTGTAGCCCCCAGTTCTCATAAATCCAACGATTAGCGAAAGGGACATAGCCGAACAAAGGAATAATTGACAGAGAAAATAACCCAATTATTACTTGAGTTATGCCGTATATCCTCATGATACTACTAAACCTGTGAAGAAGTCGGGAGAAGCTCGCCGTCCCCAAAGCCAGCCCCAATATGAAGACGCTCAGAATCAGGCTGAAGGCATAAACGGAGGAGCCCAGCAAAAGCGATAAAATACGGTTCCAGGCGACCTGATAAACCAAGGCCACCATGCCCGAAAGTCCGAAACTCAAGAGGATCAACTTTTCTCTTTTATCCAAAGGCGGGAGGGAGTAGCGCTGTGGTTCATCGTGGCCTTTTTCTTTGAGCGGAGGCCGAAAGACCAAGAAAATGACAGCAGAAATAACGAGGTTCAACAGGGCCGCCATCCAAATGGTGGATTGAACCCCCCAAAGCCGCATGAAAATAAACGCCGATGCCCAAGCGCCAAAAACCGCGCCAAGGGTATTTATGGAATACAAGGTGCCCACATCTTTTCCGATATGAGCCTCATCTTTTGAAACAAATTTGCTGAGCACTGGCAGGGTCGCGCCCATGAACGTGGCGGGAACGATTAAAATGGCGACACAAACCAGAAACCGGGCCAGACTGGCCTGGGTATAAGAATCCCCTAAATTGAGATAGATCCACTTGAAGATTGGGAAAGCAACATCAATCAGACTGGGAATGAGCAGGCAATACAAACCGATTCCCGCTTCCAGAAAGGCATAGGCGGTTAAGGGATTGAACCTCCTGTCAATCATTTTACCCCCGGCATAGCTGCCGAGAGCCAGTCCTCCCATGAATGCGGTCAGGACGGTGGTAATGGAATAGTGGGTGTTGCCCATCACCAGTGTGAGCAAACGCGTCCACACCACTTCGTAGATCAGGCCGGTCGCACCGGAAACGAAGAAAAACAGGAAGATCCAGATACGGGGCGGAGTTTTCAGCAAGATATCTCCACTAGAAACGAATCAAAAAAAGGTCGCGGTTTCTTACTTGGGGTTTTTCGAGCGGCCGCAGCGAAAGCCCAGAATTCCATCCTTTCTTCCGGGTGATGCGGCGAAACGTTTGGCGGTGCGGATATCCACACTTCGGGCATCCCAGGAACCACCACGGAATACACGGTTTTCTTTGTTCTCAGGACCAGGGGGATTCATCATCGGCGCGTTTTTATAATAGAACTGGTCGTAGAAATCATCGACCCACTCCGAAACGTTGCCCGCCATATCATGAACTCCATAAACGCTACGCCCCATCGGATAACTCCCCACCGGCCCCATGTAGGCATACCCATCACCTGTGCCCGCGAAGTTAGCACGATCGGGGAGAACCTTGTTGCCCCAGGGAAACTCCAGCCCGTGCGTGCCTCGCGCCGCTTTCTCCCACTCCGCTTCCTTCAAAAGCCTCTTACCGGCCCAGGTGCAATAGTTGACCGCATCGTTCCAGGAAACTCCAACAACAGCATGACTGGGAACCTTCATCACTGCACCGTCTCCTTGAAAAAATGGGACCGAAGGTTCCACATAATTAGCCGCCTTGCGAAATTTGTTATACGCCTCCACGCTCACCTCAAACTTATCCACGTAAAAAGCATCGAGGTAAATTTCTTGCATGGGTTTTTCGTCAAAACCTCCGGAGTCGGACCCGCGGGAGAAAATACCTTCAGGCACCAAAATCATTTCTCGTCCGTCATCCCCGACCAGAGTTTCGTAGACACTAAAATCCCGGTTATCTGCCACGTCCACATCGTTGGCTTTTTTAGCTATTTGTTGTATTCTCTCATCGTGGTCAATGGATTTTTTTATCTCCCAAACGATGACCATCAAAAAGAGAACGGTGATCGCGAAGCAGGCTATAATCGCAATCATTAGATTCTTGTCACGCATATTTTTTTGATCCCGGGAATATAAAGCGATAAATTTTTCAAAGAGATGATTATAATTTAAACAGTGATTAAAGCAACGTTATTTTCCCCACCCTCTAGCGAGGTAGGCAAATAGCAATAGCTCGTTAAGCCGAGACAGTTCCTTGCTGACCAGAAAGAGCGATTGCAAGTTACCGGCGGAGTTACTCCGCCCCCATACCCGGAAGCCTTCTTAACCATAAGGCCCTTACAGCCATGAATTTACTGGAAGTTAAAGATGCGGCATTGTCCTTCATGAAACCCGCGAAGGCCGAAGTTTTAAAATGGTATCGTGGGCAGTTTTCCGTCGATCTGAAAGATGATCAGAGTCCGGTCACCATCGCCGACCGCAATGCCGAAGAGATTCTGCGCAAAAAAATTTCCCAGCACTTTCCCGAACACGGAATCATCGGCGAAGAATTCGGCAGTCACAAACCAGATGCCGAATGGGTCTGGACCATTGACCCGGTAGATGGAACCCGGTCATTCGTGAGAGGGCTGCCCCTTTTCGCCTCCATGATAGCCCTTCTGCACAAGGGCGAACCGGTGCTCGGCATTATCGAATTACCAGCTCTGGGTGAAACGGCCTGGGCCGTAAAAGGAAAAGGCGCCTTCTCAAATGGCAAGCCTCTCAAGGTTTCTTCACGACCCCGCCTGAAAGGAGCCTTTGTCGCGGTCGCCGACCATTATTGTTTTCGCAGTGAAAAATGCACCTTCCTGTACAACCGCCTGAACCAGGAAGCCGGGATCGTGCGAACTTACCCGGATGCCTTTGGTCACTTAATGGCAATACGCGGAGTCGTGGATGTGATGGTCGACCCTCTTGCCAAAATATGGGACTACGCGCCCTGCAAAATACTGGTGCAGGAGGCCGGCGGTCGATTCGCAAATTTTTCTGGGAACAAAGCCAGCATTGAAGAAGGAACCGCCGTGGTGGGAAATTCTAAACTTGTCCAACAAGTTAGAAAAATAGTCGCAGACCACTAGCCGTGGCTGCTAGCCGCTGGAGCAGTAGGTAAGAACATCTTGAGCCTAGTCAACTCTTTGCCAGCCAGCAAAAGTTATTGCCCATTACTACCGGGCGTTGCCCGGCGCCCAGTGGTGGTTAAATAGGTTGGCGTCC
Organism: uncultured Nitrospina sp.; assembly: GCA_937891765.1. GTDB lineage: Bacteria > Nitrospinota > Nitrospinia > Nitrospinales > VA-1 > LS-NOB. The sequence goes on from CALAGQ010000039.1 coordinate 37,625, forward strand.
AGAAAAGCCGGTATCCAGACCATGCCAGAAGCGTATCTCTTTTTCAGGCATCCGCCAGCAAAGATAAACTTCACGGCCTTCCCGGATAGAGGGGAAATCCACCAAGCCCTCGCGAATTCCCTTGATCTCACACCCCACCGATTCGATTTCTTGGATCAAGTGGTTATATTTCAAAACCACATTCAGGTAACCGGTTCCCTCCTCGCTTCCGCCATTCCATTTGGCCTTTTCCCGCGCATTGCGGATATCGGGGAAATCTCGATTCATTGAACCTGATAACTTTTGAATTTCAGGAACCCAGTCCAGCAGTTGCGGGACAAGGGCATTGGCTTCTTCCAACGTAAAAAGTTTTTTTGAAGGCATTAATAAAGTTTCTAATTTGAGTTGTTAGTCGGTCGCTGCGTCACTTTTTTCATTATACGAATTTGAAACTATTAATCCAGTTTTCCATTCAACCAGAATAATTCACCATCAATCCCGTATCCCAACAAACCAAAACTAAAATTCGTTTATTTCAAAAGGAACGCAAATCAAAGGATAGCAGCCCTAAATTTCCTTTTTTTTCAAGGGTTTATTAAGAAAATCAGGAGCATTATAAAATTAATTCTGGCGGGGGCTCAGCCCGTCCACAACAAGAGCCGATTTTTTATTGACAAACGGCCAATAAGGTTATAAATTCTGAACTCTATTGAGTTCATATCCCTATCAAGCGCGTAGGTGAAATGATCAATGCGCATAGGATATCAAGGAATTTATTATTAAGTTGGCTCTTCTAGCAAGAGTCGATTCGTTTTGTTTGGCAGTGTAGTTCAGTTTAGAGGTTTTATTTCCAATCATCAGTTGGGGAGGCACGTAATGAAAAAGGCAATTCTTTTTGTAGCAGTAAGCGCATTTGTAGGGTTCATGTCAATGGGTTCCGTTGTTGTGGCCGATGACGTTGTTCCTGGGTCTTATGGACAGCATGACCAGAGCGTTATGGGTGTTGGACAAACCATGATGCAGATGGGTTCCCATGCCAGAACTCTGACCAATGCCACCAACCTGGCTTCTGGAGCGGGTAGCTCACGCGCTAATTCAAACACAGGAGCATCTGGTGGTGACTTCCAATTCGGCTCTTCCCAGACTGAGCAGTCTTGGAAGGCAGCAAGAACGATTGAAGATGCAGGCGTTGTTGTTGGCTTGGTGCCCGGTGACTGTCGTGGCAACAACTCTGACGACTCTTATCGCAAGGCGATGAATCAGAATCGTAACGGTTATATGAAGGAGCCTCTGGTTTCTCAGTCTCAATGTGCTGAGTATCATCCAACTCTTCAGCAGTAATTTTTTAGATCCAAGATCAAGGGTCACCTCTTCAAGAGGATAAAGCCGGTAGGGCAAATTGCCTTACCGGCTTTTTTTTGCATATTAATTGCTGATTCGATTAGAATTCGAGGTCACTACCATTCTGGTTTTACCTCTATGCCCAATAAAAGCAGATCTCTTCCGCTGAAACCCACCCTCTTTCTGATTTACCTGTTGCCTGCTTTACTCAACCTATCCCCATCCAGCTCGTGGGCCATGGAAAGGGTTTCCCTTAAAACTCATCCCGATACCGGAATTGTCATTGCCAATCCCATGGAAATAGAAAAGCTTCCAAACAAAAAAACCTATCAGGTCAACCACGAGGCATTCACCCTGCAGTTTTTTTTCAACGAAAAAGACATATTCGGCATCATCCTCAAAAGAGACAAAAGCCGCCCCATTCACTTTCGCTGGTGCTTTCTTAGAAACTGCGAGGAAACCCAGTATGATTACCATAAAATCATCGCTCAGCCCCTCAGCCCTCCTTTCGAGCAAGGCTTCTTCACCATCCCCAACCCTTTTTACCTGCCTTACAGCTTCCAGGGGTTAGAGTTCTCCTCTCCCAAGTGATCAGCTTCGACCGTACAGAAAAAAATATCAAGACCCGTACCCCAAAATATCATAGTCAAAACACCTAGACATAAAATATCAGATATCTAAAAATAGATTGTGCCGTCTATATTATTTGGAACTCAAAAAAAACAACAGTAAGCGATACAGCATGCCTAGGGAAAGACTAACGCCTATGCAAAAAAAAGCATTCACCTTATAGCCCAACAAAAAACAAATCGTTAGTATTAGGAAGTTTTTATTCCAATTTCATCCTGTAGGGGAGGAAGTAATGAAGAAAGCAATTTTGTTCGTAGCAGTATGTGCATTTGTTGGGTTCACAGCATTGAGTGCCAGTGCTGATGACATGGTTCCTGGCGCTAACTATCAGGGGCAAGTTGATATCAGTGTAATGGGTGTTGGACAAACCATGATGCAAATGGGAGCTCGAGATAGAGTTTTGACCAACGCAGTCAACCTGTCTTCTGGCGCGGGAACATCCCGAGCCATCTCTGGTGTAAAACAGGACTACCAATTCGGCTCTTCTCAGACCGAACAGTCTTGGAAGCAGTGGAGATCTGTAGAAGATGCTGGTGTTGTTGTTGGACTGGTTCCCGGTGACTGTCGTGGCGACAACTCTGATGACTCTTATCGCAAGGCGATGAATCAGAATCGTAACGGTTATATGAAGGAGCCTCTGATTTCTCAGGCTGACTGCCAAATCGACCACAAGACCTATCAGCAATAAAAAAGTTTTTATCCTCTTTTAAGAGGATAAAGCCGGTAAGGCCTTCGCCTTACCGGCTTTTTTTTTACCTAACCCACACATCCCCAACGAGAAGCCCTTCTCTGCCCAAGCGGTATTCTGTTATAATCACTCTAAAATGATCATCAACTTTTACGAGGCTCACCATGTCCCGATTCATAGACAATGGAAACGATACCGTCACAGATAACCAAACCGGCCTGATCTGGTTTAAGAAAGATTCACGACAGTTGACGGGCAAATGGATTCACCTGGAAAAAGCCATTAAATTTGCCGAAGAAAAAAACGTGGAAAACTTTGGGGGTTTTAACGACTGGAGGGTTCCGAAGCTGGAAGATGTTAAAACTATTTTTGATAAAAGTTTTAGCCAACGGGATTTTGGAAACAATGAAATTCATATCCCCGCTGAGTTCGAGCCCAAAGGCGCAGACTGCACCTGGACCGACACCGTCAATGGTGAGCGCGCCATGATGTTCAGTCTGGTCAAAGGCCGTTCCAGTTGGATCAATAAATTTGGGGAAGGCCCCTTTGCGGTCCGGCTGGTACGCGGCACCGAAAAAGACGGTTCCTGACCTACCCTTTAGAGCTGGTGAAGGTGCTGGCGAAAAGCCAGACCGCCGTGATTACCAGGAGCATGGAAAATATGCGTTTGTAATTCTGGTCCGACAGGTGTTGCAACAAGTGAGGTCCGATTTGCGCGCCGACAACCCCTCCCAAAGCCATAACCAGTCCTGTTTTAATGTCGATATTTCCTAATCGGTAATGCGCCAGAACAGAAGATATCGCCACCATTAAAATAAAAACAAAAGATGTACCTACCGCCAGCTTAGCCTCCCGGCCCAGAAAAATCAGCAAGGGAACCACCAGAAATCCCCCGCCCAGTCCCGATCCTGAAGAAAGAATACCTATGACGAGTCCTGCCAACGCCAATGCGATCAAGTTTTGCCTCCTCTCTCTACCCATTTTTCTTCTAAAAAATCTACCACGCCTGCACCAATGGAGTCTCCCCAGACATTTACAGTGGTTCGGCAACGATCGAGAAACCAGTCGATCGAAAGCAGCATGCCTATTCCCTCCAGAGGAAGCCCTACAGACTGAAGTACCATCACCATGGTGACCAGTCCAGCTTCCGGAATGCCTGCGGCGCCAACGGCGGCCAGCGTTGCGGTGAGAAATATAATCATCTGCTCTCCAAATCCCAGATGAATCCCCAGCATTTGTGCTATGAAAATAGCGGCCACCGATTCATAAAGAGCCGTGCCATCCATATTCACCGTAGCGCCCAGAGGCAGGACGAAAAGTGCTGACTTTCTGGAAACCCGGTTGTTCTCCTCGGCGCATTCGATAGTAATCGGCAAGGTGGCAGAACTGCTCGCCGTTGAAAAAGCCGTGGTCAACGCTGCCGTGACGTTTTTAAAGTATACGAAAGGATTCCTTCGGGTAGTGATATAAAGAATCGTCGGCAACACAACAAGTCCGTGAAGCAGAAGCGCAGAGATAACCGTTGCGGCATATTTTCCGACTTTAGCCAACTCCGCCAGAAACAAGTCTCCCCCTCCAGCGGCTCCCAGCTTGGACGCAATCAACGCGAAAACCCCAAGCGGGGCAAAATACATCAGCAAATGAACGATCTTCATGATCGCGGAGTTGACCGTGTCAAAAAAATCGATCACGCGTTTGCCCGGTTCCCCGAGCGTAGTCAAAACTCCACCGAACACCAGAGAAAACACAATGAGGGGAAGAATTTCCATCTTCACCATCGATTCCACCAGGTTCGGTGAAACAAAAGTTTTTAGAATGTCGGTGATACCGACCGCTTCTTTTCCCGTAACTTTTTCCGGGACATGTTGCACCGTCATCTCAACCGCGATGCCCGGCTCGATGATGTTGACCATCACCAATCCTATCCCCACAGCAATACAAGTGGTGGTCATGAAATATGCGAGTGCGATCAGGCCGGTTTTCCCAACCTTTCTGATATCTCCCAGACCTGCAATGCCAACAATCATTGAGGAAATGATTAACGGCACCACCAACATTTTTAAGGCATCCAGAAACATCTCGCCGATCCACTCCACCGCCAGCATCGCGCTTCCGTACATCCATCCGGAAAAAATTCCCAGAACGATGCCAGCGATCATCAGATATAAAAGCCCATTCGTTTTCATCACGAACACCTTAAAAAAGACAGAATTTCCACCAAACCGATAAACAGGGTTTATAATACAGGGTAACAACGTCTTTGCAAATAACCGAACACCCGGCACCCGACTTAACCGGAGGATAACCATGGCCGAAACAGTCAAGCTCACCTATCAGGGAAAAACCTACGAGTTCCCGGTTCTGGAAGGGACCTGCGGAGAACAAGCTATAGACATCTCCACTTTAAGGAATACCACAGGACTGATTACTTTTGATCCCGGGTTTATGAGTACCGGCTCCTGCCAGAGCAAGATCACCTATCTCGATGGTGAGAAAGGGATTCTGCTGTACAGGGGTTATCCCATCGAGCAAATCGCCGAGAAAAGTTCCTTTATAGAAACAGCTTGTCTGCTCATATATGGTGAACTCCCCACCCGCGAGCAACTCGACTACTTTCAGTACCACTTGGTGCACCATTCCATGGTTCATGAATCCATTAAGAATCTCTATGATGGATTCCCCAACAACCCGCATCCGATGGCGGTGTGCAGTACAGTCGTCGGCTCTCTTGCAACATTTTACCAAAATGAACTGGACGTAAGAAACGAGCGAGAGGTGGAAATCGCCATACACAGACTGATGGCGAAACTTCCTACCATCGCCGCATACAGTTATAAAAAATCCATTGGTCAGCCCTTTCAATATCCTGACAATACTCTGGGCTATTCCGCAAACTTTTTGAAAATGATGTTTTCCCTTCCTTGCGAACCCTATGAAGTTGATGAAGACGCAGCCAAAGTTCTGGATGTCCTATTGATTCTGCACGCCGACCACGAACAAAATTGCTCCACCAGCACCGTCCGTCTGGTCGGAAGTTCAATGTGCAATCTGTTTGCATCGGTGTCTTCTGCTATTTATGCCTTGTGGGGCCCTCTTCACGGCGGAGCTAACCAGGCCGTCATTGAAATGCTGCAAAGCATTCATGAAGATGGCGGCGATGTTAATAAGTACGTGCAAAAGGCCAAAGATCCCAACGATTCTTTTCGTCTGATGGGATTCGGACACCGGGTTTATAAAAACTTTGACCCTCGTAGCCGTATCATCAAAAAACTGGCAGATAAAATTTTCAGCAAACAGGGAACTCCTGAGCCGCTTCTTGAAATCGCGCTAAAGCTGGAAGAAATCGCCATCAAGGACGATTACTTTATTGAGAAAAAACTTTACCCCAATGTAGATTTTTATTCGGGCTTGATTTATAGAGCCCTGAACATTCCCGTCAATATGTTTCCGGTGATGTTCGCGATGGGCCGGTTACCAGGCTGGATCGCCCAGTGGAAAGAGCTTCAAGAGGACGAACAGTTTAGAATTGGTCGTCCGCGACAAGTGTATACGGGTTCCGCTGAAAGAGATTATGTCCCGATGGGAAAAAGAAAAGGGTAAAACAGATACGCTTGAATCAGGCAGGCTCAATGGTGCAGGTGAAAGGAAATTCTTCCATCGCCGCCGCCATATGCACTTGCTCTACTTTAAACTCCGCTTGTTCCAGAGGCAAGGTGGCAACATGACCGGCGCCTTGAAGATGAATTTCATACATCAATTTTTCTGCGGTCGAATAATCTTTGCTGAACAGTTTGACGAGGACTCGAATGACGAATTCCATTGTCGTAACATTATCGTCCCACATTATAATTTTATATAACGGGAGATAGGCCTTACGGGTTTCCCCTTCAAACTCTTCGACAATTTCCGGAGATAAAGGTAATGTTTCTACTGACATAATACAAAATCGTCCCCAAAGGGCTAGTGGATAAAAAAACTAATCATTTATAATATTAAAATAATACCTTAAAAAAAACAATTTTTTTCATTTTTTCTTCATAAATCCATGAGTTTTAAGCGCCTACAGCCTCAACCTCTTGTCCTGGTTTGCATTGTCGGGCTGATATTTCTCTCCCTCACCGCCCAAGCCCTGGAAACAAAATTAGCAGAACCAATAACACTGGGCGAATACAAAAACTTCCTCCCGGCGGGGAAGATAACCCGGTTTTCCGGAGAAACCCTGTATTACGACATCAGTTTCCTGTGGTTTGAAAATGCTGCCTCGGCTAAAGTGAGCTTTTTTGAGGAACATGGAAAATATTTTTCAGCACTGGAGGCCAGCACCAAAGGCTTTATCGGTTTTTTCACCGCGTACCGCAAACATTTTTACAAGACAGAATTTGAAATTATTGATAACGGGAAAAAACTCCGTCCTAAAACATTCCTGCGACAGGTGACGATTGCGAGCAATGCAGAAATCACCCGGCATAAATTCGATTATTCTCGTCGATTGCATACTTGGGAAAAATTCTTGAATGAGGAAAAAATCGAAACCGGGCAAGACGAAATTCCTGCCAACGGTGCCTTCAACGATATTCTCACCTCTTTCTACAATGTACGAAACAGCGTTTACGGAAAGTTGGAAAAGGGAAGGAAATTTATCATCAAAACCATCCCGGAAAAGGGCCATGATGAAATCTCCGTTCACATCTGGTCGGAACAGGATCAGGAAAGTTTCAGAGTCGAAGAGGGACGGGGGAAAAGAGATGAAATGTTGGTCAACATCATTGTGCCAAAAGAAATTTTCAAAACAGAAACCGGAGAACTGATGGCCTGGTCCTCCAAACATTTTATTCCGATTGAAACCACCGTCAAAGACTATATTTTATTGGGCGACCTGCAAGCCCGATTCACCCACCGGGAAGTTCAACCACATATTAAGCCAAGATAACTCAGCAGCAATAAGCTATCCAGCGTCACGCTGGCGGCTGGTGATTAAACATCAAACGCGGGGACAGGCGGATCCTGCCAGATATTCACCTCTGTCGACTCATCCAAAGTGATCGCGCCAAACTGGACGGTATAGGGCTTCTCGTTTTCACAATCATACTCGACAGAAATTTTTTCTATCTCCCATTTGCCGGACTCCGGCCCAATCAGGGTTAGGCTGTGAGCAAAACTGTTCACCTCAAAGTTTCCCTCAAAATTCTTTCCGGGCTCTGCCGACCCCGACACATTTTGAAATTCCATTTTATGGTTATTGAAATTAAAATGGACAGGCTCAGACATTCCCTGCTGACCGGTTTGCACAGTGACTTTAAAAGTATTGACTTTGGGCATGGTTCACCTCAGGAAAAAAACGGATTTAAACCCGCTGTGTGGTCGGTTTCATCGAAAATTGCGCCCACCTTGGGCACGGCCTTTCTAAAAGAAGTATGAATGCCCTGCTTGAGGGTCAAATCGGCGGCACTGCACCCTTGGCACCCTCCCCCCATTTGTATGGTGACAGAATTCCCCCTAACAGCCATCAGGGCGATGTTGCCGCCATGTCCGGCTACCCCCGGATTCACTTCGACATCAATCACTTTTTGAATGCCTTCACGAATTTCATCTTCTGAAGGCATATCTGCAATAATTTTTTCAGCGATAAGGCCTTCACCTGCCTCCAGCGCTCCCCGGATCGCCGCCCCAACTTCTTTAGCCAAAGAAACCCAGTCGACCAGAGTTTTATCTTTGCGGGTGATGGTCACGGTGCATTCACACACCAATACGGTTTCCACATCTTCCAGACAAAAAAGAGCTTCTGCAAGGGCAGATTCCGCCGCGCTTTCGAAATCAACAAAATACCAGGAGTGCCCATTCATCAAAGAACGGTTAACGGTGAAAAGACATTGATCACCCGTTGGCGAAGGTTGCGCCTTGATTAAAACTGCATCGGAATTTTCAGGAAAAATACTCTCAGAAATAGCCGGAATCTGAAGAACCCGGCGAACATCAGGAAAGCTCGGTGCAGGCTCTGTTTCAGGTTCTGAAAATTCTTCAGCCACTGGACTACTTTCAGTCTCTTCGACCACTGCCGGTGACTCGGGCTCCACATCCTGTTTCATGCCCGAAAAAATACGTTTTATAAAATTCAATGGATTATCTCCTATCCAAGTCAGTAGTGTTGCGAATACACAATAACGCCCTATTCTTCATATAGATGCCAGAATCAGAAAAAAGTCGCAGATTCTACGGCAAATTTTCCCCTGAAAAGGCGACCCAGCCCTTTAACCTTGCTCCTCTACGTCCTTAGCCCTGCCTCAAATGCCTTTCCCGCAGGTGCTCAGACATCCCTGAGTGAGACAATGATTTCAAGTTTTCTATGATTACATATTATTTTCCTGCATCTCACAAAGTTGCACTATCCCTGAACTCAGGTGAACGTTCATACCAGTTACGGGTTCCATTGACCAAGCGAACTACCGACAACATTACGGGAACCTCCACTAAAACTCCCACAACAGTGGCCAGTGCAGCTCCAGACTCAAATCCAAAAAGGCTGATAGCCGTTGCTACCGCCAGTTCAAAAAAGTTACTCGCTCCAATAAGAGCGGAAGGGCCAGCCACACAATGTGCCACCCCAAGTTTGCGGTTCAATAAGTATGCCAGCCCAGAGTTTAAATACACTTGGATAAGAATAGGAACAGCGAGCAGGACAATCACCATGGGCTGAGAAAGAATCTGATCTCCCTGAAAACCAAATAACAACACCAATGTAGCTAAAAGAGCTGTAAGGGAAAATGGGTTTAAAGTTTGAATAGTTCTTTGCAAAGCGGGTTCCCCGCCTTTTTTTAACAGACCTACCCTCCAGATTTGAGCAGCAAAAACTGGAACCACGATATATAACACCACAGATAAAAATAGTGTCTCCCACGGGACAATAATGGAGGAGAGTCCAAGTAAAAAACCAACGATAGGCGCAAAAGCAAAAATCATGATTACATCGTTTAGAGCTACTTGGCTTAAGGTGAAATTGGGCTCACCGTTACTCAAGTTGCTCCACACAAACACCATGGCGGTACATGGTGCAGCTGCCAGGATAATTAAACCTGCAATGTAGGAATCAATTTGATCAGCCGGCAAATAGGGTGCAAACAGATGAGAGATAAATAACCAAGCCAAGACAGCCATGGAAAAGGGTTTGATAGCCCAATTGATAAACACCGTGACGCCTATTCCCTTCCAATGAGAGCGCACCTTGTGTAGAACCTGAAAATCCACTTTTAAAAGCATTGGAATTATCATCAACCAAATCAAGACAGCAACTGGAATGTTGACTTTGAATATCTCAGCATGACCAATAACCTGAAAAAAACCTGGAATGAAATAACCAAGGCCAATTCCCACAACAATGCAAAGAAATACCCAGAAAGTCAGATATTTTTCAAAGAACCCTAAACCGACCAGGTTGTTTTGTGTATCAGAGGTACTGCATTTTAAACTCATCCTGATTTTTGATCCTTAATTCGTGAATTAGAGGTAGCGATCACACCTGAAAAGCGTTTTCGAGGTGTTCGATTTTCCATGAATCAGAGGGGTCCGCCGTCAGGGCCACCACATCGAATTGCATCGGTCTGTCCGTGATTCTCTTTCGGGCCAGAAAGCTCCGGGCAGTCTGGATAATCTTTTCTGTTTAGCAGGATTCAAGGCCTCAAAGGGATGACCAAACTCGTGGTCCGAGCGCGCCTTGACTTCAATAAAAACGATCAACCCGGCCTTCTCGGCAATGATATCTATTCCCCCCACTTTCGAACGAAAGTTTTTTTCAAGAATACGATAGCCTTTCTTTTTCAAAAAGGCTATCGCGGCCGACTCACCTTCACGGCCAAATTGTAATCGCTTCTGAGTCACGGAGTACCTCCTCCACTCGGCGTGGGGGCAAATAGCAAAAACTCATTGAGCCGAGGACACGGTTGCTTGCCAAAAAAAGTTATTGCTCATTGAGTCCAGCGTCACGCTGGTCAGTGGGCGGTGTTCCAGTTTTTTCCCCAGCCTATATCCACAACCAGAGGGACTTTAAGGGGCAACACCTGTTCCATTTCCTGTTTGACCAGGGCCCGCATTTCCTGTTCCTCTTCTTCCGGGCATTCAAACACTAGTTCATCGTGGACTTGCAAGATCATTCTGGATTTTAATTTTTTCTTGCTGATTTTTTTCGCCAATTGAATCATCGCCAGCTTGATCAGGTCCGCCGCGCTTCCCTGCACCGGCGAGTTGATCGCAACTCTCTCTGCCGACTCGCGTACCTGCCGGTTCTGGCTTTTGAGATCCGGTAGATAGCGTTTTCGGTTCATAATCGTCATGGTGTAACCGGTTTCTCTGGCTTGCGCCACAGTCTCTTCCATATAAACTTTGACATTTTTATAAATCGCAAAATATTGATCGATGAATTTTTTGGCGTCCTTGGGGAAAATTTTCAACTGCCTGGACAAACCGAAAGCGCTCAAGCCATAAACAATGCCAAAGTTCACCGCCTTGGCCATTCTGCGGGCTTCCGCATCCAGACGATCCGGGGAAGTTCCGAATATTTCACAAGCGGTACGGGTGTGGATGTCTTCACCCATTTGAAACGCATCCATCAAAGCCTCATCCTCAGAAAGATGGGCCAGGACGCGCAACTCCACTTGCGAGTAGTCTGCCGAAAGCAGATGGTTATCGCCTTCGGCGATAAATGCTTTTCTTATTTCACGCCCCATTTCGGTACGGATAGGAATGTTCTGCAGGTTCGGGTTACTGCTACTCAACCTGCCGGTCGCCGCTACAGTCTGGTTAAACGAGGTGTGTACCCTTCCTGTTTTACTGAATATGTCCTCCTGCAAAGCATCGACGTAAGTGGACTTGAGCTTACCCAACTGCCGATAGGCCAATACCACATCAGGAAGCTCGTGCTCGGCCGCCAATTGCTCCAACACCGAGATATCGGTGGAATAACCACTCTTGGTTTTCTTGACGGTTGGCAACCCCAGCTTTTCGAACAGAATCACCGAAAGCTGTTTCGGTGAATTGATATTGAACTCCTCCCCGGCGATGGAATAGATTTGCTTCACATGCTCCTCAATCTTTTTCTGTATAATTTTAGAAAGATTTTGCAGATGACTTTTATCGAGTTTCATCCCATGAATCTCCATCTCCGCCAGAACTTCTATGAGAGGTAGCTCCAACTCCTGAAAAAGTTTCAGATCATCGCCGTTTAAAAGAGGGGAAAGTTTTTCATACAAACGCCAGGTGATGTCCGCGTCTTCCGCTGCATACTCGGTGGCACGCTCAACATCCACTTCATCAAACCCTATCTCCTTGGATGCGGTGCCCACCACCTCTTTATATTTGATGGTGGTGTGGTCCAGGTAGTCCCGGGCCAGATCGTCCATATTGTGTCTTCTGCCGGATGGAGTCAAAATATAGGAGGCCAGCATGGTGTCGAAGGCAACTCCCTGCAGGTTGATCCCTTCATTCCTCAACACGATTAAATCGTATTTGATATTCTGCCCGACTTTTTTAAGTTGCGGATCTTCGAGTAACGGTTTGAGTTTCTGCAAAACCAAATCAAGGTTCAATTGGTCGGGAACCCCCAGATAGCGATGCGCTAGTGGGATGTAGCAGGCCACCCCTTCTTCACAGGATAGCGATATCCCGACGACCCGAGCTTGTACCGGATGCAGGCTGGTGGTTTCCAGATCAATCGCAAAAATTTTTGCTTTCTTTAGTTGTTTGATCCATCTCTCTAAATCGGTCTCGGTAAGTATAGCTTCATAACGGCTCTCAACCTTTGGCGAACTCTCACCGGGGTCAGAACTCTCTTCCAGTTCCCCGAGCAAGGAGGAAAACTCAAATTCAGAAAACAATTTTCTCAACTCCACATTATCAGGAGATTTAAACTTAAGGTCTTCCAGGTCGCCTTCCAGTTCCATCGATGTGTCAATGGTCACCAGTTGCCGACTGAGCAAGGCCATCTCCTTATCCTGAACCAGTTTTTCTTTGAGTTTTGCCTTGTCCACTTCATCGATGCGTTCATACAACTCCTTGATCGAACCGAATTTGCGGATGAGCTCCGATGCGGTTTTGGGTCCGACTCCTTTCACACCGGGAATGTGGTCGCTGGAGTCGCCCATCAATCCCATCACATCGATCACCCGGTCGGGAGTCACACCAAATTTTTCTTCCACTTCCTCAACGCCAAACCATTTATTTTTCATGGTATCGAGCATGCGGATATCAGGGCCGATCAACTGCATCATATCCTTATCCCCACTGACGATGACCACCCGGAAACCCGCCTTTGCCGCCTTTTTTGCCAGCGTCCCGATGATGTCATCGGCCTCAAAACCAGGAACCCTTACACCATGAATATTATAGGCCTGCACCAGTGGCTCAAAATAGGGAAATTGTTTTGCCAGATCTTCAGGAGGTGCTTCCCGGTTGGCTTTGTAGTCCGTATACATCTTGTGACGAAAGGTCTTTTCCTTACTGTCGAAAGCCACCGTCAGATAATCGGGCTTCTCATCCTTCACCACCTTTTGTAACATATTGATGAACCCGTACAGGGCATTGGTGGGAAATCCTTTAGATGTGGACAAAAATTGCCGGATGCCAAAATAGGCCCGAAAAATGTAAGAAGAACCGTCTATCAGATAGAGGGATTTAGCTTTGCTCATGACTACCCCTTAAGTGTGAAAATGCTGACCAAGTATAAAGTCGTGGCTTTACCGTGTCTAATTAATTGTGGTATCATGAAAGCTTCTTCTGATTATGAACTAATTGAATTAAAAGGCTTAAGGTGGAGTCCTTCACAAAAATGAGCGCCAGCAAAAAATCCACAGAAAAGCAGGATACCCAGTCGATCATTGCAACCGCCCGCAAGGTGCTGAGCATCGAAAGCCAAGCTATAGCAGGACTGGAGAGCCGGATCGATTCTCAGTTCGTCGAGGTTGTGCGCCATCTCGATCAGTGCAAACACCTCATTGTGACCGGGGTTGGAAAATCCGGATTGATCGGGAAAAAAATTGCATCCACATTTTCAAGTATCGGATTGCCCTCCCTTTTCCTGCACGCGGCAGAAGCCAGCCACGGAGACCTGGGAATGATTTCTGAAGGCGATACAGTGATTGCCATCTCCAACAGCGGAGAGACTGAAGAGATTGTCAAACTGCTGCCGATTTTTAATCGCATCCATTGCACACTGGTGGGAATGACCGGCAACAAGCAGTCCAGTCTGGCCAAAAGAAGCGATTATGTTCTCGACATCAGCGTTCAAGAAGAAGCTTGTTCTAAAGATCTTGTTCCCACAGCCAGTACAACGGCTACCTTGGCGATGGGTGACGCACTTGCCATGGCATTCATGGAATTTCGCGGCGTGCAGGAAGAAGATTTTGCGCTCAACCATCCCGGCGGTAGCCTCGGTCGAAAACTACTCACTTTGGTCGACGACCTGATGCATTCAGGGGAAGATATCCCCAAAATAAAAAAAACTGCAGACATCTATCAGGTACTCAAAGAGATATCACAAAAAAGATTGGGAATGACACTGGTGGTCGGAGATCAGGATCAGCTTCTCGGTATCATTACCGATGGAGATTTAAGACGCCTGATTGAAAAGCAAAAAGATATTTCCCAAGCCACTGCCAAAGATATGATGGGCGGCCAACCTAAAACTATTACCAAGAATACACTAGCAGCAAAAGCGGTTAGAATCATGCAGGACCACTCCATCACCTCCCTAGTAGTGCTCAGTGATGACCAGAAAATAGAAGGAATCATTCATCTGCACGATATTCTCAAAGCAGGTGTCGTTTAACCCTTACCTGAATCATTTTCAATTAAAACTATGACCGGCGACGAACTTAGAAAAAAATTTCTGCACTATTTTGAAGACCGGGGACACACCATCGTGCCCAGCTGTTCCCTCGTCCCTCAAAATGATCCGACTCTCATGTTTACCAACGCCGGAATGGTGCAGTTTAAAGACATTTTTCTGGGAGAAGAGAAAAGAAGCTATAACCGCGCCGTGTCGGTGCAAAAATGTGTTCGCGCCGGTGGAAAACACAACGATCTGGAAATGGTCGGGCGCACGTCCCGACACCACACTTTTTTTGAAATGCTCGGCAACTTTTCGTTCGGCGATTATTTCAAAAAAGAAGCCATTCAGTTTGGCTGGGAATTCTTAACAGATGTGATTGGCCTGCCCCGCGATCGCTTATACATTTCTGTCTACGAAGATGATGACGAAACTTTCAATCTGTGGGTTGATGAAATAAAAATGCCGCGCGAGCGGATCTACAAGATGGGAGAAAAGGACAACTTCTGGGCCATGGGCCCCACCGGCCCCTGTGGCCCCTGCTCGGAAATATTTATCGACCAGGGTAAAGCAGTCGGTTGCGGAAAACCTTCCTGCGAGGTCGGTTGCAATTGTGACCGCTTCCTGGAAATCTGGAATCTGGTTTTCATGCAATATAACCGGGATGCAGAAGGCAAACTCACTCCGCTTCCCAACCCTTGTATTGATACGGGCATGGGACTGGAAAGACTGGCCGCTGTTGTTCAAGGGCGCACCACCAATTACGACACCGATCTCATGATGTCCATCATCACTGAGGCGGCCCGCATCACAGGCAAAGAATATGGCAGGCAGGATGAAGTGGATGTCTCTCTGCGAGTGCTGACCGATCATGCCCGCGCTTCCGTATTCCTGATCAGCGATGGTGTCATTCCCTCTAACGAGGGCCGGGGTTATGTCTTGCGTAAAATCATGCGGCGGGCTCTTCGGCACGGAAAACTTCTTGAGCAGAAAGGCCCCTTCTTTTACCGCATCACCAGTAAGGTGGTCGACGATTTTAAAGACGCTTATCCAGAGTTATTCACCAACAAGGACTTCATTCAAAAAGTGGTCCTCAACGAAGAAGAAAGTTTCGGCAATACTCTGCATTATGGAACTCAGCGTCTGGAAGAAATTCTTGGAAAAGTGCAGAAGGAAAAACTCACCGTCATACCCGGAGAAGAAATTTTCAAACTCTATGATACCTACGGTTTTCCTACCGATCTGGTTGAAGAAACCGCCAAGGATGCCGGACTGACGCTCGACATGGAAGGTTACACCCGAGCCATGAACGAGCAGAAGACCAAAGCCACGGCATCCTGGAAAGGATCGGGAGAAAAAGAAGTTGCGCCCTTCTATAAAGAGTACCGGCAATCCTCACCCCCCACTGTCTTTGAAGGTTATGAAACCACTCAAGGTCAGGGTCAGGTATTGGCTATTTTAAAAAGCCATGCACCTGTAGATTCCGCCAAGGCTGGAGATGAAATAGAATTTTTAACCGACAAAACTCCTTTTTATGGAGAATCAGGAGGTCAGGCTGGCGACTCCGGGCGGGCGTTTAATGAAAATGTTCGACTGGAACTTGGTGACGCGACCAAGCCCCTGCCCGGCCTGATCGTTCATAAAGCAAAAATCATTCAGGGGACCCTGCAGACTGGAGACAACCTGACACTGGAGGTGAGCGCCGAGACCCGAGGTAACACCGCGCTCAACCATTCCGCCACCCACCTCTTGCATGCGGCGCTCAAGGAAGTTCTGGGCGAACACATCAAACAGGCGGGCTCGCTGGTCGCACCCGACCGGTTGCGTTTTGATTACACGCATTTTTCGCCCTTAACGGATAAGGAAAGAGTCCGCATCGAATCGCGTGTGAATGAAAAGATCCGCGATAATATCCAGGTCGCAACACAGGAAATGGATATCGACACCGCCATCAAAGAAGGTGCAGTGGCTCTGTTTGGAGAAAAATATGGCGACACAGTTCGTGTTGTCAATGTGCCTGGTTTCAGCAAGGAATTATGCGGCGGCACTCATGTAACCGCAACTGGCGATATCGGCTTGTTCCGCATTACCTCTGAAGGAGGCATCGCCTCCGGCGTGCGGCGCATCGAGGCTGTCACCGGCGCCACGGCTTATAACACTATCCGGGGCGAACAGGAATCTTTAGCTGCAATACGTGGACTGTTGAAAGCACCATCCAACGAGGAAATTGCCAAGCTGAAAAAACTGTTGGAGAAAAACCGGCAGTTGGAAAAAGAAGTCACCACGCTCAAGGAAAAAATGGTCAGCGGTCAGGAGTCTACCAGCATCGACGAGGTGCAAAAAATCGGCGAGGTTTCGCTGCTGATCAAAAAACTGGACGGCATGGATGCAAAAACCCTGCGTACTTTTATCGACAATGCCAAAAACCAATTAAAATCCGGCATCGTGGTCGTGGGCTCTGTTGCCGACGGCAAGGTTTCCATGGCGGTAGGTGTCACCAAGGACCTGACCGGTAAATTCCATGCCGGAAATATCATCAAGGAAATAGCCGTAATCGTTGGGGGGAGCGGCGGCGGTCGACCTGACATGGCACAGGCCGGCGGTTCCGAGATAGACAAAATTGATGAAGCCCTCAAAAAGGCCGAAGAATTGATCCGCGCCACCTGATCTCCCTATTTTTTTAAAGTCCTATAGAAATGGGTTGGGGAATCCTGTATTATTTCTTACTATCCATTCATTTAGCCGGTTTAATTTTCCCGGAAAGGATCATATATGAGCGAAATACTGGGTTCCGCGGGTACCACTTCCCCGATCAATCCCATCAGAAAAAAGCAACTGGATGACAATTGGAAAACCGTCGCAGCAAAAGCGGTCACCGACGAATCATTCAAAAAATGCCTGGCTGCAGAACCTATAAAAATTCTGGAAGAACATGGGTTGAAAGTGGCGGCAGAAATAAAAGTCAATTTTGATGAAACCAATAGGGAATATAAGTTCAACACGCCCAAAGATGCCTCCGATGAAACAAAGGCAGAAGCGCAGTGGTGGACCTGGCGTTTAAAAATTATTAAAGAATTCGCGCAGGAATTGAATCGTCAGGTGGGGACTGTAGCGGGTTTTGACGAAGGGTGTTCTAACAAATATGCATAGAAGATAGAAACACGCGCCCGTAGCTCAGCTGGATAGAGTATCGGTTTCCGGTACCGAGGGTCGGAGGTTCGAATCCTCTCGGGCGTACCATTATTAAAAGGCATTCAGGATAATCCTGAATGCCTTTTTTATGGAGCATTTTTTAGATTTAAAGCTTCAGGGCCTTTTTGATAGTTTCTAAAAGGTCGTTCAGGTCTACCGGTTTTTCAATACAGGCATAAGCCCCCTCATTCAAGAAACTCCCCATCTGATCAACCGCAGTAAACGCTGACATCATTATGATAACAGAGCCCGGCAGCTCTTTTCTTAAACGCATTAGCAGCCCCAGTCCCCCATAAGGCATCCGCACATCCAGCAAAATGCAGTCTGGTAGGAGTTCATCGGCCTTGACCATGGCCATTTTTCCATCCGATGCGGTTTGAACATCAAATCCCTGCTTTATTAAAAACTTTGAAAATAGTTTGCAGGTCTTAATTTCATCGTCAACTAAGAGTATTTTTGACTTTTCTATAGGCATTACCACCTCTTCCCTATTGAACAACCCGCCACAAGTATTTAGCCTCCAAAAACTTATATTTTCTTTCCTTGTAATTAAATTAATATAAACCTTTTACTTTGAAAAATAAAGATATTTTTCAAACAAAACGATAAGAATATATGGACTACAGTTATTGAGGAAAACCAGTGAAAATTGAAGATGCCTTTTTTGGCAAAAATAGACAAAATTCTTGGACATTTAAAAATAAAAAGGATCAGAAATCCTTCAAGGAACAATTGGAGGAAAGCCTGAACGATAAAAAGTCTGAGATCAAAAAACAGGTCAAAAAACACATCCTGGATGTTCTGATTTAAATCGCAAACACACCCCTCCCCCTGCTGCACCAAACTCATTTCGTGCGATATGCCCTAGGGTTTTAAAAAAAAGGTGCTATAATGGGCTACACTGAACAAATACATTAACCCATCATCCTGAAACTAAAGAAAGGCTAGAGAATGAAAAAAGGAATAGGATTACTATTAATAATTTTCGCAGTTTCATTTCTAACTTCTTGTGCCTCTAATGGCGTTGTATTACCCAAAATGGTTCCAGGAGCCGAAAAAACCTTTACGGTCAATAAGTCGGGGACGGTAGAAATTATAGGCCAGGATATGAAAACCGAGCCCACCCACTGGCTGTACGTCGAGTGCGATCATTGGAGTGGTTGTTATATGCGTTGCCAGGGGCAAATAAAATCCTGCAAAAAAGTGGCTACGGATTCCACGCTTGACGTGAAGTATATTCAGTCCAGAACAGGATCACAGAAATAACCAACTTTTTCCTTTTGACAAGGATTCAAAACTCGTTCATGATTTAGGAAGTGGGTTGCGTGGTGGGTTTAACAGGGAAGCCCATGGCGCCATGACGATTCCCTGAGAAGGAGGTGATCCCATGATATCTGACAGTACCCGGGGAGCTTCCGGAGTAATTTGTTAACCCCAAGTTAACGGAAGCTCCTGTGCTTTTATGACGCCCCGCTTTAAAAGCGGGGCGTTTTTTTATGCTTTGTTAGAGGATTAAATCAAACCCCTTATCATAATAGGCCAGCACGTCCTTTACCGAAAGAATACCCATCACGGTTATTCCATCCCGGGCAACAAGGTAACGGAGTTTTTTCTCCCGCATTATGGCAATGGCCCGGGACATGACTTCATCTTTGAAATGTGATACTTTCAGCATCAGCAATGATTTAAAGGAAAGCAACCGAATGGCGGATTTCAAAGAACTGTTAGCGCAAGAAAACATATATATATTCCATGCATTTTTGATTATATTTGTGGCCTTGATTGCGGATTTATTCCAGAAGAGAGCTTTAAAATCCTTAGCAGAAAAAGCGAAACTTACCCAAAATAGCTGGGATGATGCCCTGCTACTAGCCATTCCCCACCCCCTAAGTATCATTATCTGGATGGCGAGTATCGCCTTCGCTGGAGAAATCATTCAGCGGGCGACCGGAGCTGTAATTCTGGAAATCTTCGCTCCCTTGCGTGATGCCGTCATCATTGCCGCTCTGGCCTGGTTTTTAGTCCTTACCATCCGCCATACTGAAACGAACTATCTGAGCTCCGACAAAGATATCGACCCCACCACTCTGGATGCCATATCAAAGCTGGCCCGCATATCTGTCGTCATCACAGCCCTCTTAATGATATTGCAAACACTCGGGTTCAGCATTTCCGGTGTCCTGGCTTTTGGAGGTGTCGGCGGCATAGCCATTGGCTTTGCGGCCAAAGACCTGCTATCAAATTTCTTCGGAGGGCTCTTTATATATCTGGACCGGCCTTTCGCGGTGGGGGACTGGATCCGCTCGCCGGATCGTGAAATGGAAGGTGTAGTCGAAAAAATTGGGTGGAGAGTCACCGTCATACGAACCTTCGACAAGCGGCCACTGTATATTCCCAATTCGGTTTTTTCGCAAGTAGCGGTGGAGAATCCTTCCCGCATGCAAAACAGGAGAATCAAAGAAACCATCGGGATTCGTTATGATGACGCAGACAAAATGGAAACGATCACGAGCCAAGTTAAAGAAATGTTAAAAGAGCACCCTGAAATAGATACCAATAACACCTTGATGGTCAACTTCAATAGCTTTGCCCCTTCCTCGCTTGATTTTTTCATCTACACGTTCACCAAAACGACAAACTGGGAAAAGTATCACACCATCAAACAGGATGTGCTTTTAAAGATTCTAAAAATTATTGCAGACAATAGAGCAGAAGTAGCATTCCCCACGTCCACCATTCATTTGGCTCCGCCGGAAGCTCAACACTGATTTTTTATGCACTCACGTTATTTTTCTCCAAAAATTCCATTACTTCTTTGTTTAACCTTCTCGCTGCTAATTGTGAGTTGTGCAAACCTGGGCCCGACCACTTTGAAAAGCGAAAGGAGCAACTACAACCTGGCGGTTCAAAGAACCAATGACGAACAGCTTATGCTCAATCTGGTCCGGCTCAAATACCGGGACACACCATTTTTCATGGAAGTTAGTAGTGTGGCATCGCAATTCACCCTGTCGACCAGCGCTAATGCCAGTGCCAGTTTACAGGATGGCGTCAAAGGACTCTTTGGCCTGGGAGGAAGCGTAGGGATGACGGAAAAACCAACCGTGACTTATTCCCCTTTGCAGGGAGACCGGTTTATCCAGCGCGTGTTATCGCCTCTCCCCTTGCAGACCATCGCTCTTCTATTTCATTCCGGCTGGAGCATTGAGAGAATTTTTCGCTTATGTTTTCAACGCATGAACCATCTTAAAAATGCTCCGGGGGCATCAGGGCCCACCCCGAGCCTTGCTCCCCATTTTGCGGAATTTATCTCAGCAGTAAAATATTTGCGGAAGCTGCAGATTCAAGATGCCATAAACCTTTCTTACCAAGAAGAAAATGGGGTACCCCAATTAATTCTGCATATTAACGAAGAAGATAAAAATCGGGAGGAGGCAAAACAGTTCGCTCTTGCAGCCAATGTCGAACCGGGGAAAACCCGTTATGTGTTGGCATTTTCACCGACCTATAACAAGACAGATCAGATAAAGGTCGTCACCCGTTCACTTCTGGGCATCATGTTTTATATTTCTCAGGCGGTAGAAGTACCAAGAGAAGATGTTTTAAAAGGCAAGGTCACCCAGACCAAAACACCCGATGGAAAATATTTTGATTGGAATGAAGTGACGGGTGATCTATTGAGGGTCCGTTCTCTCTCTCAAAATCCTCAAGCAAATTCCATGACTATTTTTTACCGCGGAACATGGTTTTATATTGACGACTCGGATTTGTCTTCAAAATCCACATTTTCTCTTCTGGCTCAGATTTTTTCATTGCAGGCAGGCAAGATTAAAGACAACGCCCCGCTCCTCACGCTTCCCATAGGCCAATAAAACTAAGTCTCTTTTTGTCTGCTGATTTTTTTTAGTTCAGGTGGAAAGTTCGATCCTTTTGCTCAAAGCGTTTCGCCGGCTGACCAACCTGTCCAGAAACAGCTTTCCATCCAAATGGTCAATCTCGTGTTGAACCGCCCGGGCTTCGTAACCCGACATGCGAAACTGATGCTCTTCACCATTTTCATTGCAAGCTTCCAAGGTGATAGACTTTGCCCGCTCTACCTTGCCGGTATAATCCGGCACCGAGAGACACCCTTCCCTTCCTAAACTGGCTCCCTCAGAAGATGTGATTTCTGGGTTTATCAACACTAGAAATCCATGATTGACATGCTGAGGCTTATAGGAAATATCCACCAGAACAATTCTTTCAAACCGGCCCACCTGTGGAGCCGCAATCCCCACGCATCCGGGGAAGGAACGAAAGGTTTCTTCAAGATCCCGGACAAACTTCTTTATATCTTCAGAAAATTCTTTTACCGGCTGGGAGATTTGCTTCAATCTTTCATCCGGATAAATCAGAACATTCAGGAGAGCCATGGCTATCCCACCATGGTATCAATGGGGGTCATACGGGCCACCACATCATTTTCCCGGGCCAGCTTTTGCAGAGCTTGATCCACAGCCTCCAAACCCTTACCAGCAACCCCTTCAATGTGCATGACATAAACAGGGCTGTCTGTATTACCTCCTACATCCGATTCAAGGTTAAGGATATTTAATCCGGCCTTGTTCAACGCGTCGGTGGCGCGAGCAACAATACCGGCCTGATCTGCACCGTGAATACTGATTCGCACATCAGGTTCGATATGCTGGTGCAGGCCCGCCTCTATCTCATCCAGATGAAAAAATAATTTCAACTTATCACAGACTGGTCGAAGCTTTTCCTCTACAACGGTTTTCTTTTCTGGAACGTAGACCATAAGCATGATGGTGAAGTTACCACCAAGACGGGTCATCGATGCTTCCCCGAGATTTCCTTGCAGATCAAACAAAGCATGGGTGATTTCAGCAACGATTCCGGGTCGGTCTTTACCTACCAATGTTAGCATCAACCAGTTTTCCATCTCATTATCTCCCATTGATTAAGCTTTCTGAACCAGCGATTGTTGAAACAACGCCAAGGCTTCTTTATAACGGCTCGCAACAAATCGGCTGTCTGTCGGGGGCTCCAAACCATTGTCTTTTGAAATCACGATATACTTTTCGGTAATGCTTTCATTCTGCATAAAAATCGAGGCCCCGGCTCCCATTACATTACCCGTGCCACGAAAAAGTTCTTCATGAATCGCTTTAGGATTATTGGAAACAGGCAGGCCGTCTTTATTGATTAGATCCGTCATATTAAAAGAACATCTTTCTATTAATTTTAATTCAAACAGTATACCCAGATTTAATATTCGAACATGCCCCATCTTGCCAAAAAATATTTTATTTTGGCATGGCGATTCAGGGCTCCTAACAATGATCCCTCTGGATATTTGCATACTTTTGAGTTAAGGTGAGTCGTTACATAGCATTGATTTTTATGACCTTATAAAACTTATAAGCATCTCCTATTCCGTTTCCCCAAATATTACTATGCGAAAAATAAGAGTGCTCGTTGTTGACTACTCAGCAGTTGTCAGAAAAATTGTTACCGACACGCTAAGTGGCGATCCTGACATTGAGGTCGCTGCTACCGCCGCCAACGGAAAAATCGCCTTACAGAAAATTCCGCAAGTCAATCCCGACATTCTGACTCTCAATATTGAAATACCGGAAATGAACGGACTACAAGCTCTTGCTGAAGCCCGGAAAATTTACCCCAAACTGCCCATCATCATGTTCAGCACACTTACGGAACGGGGTGGGGTAAAAACGTTGGAAGCTTTAGCTCTTGGAGCTATCGATTATGTCACCAAACCCGCAAACGTGGGAAGTGTCTCCGTGGCTATGCAACGGATACGAAACGAGTTGATTCCTAAAATCAAGATGTTTTGCGCTAAAAAAGCGGGGTTGGAGACACCCACCACAATGGTTCCCAAACCTGCTGCCAAAGCTCCCCCTCCGCTCAAGAGGCCCCTGACAACAAAATGTGAAACTACAAGGTGTCTATAAATCTAGGGGCATATCAATGTAATAGTCCAAGACGAGGAAAGCAGTGTGGTATGAGGAATACCCAAATTTGTCGCTCGGGCAGGTTTGGCAGATGAAATTCTTCCCATCAACCGGGCGGGCAGAAAATTATCTCCATATTGAAAGTTGAGCGTTAAGCGAGCCAACTGGAATTAAGTTGCCAGAATCCCGGCATTCACATTCACGGCTTTCTCGGAATCCAGAATCAATAACAACTTGCACTGCACTTTATAAACACCCAGCACTAGTTCCCGAAATTCCTGTGGAATAGTTTCAGGAGACCGTTCGTACCCCTCCTCAGACACTTCCAGAACATCTCCGATTTCATCGACCAGAAGACTCACCACTCCATCTTCCGTTCTCAATAACACATTCATGGGCAACTTGTCTTCAGGTTGGGGCGCCATCCCTAACCTTCGCCTCAAGTCAATGGCTGTAATAATTTGCCCGCGAAGATTTATCAACCCGCGCACTACTGGAGGTGCTAGAGGTACTTTAGTCACTTCCTGATAACGAAAAACTTTCTGAACCTGTTCAACTTTCACCCCGAATATATGATTGTCGAGATAAAAAGTGCAAAATTGTTTCTGATCCGCCATATCAGCCCTCCTCCACTAAGGCAACGTCTTTGGCATCTATCAAGAAACTGGGGTCGGCAGCTCGAACAACATTCTCCACATCGAGAAGGTCGGTCACCCTATCCTGCACAACGATGGTTCCCAATACTCCTGGTCGATTGGTCTCACATTTGACGGTGATAACCTCTTCCACAATATCGATGATGCGCTCCACAATCATTCCGACACTCCTATCATTCTTAGTGAAAACGACAGCCTGCACCACCTCTTTTACAGAGTCTTCTTGTGCAACGCCCATATTGAGAACATTTCTAAGATAAATCAAAGGCATAATACCCCCGCGGTATCGCACCACATCCTGTTCGCCCGATCGTTCCATGTCTGAGCGTTTAAACTGTTCCAGACGGGCAACCTCAGACAATGGTATCGCCATGCGGTCATCCTGTTCCAAGGCAAAAATGAGCAGGGCTTGACGATCCCCACCAATGACTTGGGCTTTTTGGGCAAGCCCCATAACATCCAGAATCAGCGCCAGTTTTCCGTCTCCCATAATGGTAGCCCCTGAAAATACAGGGATGCCTTTGAGCTGTTTACCCAGAGGCTTGACCAAAATTTCTTCGGTATCGCTGATTCCCTCAACAACAAGACCAAACTGACAATCGCCTGCATGCAGAATAACGATATTAACGGCATCACTTTCTACTTCTTTGGCCACCTGCAACTCATCATTCAGGAAAACCAAAGGTAGCAGGTTCCCGCGCAGGCGGTACACCGGAGCTCCCTGAACCAATTTGATAGACGTCTTAGCCTGCTCGCCATCAAGACACACCAGTTCAAGCAGGTTCACCTGCGGGATAGCGTAACGCTCTCCGGCCGTGGTGATGATTAAGGCCGGAATGATCGCCAGAGTGAGAGGAATCTTGACACGCAAGGTGGTGCCCTTCCCCGGAATACTCTGGATATCCACCGATCCTCCAATTTTTTCAATACTAGTACGGACCACATCCATTCCCACGCCCCGCCCGGACACATTGGTCACCTTTTCTACGGTGGAAAAGCCTGGGGTAAAAATGAGGTTGACCAGTTCCCGGCCTCCCATTCTTTCTGCCTGCTCCTGAGTGATAACATTTTTACTAAGAGCTATATTTTTAATTTTTTCAGGATCAATCCCGCCACCATCATCAATGATCTCAATATTAACTTGACCGCCTTCATGAAAAGCACGCAACAACAAAACTCCTACTTCATCTTTTCCACTCGCGGCACGTTTTTCAGGAGATTCAATACCATGATCACAGGAATTTCTGATAATATGCATTAGAGGATCCTTGATCGCTTCGATCAGTGTCTTGTCCAATTCCGTATCATTGCCTTCCATCTCTAGGCGAATCTTTTTGCCAACAGCCATGGAAAGATCTCGAACAACACGGGGAAATTTACTCCAGATATTCCCAATAGGTTGTATCCGGGTTTTCATGATACCTTCCTGCAACTCTGTCGCGACCAAATTCAAATGCCGGCTGGTTGCAGTAAACGTAGAATCACTCTGTGCAGTTGCGTATTGTAATATCTGGTTTCGGGCCAGCACCAACTCATCCACGAGATTCATAAGGCGATCGAGAATATCCACTTCCACACGAATGCTAGAATCAACAATCTCACGGGTTTCTTTACGCCGGTCCGCGTCAAAACGTTTATCCCCATGCCGGGCCACATACCCAGCCTCCTCAACAGGATTAGCCTGCCTACGATCTATTTTTTCTTCTACAGGGACAAATACTTTCTCAGCCTTTTTCTCTTCCGCCGGGGCAGGGGCCGAAGCGGCCACTTGGGCCGAACCCTCATCGGTCAACAGTTTACCCAGAGTGTTCACTAGGCTTGAGTAATCCACACCGTCTTCATTACGTTTGCTCTCGATACAATTCAGCATTTGACGGATGGCATCCACCATCGCCAACAGAGCATTGGTTCTTGAGGGATTCAATACCAGCTCACCATCCCGAAGCTTGCCCAAGAGGTTTTCTCCAACATGGGCCACCCTTTCCAACTTGTGCAACCCAATAAAACCACAGCTTCCTTTGATGGTATGAATAGTTCTGAATATGCGGGAAAGAGTTTCTGTGTTGCCGGAGTCCTGCTCTAATTCAACGAGGTCTTTATCCAGACGATCCAGGTTTTCATAACTTTCTACCAAGAACATATTGACGATGAGCTCCATATCCTCATCAATTTCAGCAGAAGGTTGGACAGGCTCGGTCTGGTGGGTTTCCGACGCCGATTCTGTTTTCAGCCCCGAAAATGCAGGAGCGGATTCATTTTTCCCCGCTTCCACATCGATAGGCTCAGCCGGTGCATTACTCTTTCCATAGTCGGCTTGCAACTGAGCCAAGGTTTCAACCAGATCAGAATAATCCGCAGTGCCTTCATTCTGGTCATTTTCAATACAGGAAAGCATTTGCCGGATAGCATCCACCATCGCCAACAGAGCACTGGTTCTTGAGGTGGTTAAAGTCAGTTCACCATCACGTAGTTTTCCCAACAGGTTTCCACCAATATGCGCTACGGATTCCAGTTTACTGAAGCCGATAAAACCACAAGCGCCTTTTATGGTATGAATAGTTCTGAAAATACTTGAGAGGATGTTTATATCACCGGGGTTCTGCTCCAGGCCAATAAGGTCCTGATCCAACTGATCTAGGTCTTCATAACTTTCAACCAAAAACTCGTTGACAATCTCACCCATTCCATCCCCCAGCTCAGAGCCGTTGTCATCCGGTGTCAGGTCAGGAGCAACTGGTTCTTCTTTATCTGAATCAACGACTTCACCTATTCCATCTTCCTGGGCCGAACCTTCATCATCCGGTGTCAGGTCAGGAGCAACAGGGTCCTCTTTATCTGAATCGTTCATGTGTAACCTTTGTGGGCCAGAGTTTTTTACCCCCAGGACTTTGCAGCAAACAGCCCAAACTTGCCTAAATATCTTTCAAAGCTAAAATTTTATGGCTTTAATTTTTTCTTCCAATTGAACGGCGTTAAAGGGCTTCACAATGTACTGGTTTACACCGGCCTGTACCGCTTCCATGATCTTTTCCTTATCTGCTTCGGAAGACATCATAATAAAGGGCACCCCCTTTAAACAGCCATCTGCGCGAACCGCTTTCAAGAACTCCAAACCGGTCATATTTGGCATATTCCAATCCGACACGATAAGATCAAATGAGCCTTCGCCCGCTGCCTTCAAGCCCACAGCACCATCCGCGGCCTCGGTGAGGTCAACTAAACCCCAACTCCTTTAAGTTCATTTTAGTGAATTGCCGCATTACCGCCGAATCATCGACTATCAGTACCTTTTTCCCTTCATACCCCATGGAGTTTTTCCTTTGTCATGAATGAGTTCAAACTACCTCACTAGACCGCCCTAAAAATTGCCAAACCTTAAATATATACTCAACTCAAAGTTCAGGTGCATGAACTGGTTACAGGCATACACACACCCTAAATTTAAATCATATATTGTTTCTATCAAGATTTCGTTAAAACAGGCCCTTTCGAGCCCACCCCTACCTTCATATCGGAATGCTACATTTCAATATGCGTCTCCAATTTCAACTCTTCCACTTTTTCATAAAGTGTGTCCCGTTCCACAGGTTTTCTTCCAGATTCTCTGATCATATGAATGATCTGATCCTTATGAAATACCTGATCCGTCGCCGCTCCAGCAGCATGAATGATCTTCTCCTCAACAACCGTTCCATCCATATCATCCGCACCAAAAGACTGAGCAAGCTGGGCAATTTTAGGCGTGATCATGATCCAGAATGCTTTCACATGCGGAAAATTATCCAGCATCAATCTTGAAACTGCCAAGGCTCTGAGATCCAGTTGACCCGGTGTGGTTTTCAAAAAGTCCAACACGGTGTTTTCCGGATGAAACGCCAACGGAATAAAAGTGACAAACCCATGAGTCCGATCCTGTAGTTCGCGCAGACGCACCAGATGATCCGATCTTTCTTCAACAGTTTCCAAATGTCCGTAAAGCATGGTGGCGTTACTTTTCAGTCCAATATCATGAGCTATTTCATGAGCCTGCAACCACTCTTCACCGGTAATTTTGTCCCCGCAAATTTTCCGGCGGACCCGTTTCGCGAAAATTTCCGCGCCACCGCCAGGAATGGAGCCCAACCCAGCCTCCTTCAGTGCTTCCAGCGTTTCCTTTAAAGAGAGCTCTCCCAGACGCGAAAGATACTCCACTTCCACGGCGGTGTACGCCTGAATATGAACCAGCGGAAAGCGTTCTTTCAATCCCCTCAACAGGTCAAGATAATATTCAAACGGATAATCCGGATGAAGACCACCTACAATATGAAATTCACTGACCTCTCCCCCATTATATTTTTCAGCATCCGAAAAAATTTCCTCCAACGACTTCTCATAAGCATGAGGATGATCAGCCTTGACCCCAAAGGCACAAAACTGACAACTCAGAACACAAACATTTGTTGGGTTGATATGCCGGTTGTGAATGAAGTAGGTTTTGTCGCCATTCAACCTTTCCCGCACTATGTTGGCCATATATCCCACACCCAACAGATCGTGGGTTTTCCAAAGGGTTACCCCATCTTCATAAGAAAGGCGGGTCCCTGCCGTTACTTTTTCATGAATGGGTAGTAACGTCGAATCTTCAAATTCAAAAAGCATCTCTTAAAACTCCAAAAATAAAAATAACAGGAAGTTCGGTATTATAACCCATTCCTCTTCTGACAGAGTTATAGCAAGGTTCATGCCTTAAAAGACAAGAAATTAAACCCCCTGTTTGTTAAAGCGCTGCAAGGATCAACCCTGCCTGCTCTTCAGAAAATTGCCCACAAATTTTTAGATTTCCATCCACGATCAGGAGATCAAACCTATTACACCCAAATACAGTCAATGATCACAAAGACCATCAAACCGATACTGATAATGCCGTTTACATTGAAAAAGGCTATATTCACTTTCGACAAATCATCTTTCTTGACCAGCGAATGTTCATAAACCAAAAGACCGGCGACCAACACCACCCCGGCCAGATAAACCGGGCCCAAAAGATTCGTAGGCTGCAATAATGCCAACAGGAGCACTACCATCACCGCATGCGAAACAAAAGCCATTTTTAACGCCGTCTCAACCCCGAACCGTTCGGGGATGGAGTTCAATTGGTTCTCCCGGTCTGCGTCCACATCCATACAGGAATAAAGAATGTCGAATCCGACCAACCAGAAAACCACCGCCGCACCCAACAAAAGCGAGGCGAAAGAAATTTCCTCGCGGATGGCTACCCAGGCCCCGACTGGAGCGATAGAAATAGCAAGTCCCAGCCAGAAATGTGAGAACGCGGTAAAACGTTTCGTCAAAGAATAAAAAAATACGATGACCAAAGCCACCGGGGATAGATAAAAGGCCAGCGAGTTAAGCATCCACGCGGAAAAAACAAACAGCGCCGAAAACGAGATCAGGAAGGCCCAGTAACTGCCAATGCTGACCCGGCCGGAGGGAAGAGCCCGTTCACGGGTGCGTGGATTCTTCGCATCAAAGCGTGCGTCCACGATTCGGTTAAAAGCCATCGCCGCACTTCTCGCGCCCACCATGCAGACCACGATCCAAACCAGTTTTTCTGTTTGCGGCAATCCGCCAGCGGCCAAAAACGCACTCATCACCGCAAACGGCAAAGCAAAAAACGTGTGTTGGATTTTTATATCGGATAATATTATTTTAAGCTTGCCGAACAAACCTGACCTCTAAAATTATTCCTCCTAAATTAACCGGAAAATACATGAGGACGCAAATGGAATAAATTAACCTTGCACTAGGAAGTACCTGTTGGTAAAACTTCAATATCATTGTGGCCTTTCGGAGACCCTCCTTCCCATGCCAGAGATAATAAACTTTCCCGCCCATTGGGAAAACATTTCAATCGACCAAGGGACGGCTCATCTCTATTATGCGTTTGATGTGGGATTCAGCATCAATCTGGATGTGGCAAACCAACGTATTATGTCACCCAGTCACCATCGCGGATTCAAACTCAAAAAAAGACCAAATAAATATTTCAAACTAACATCTCCCCCTCTAAATATTTCCCAGTCCTGCCCCGAACTAGAGGTCACAGCGTTCCATAAATCCTTTGCGACTTCTGAAGCTACGATTTTTGAGTTTGGGGCGATATCAATCTGTATCAAGGTTCCTTTTTCCGGTAAACTTGAGAGCATTGTCAAACTGAGCCAGACTCTATACGACAATCCTGAACTGATAGGGTTGGCCCGGAACCTGCTTCAAAACATCCTCGGTGAGATTAGCCCTGCTATCAACAAAATGAAGGTCAACGAACACGTAGAAGACTATTATGTTTTTCAGTTTGAAGAACTGACTCCCTCAATTTCCGTTAAAACACTATTGAGCGATTATCCTGATGCCCTTTCCTGCCTGTTACGTGCTGACACTGTCCTGTTATCGCAGGAAGAAATCAACGACATTATTTTTCATAGGGTTTCTTATGGACAGAATGATCTGACCCTTGTAGATTGGGACACCGCCATTGTATACGGCAAGGAAATGGAAGATGTTGGTACCGTCCTCGAATATACCAATGTGGCCCTAACAGAATTTTTCTATCTTGAAAGTGAAATCAACAAGGCCTTGAAAGAATTTTACGACTATTTCTCAAAAAGTCGCTGGGGTTCCTGGCTTCCCACCCAAACCCGACACAGCAAGCTGAAAAAAATTAGCCAGTTCCAGCTCGACAGTGAAATTATGTTTGAAAGCGTAACCAATGCTCTGAAACTGTTTGAAGATGTCTTTCTGGCCCGACTCTATAAACTGTCTTACGAAAGACTGAAATTAAATACATGGGAAAACAGTATCACCCGAAAACTACAAACGATTGAAAGTATTTATCAGAAGTTTTCAGACGCAGAGTCAACCCGGAGACTTGAAATACTGGAATGGATTATCATTATTTTGATCACCGTATCCATACTCATTCCCTTCATCCCTGGAGTTGGGGGGAAGCACTGAAAAACACTTTACCTTCAACAACAAACCTGTATTTATTAAAAGCTGAAATCATCCCACTGACTCAAACTGCAGTCATTGAAACCGTCCAATGCATAATTACAAACGACTTCTAAAATTACTTTCGCCCTACAAAAAGGCATTGACCCTGGGCGCGATCTTTCTGGTCATCGCATCCCTGACCAACCTGGCCGTGCCGCTTTATATCAAAAAACTGGTCGATGTGGTCATGGTCGAAAAAAACATGGCGCTGATGAACAACCTCACGCTCAGCATTGCCGGACTATTCCTGATCCAGCTCATCTTTACTACCGCCCATAATTATCTGTTCGACCTGACCGAAAAACGCGCCATCACCGATTTTCGCATCAAGCTGTTTCGGCATCTACACACGCTTTCACTCAGCTTTTTCGTCAAGCGCCGAACTGGCGAAATCGTCTCGCGCATGACCAACGATATCACCACCATCGAGAACATCGTTACTGACCTGCCCGCCACCCTGATTCAGCAATCCATACGCCTGTTCGGCGGTATTATCATTATCACTTATATGAACTGGAAGTTGACCGGACTGATACTGGTGCTGGCCCCTGTTCTGGTATTGTTCGCCCGCACCTTCGGACGCAAGCTGAAAAAACTCTCGACCGAAATTCAAGACAAGCTGGCCGTGTCCACAACCATTCTGGAAGAGAATATTTCCTGCATTCAGATAGTAAAATCCTTTGTCCGGGAAAACCTGGAAAATGAGCGTTTTGGCTCGGCATTGGAGGACAGTTACCAGTCCGCTAAAAAACGCGTCATCATCTCCTCATTTTTTGGGCCCAGCATTGGCTTCATCGCCTTTTCCACCTCACTCATCCTGCTCTGGTATGGTGGCCGAGAAGTGATTCTAGGAGCCATCAGCCCCGGGGAACTCATCGCCTTCATTCTATACGCCACCATCATAGCCGGCCCAATGGGGAGCTTCGCGCGCCTGTATGCACGCGTGCAGGAGGGCATTGGCGCCAGCAAACGGGTTTTTGAAATTCTCGACATGAAAGGGGACGTACGCGACCCTGCCGACGCACAAACTCTGCCACGTATCGCAGGTAAAGTGGAAGTCGATGACGTCCACTTTCATTATAGAGACGATCAGGAAGTGATCCGCGGCATAAACTTTACGGTTGAACCGGGGCAGACCGTGGCCCTGGTCGGACCCAGCGGCGCCGGCAAAAGCACCCTCGTTCAACTCCTGCATCGGTTTTATGATCCCATCAAGGGAGAAATTCGTATTGATGGTGTTCCGTTGAAATCGGTACAACTGGCCAGCTACTGGAGTCAGATCGGCATCGTGCCGCAGGAGACCATCCTGTTTGGCGGAACCATCCGTGAAAATATCGAGTACGCCAAATCCGGTTGCACGCAAGAGGAGATTGTTGAAGCCGCCAAAGCCGCCAATGCCCACAACTTCATCATGGAATGTCCGGACGGTTATGAAACGGTTGTCGGTGAGAAAGGCATCCGGCTTTCCGCCGGACAGAGACAACGCATCGCCATTGCCCGGGCGATTCTAAAAGACCCGCGCATCCTGATTCTGGACGAGGCCACTTCAGCACTCGATAACGAATCGGAATTGCTGATCCAAGACGCGCTGGAACGGTTAATGAAGGGCAGGACATCATTCATCATCGCGCATCGGTTATCGACCATTCACAACGCCGAACGAATTATCGTATTAGATAAAGGAAAACTGGTCGAAAGCGGCAACCACACCCAGTTGATGGAACAACAAGGTCTGTATCACAAGCTCTATACCTTAAAGAGCCTGCAGATGATCGAAGAATCCACTAGCGTGGAAGGCAAATAGAAGAATAAGCCCTGTCTTTCAGCAAAGAGGTATCGTTCTTGCCTGTAGCCGCTGCAGCTAGCAGCCAGCGAGTGATCCTCAAATCATTGAGCTACCCCGCACGCATCAGCAGCCTCGAAAATTTACAAGACTAATGTAAAAGCTATTTTACCAAAACTGCCAATTTTGTAAAAAAACAAAATAATATCCGATCCCAACTCTCGCCACAAAAACATTATAGGCTTATAAAACAAAGCCTTTGACTCGAGTGTCGAATTCGGCATGGACTTTGCTGATTGGAGTAGCATTATAGTTATGATTATTGACTCAGGAGGCGGGTATTGTGACATTACTTATTGATAAACAAAAAATCCTTACTCTCGCTCTTTCGCTTTTACTGAGTCTATTGATCTGTTCAACAATTGCTGAGGGCAATGACAGGAAACCGGCCAAAGTTTATCTGACTTATTATTTCGACAGCCGGGATTACAATACTTTGAATATTCAAACCAGTCTCCCTGATCTGCCTTGGGGTTTTAATATATGGGGTTTTGTCGATTTCCACTCCGAACAAAAAAACGCGGATCAACGTTTTGAATTAACCCGATACTTTATAGAATATCGACTGAAAAGACCCCTTTTCCCCAATGCCAACGGTGCTTGGAAAGGTTTGGGGTTCGAGCTGGAGTACAACGACTTAAACGGCACGGATAATACTGTGGTGCGGCCAGGCTTCACCTACAAGCATCCGGTTCCCTCTATTCACGGCGACAAAAGTTGGTTTGAATGGCGTTACCATCCTTATGAAACGGATGGAAGCGGTAGTCAAATCAGCGTGATCTATCTTCTACACCTGACTGATAGAATATATATTTCCGGATTCGCAGATCTAAACCTCGAAGAGGACAGTGACGACCGCTGGGTCATTGAGCCGCAAATCAATTTCAAGATTAATGAGACTTTTGATTTGGTTTTGGAGACTCGATACAATGAAATAGAAGATGCTAATACATCGTTAGATGGCTTTGGCGTTGCAGGTGGTTTGAAAATCAAGTTTTAAGTTAACTCATGATCATGGGAAAATTATTTAATCCAAAATTCGGCTTTTGAGGCCGGTTAGATAGTGGAAAAACAAATAATGATCGACAACAAATCAATAGATAGAAATGGAACACTGCATTGGTATCACTGGATGGTGGTTCTTCTTTCCATTTTATTGACTCTCTTTGCATGGTATTTTTCAAAATTACAAGTTTATGAAAAAAACAGGACCCAGTTTCTTCGGCAGGCAGACCAGGTTGTGGAGCTCATCTCCGAACGTATGAAACAATACGAAGACGGCCTGTGGGGAGGGGTCGCGGCCATTCAGGCTAAAGGTGGGGAGATATCTTTTAAAGACTGGCGTATTTTTGCGGAGAGCCTACGTATTGATATTAAATACCCCGGCATTAATGGAATAGGCGTGATTCATTATGTTCCATCACAGAGATTGAGTTCTTACTTAGAAAAACAAAGGCAAATGCGCCCTGACTACAACATTCATCCGAAACACAACGAAAAAGAGTTTTTTCCTATTAGCTACATCGAACCCGTCAAGACCAATGCCAAAGCTATCGGATTGGATATGGCTCATGAAACAAACCGCTACACGGCGGCCAAAAAGGCGCGCGACACAGGGCTCGCGCAAATCACAGGACCCATCACATTAGTTCAGGATACGGGGAAGACTCCAGGATTTTTATTTTACGCTCCCTTTTACAAAGACAATGCTTTCGGGTCCCTGGAAGATCGCAAAGAAAACCTGACAGGGCTGGTTTATGCTCCTTTTGTAATGAAAAAACTGATGCAGGGCGTGCTTCGAAAAGAAAACCGTCAGGTCGGCATTCAAATCAGTGATGCAGATGAAATGCTTTATGATGAGCATATAGTTTCAAACAAAGATTATGATTCAAACCCCCTATTTAGTAAAAATTACAAAATACATTTTTATGGGAGAGAGTGGGTTTTTGATATTAGGAGCACTCAATCATTTCGCGACGCTACAGTCAATGACCAGCCTTTGATGATATTGATTGGAGGCGTCATCATTGACTCCTTACTTTTAATTTTATTTGTAATACTTTCCAGATCTAACAAACGAGCCGTTGCTTATGCAGATTCCATGAATATGGAGCTTCAAGATAAAACAATTTACCTCGAACAAGTTATTGAGGACTTGGACAAGGCGAAAATCGAAGCCGAGAAAGCCAATCTAGCAAAGTCCATGTTCCTCGCTAATATGAGCCATGAAATCCGCACTCCCATGAACGCTGTTTTGGGCTACTCCCAGATTCTTCTCAGAAAAAAGGATTTGGACTCTGAGACCCAAAACGCCATCAGAACCATTGATAATAGCGGCAAGAACCTTCTTAAGATGATCAACGAGATTCTCGACATATCCAAGATTGAAGCCGGAAAAATGGAGTTGAATTTAAGGGGATTTGATCTCAATGAATTGGTTAATGATCTTTCAAATCTATTTGAACTTCGCTGCAGGCAAAAGCAGTTGCGGTGGACAGTGGATGGATTTTCAAGTCCGGTTCTGGTTCAAGGGGATGAAACTAAATTGCGACAGGTTCTGGTCAACCTTTTGGGTAATGCCATCAAATTTACCGACTTGGGGCAGGTTTCACTTTCCGTAACCGCTTTGGAAGATAATCAATACCGCTTTGACATTACAGACACTGGACACGGTATTCCCGTTGAGGAACAAGAAAAGATTTTTGATGCCTTTCATCAGAACGAGGAAAGAGGAAGTAAGGGTGGAACGGGTCTAGGGTTGGCCATTGCCAAAAAGCAGTTGGAACTTATGGGTGCTGATTTATTTGTAGAATCAAAAATTCTTGAAGGATCACACTTTTATTTTATCCTGGACCTCCCACCCTCAGCGGATAATATCTATAAAAATGTCCTAAAAAACAATTCTGTTCTTCATCTCGCCCCTGATTATCACGTCAGGGCACTGATCGTGGACGATGTGAAAGACAACCGGGACGTGCTTTCAAAGTTACTTTTAGATATTGGGGTAGAGATCATAGAAGCTGAAAATGGACAACAAGGAGTGGACAGAGCGAAAGAATACCAACCGGATATTGTGTTTATGGATATGCGCATGCCTGTCATGCGAGGCGAGGATGCCCTTAAATTAATCCAGGAGGAGTTTGGGAACGACAAAGTAAAAATAGTCGCGATCACCGCATCCGCCTTAAACCGAAGTCGAGAGTATTATTTACAAATGGGATTCCATGAGTATATCTCCAAGCCCTTCAGAGAGGAGGAGATATTCAATTGCCTCAACGAATTGCTCGATATTGAGTTTATTTATGACGATGACGAGACTTCTCAAGTAGACCCGTCTCTAGAAGAACTAGACCTGTCTCAATTTTCCATGCCGAAGGATTTGCATGACAGCATTAGGGAAGCCGCCAAGCTATATAGCATTACTAAACTCGAAAAAATGTTGGGTTCACTAAGCCAACAGGGTAATGCCTCCGAGCAATTGGCGGAGCACTTGGGGCATATGTTGAAGAGCTATGACATAGAAGCTATCCTCAGGGTCTTGGAAAAAGTCCCGACCACTAAAGATTAACCTCCTTCAAAATTTCGCATGTTTTTTTGGCGCGCTCGGAAAGCGCAGTCCCAAGCGACTGATCCCCTTGTTCGGCTGATTTAGTTTCCCGACCCCCTGCTATAAATTTTGCCAGACAATAAAACCTTGACATCGTTATCGCGTTTCCACATACTGACACAAATAAAAGATAAAAACATCCTTTTATCTTCTTTACAGAAAACCATCAGGAGGCTTCCAATGTATGATTCTGGTTCTCCCGGCAACAAACGAGATATTCAATCTGGAGAGGGTATTCAGCTGATGGTCGACTCGTTTTATAGAAATGCCCGGCAAGACTCGCTGCTTGGGCCTATTTTTGAGAAAGCCATCAGTGACTGGCAAGACCATTTACCCACAATGTATCAGTTTTGGGAGAGGCTCCTTTTCGGCTTCAGCA
This sequence comes from uncultured Nitrospina sp., assembly GCA_937891765.1. Lineage (GTDB taxonomy): Bacteria > Nitrospinota > Nitrospinia > Nitrospinales > VA-1 > LS-NOB. The sequence goes on from CALAGQ010000039.1 coordinate 74,753, forward strand.
ACTACGAGGGGAACCCCTTCCAGAAGCATTTGAGTTTGTCTTTGGAGGCAAAACATTTTACCATGTGGCTCAAAATATTTATCCAGACCATTGATAAAAATTTTTCAGGCCTGAAAGCAGAAGAAGCAAAAAGACTGGCAAGAAATATCGCTGGCAGCTTTCAGTTGCGCATGGGAATATCTCCCGAGAACCATGATTTTGAAGCTATAAAATATTCACGCCATTAATCAGAGCCGAGGACACTTGTAATGAATAAAGTTGGTGAACACATGAGCACACAGATTTTCTCAATAAGCCATGACAAATATGCTTATGAGGCCATTGACGAAATGTACAAGAACAAAGTCAGCGCTATTTTAATAGAGGGCAATGGTGAATACGTGGGGATCATCACTAAAACGGATTGGATGACTCTGGTTCTAAAAGGTGAGTGTGATCCCAAAAAAGTAAAAGCATCCTCTTTAATGACAAAAATTGCGCACATCATAGACGAGAATCAAACCATTGCCGAGGCATGCGCTATAATAGAGACGAAGAAAATACGGCATGTCCCCGTGACAAGGGAAGGTGAAATTGTGGGAATGTTTTCAGTAAAAGATTTGGAAAAATATTATTTGCAACTGCATAAGAAAACTGATTTCTAAACGGAGCATGCATCGCAATGGATGACACCACTCTAAATGATTACCCTGCCCTGAAGGCTCATTACCGTTTCGCCAGGGAGGACGAGGCTCTGTTACTGCAGATGAAGCCTCAGATAGAATCATTTGCCGATGAATTTCTGGAAGGATTCTACGAGTTTATCTGGAGCTTTGGTAAAACTGCGGACTTTCTAAAGGATCAGAAAATTCTTACCCGGCACCGCAGTAAGATTCGCGAATGGTATCTGGATCTTTTCAGCGGCACTTATGATATTACCCATTTCCTGAAGCTTTATAAAATAGGCGAAACCCATGTCCAGCTGGGGCTCCCCACCCATTATGTGAATGCGGCATTCAACTATGTCCGGGTTTTCACCTTGGGGCGCATCCATCAACACTGCATGGAAAGCGAAAACCTGACAGACAAGATAAAAGCCTTTGAGAGAATCCTCGACATCAATCTGGATGTTTTAACCAGTTCCTACCGTCAGGAGGAGATGGGCCGCTTCCTTTCCCTCTCCAGCATTGAAAAGACATTATTGCGTGTGCTGAAAAAAACCAGCTCCTTTTTTAATTATTTATTGGCCGGGGCTCTGGTTATCGTGGCCTTATTTGCTGTCGGATTATTCGGCTATGACGTCTACCTTCTTTTTTCAGGGACGAACTCGGTAGAGCAAGGCATTTTGACCGTACTGGGAAGTCTCCTGATTCTATGGGCCGCCATCGAGTTGATTCACCAGGAGATGAGCCACCTGCGCGGAGGAAGCTTTGCCCTGGAAGGCTTTATAACCCTGGCCATTGCCGCGCTCATCAGGAAGATACTCATATTCTCCCTCTCCCCCGCAAAAACAATGGATGTCTTATTATATGGAGTATTAGTACTCTGCCTGGCTATTTCTTACTGGCTGATCACCAAAAAACCAGCTCTCCAAAAAAACAAAAGCCTCCAACGCTGATCTACTATCAGCAGGTCGCAGAGAGAACTATCCAGGAATATGACATAAAACCTCACGCGGGCGGATCTCAAGGTTCTAATCGAATATTTCAGCCATTTCCACTTTTTAGTCGCTAAATTTTCCGCACGCCATATTTAGTGGGCTAAAATTATCTCTAGCACCAAATACAGTATTATTCGAGTATGAAGTTTTCTATTTTCAGGCTATATCCAAGCTTATTCATTCTAAATGAGACCTTGTTTTAAAAGCACTTACTGGCAAAAAGAATAAATATTCATATTTTTAAAAATAAATGTTGCTTTTAGTTTGTTCAGGAACTATTATTACCAAGTCAAACAAATCTGCCTGAAAATCTTTATCTGAAAGTTTTTTCCAGGGAAATTTAGGAAACGGCTTTCACATAGAGATTTCTTGCCTTTTTTCCAGATAATCAGTTGACAATTACTCTGAACTGCGTAGAGTATTACGCTTTTTGGAACTCGCTCTTTGAAAATTGAATAGGTGTCAAAAGATGTTGCGGGTCTAGCAACAATTACTTTGATTTAAACATTTGGATTAGATTTTCAAGTTTTTATAACTGGAGAGTTTGATCCTGGCTCAGAACGAACGCTGGCGGCGTGCCTAACACATGCAAGTCGAACGAGAAAGTTTCCTTCGGGAAACCAGTAAAGTGGCGCAAGGGTGAGTAACACGTGAATAATCTGCCTACGAATTCGGGATAACTCGACGAAAGTTGCGCTAATACCGAATAAGACCACGTCTCTTATGTGATGTGGCCAAAGGAGTCTCAAACTCCGTTTGTAGATGAGTTCGCGGACCATTAGCTAGTTGGAGGGATAACAGCCCCCCAAGGCTACGATGGTTAGCCGGCCTGAGAGGGTGATCGGCCACACTGGAACTGAGACACGGTCCAGACTCCTACGGGAGGCAGCAGTGGGGAATATTGCGCAATGGGCGAAAGCCTGACGCAGCAACGCCGCGTGAGGGATGAAGGATTTTGGTTCGTAAACCTCTGTCAAGTGGGAAGAATAATGACGGTACCACTAAAGGAAGCCCCGGCTAACTCCGTGCCA
>CALAGQ010000040.1 GCA_937891765.1 uncultured Nitrospina sp.
GCCCAACGTTTCCAACCAGGCCAGTGGCCAATCCGGAACGACGTCAAGAGCGTCTTGGCGAGCAACTAACCGACGCGCCCGATAAGGAATACGAGAAACGCGAAAGAAGTGTTCGAACCACCAACGGTGCCATTGACCCGATCACATGGCTCCGAAACCAATATACGAACGAAGCCGACCAAATGGTCTGCCAGATATGCAAAGAGGAGATGCCCTTCCGGAAGCGCGATGGAGCCCACTACTTCGAGAAAAAGGAAGCCCTCTCCAAAAAGTATCTGCCGAAAGAGCATGAAGCTCAGTATCTGGCCCTTTGCCCTCTTTGCGCCGCTAAATACGATGAATTTGTAAAAACCGACGACGAGGTAATGACCGAGCTAAGGGAAGAGATTGTCAGTGCGGAGGATTGTGAGATTCCAATATCACTCGGTGACGAGAAAACCAGCATCCGTTTCGTAGAGACACACCTTCACGATTTGAAGGTCATTATGGATGAGGCGGGATGACTCTGGGGGGATCATGAAGTATCCGAAAAAGCACATATCTATTCGCGTGCCGTGGCACGATTCCGGATGGGATGGACGAGTCTGTGTCAATCCACGCCTTAACGGCGCGTGCCTCAAGCTCAAACGGATTGGGCAGGAGAGAAACGATATCGCCGAGGAAGCGGTCGCCGGTCAATCGCTTGGGGACTTGCCTCAAGATAAATGGCCTTGTTGCGTGGCTGAGCGGGTCGCGTTCATGTCACCATTCGAATACACGAGGGTCGCCAACCACCCGTACAAGCACACATCCGAGGGGAGTCACGGACACTTCGCTCCTACCGATTTACGCCATCCCGCCTATTCCGCTCCTGCGGTCCCATTCGCTTGGATGTTGCGGGAATCGATGGATGGACTCGGCGAAGCATATGGTTTGGATGTGCGGCCGCAGCGGGAGCCAGAATTAGGGTTCTCCACACAGTGGATACAAGCCATAGAGAACCAGAAGGCCCTGTCAGATTGTTTTTGCGACCACATCAAGCCAGAAGAATCACTCTGTTTTTTTTACGCCAAGCAAGTTCCATTTGTCGAAGATGCGGGGGCAAGGAGAATCCTGGTCGGCGTAGGTCGGGTTTTGCATGTGTCCCCAGGAGTTGAATACCAATATTCGACCAGGGATCTGAAAGGAAAGCTGCGGTCCATGCTTTGGGAGCGTATGGTGCAGCATTCTATAAGGCCCGATTTCAAAGATGGCTTCTTGTTGCCTTACCATGCGGCACTGGAACTGGCTGCTGACAATCCCGACTTTGACCCTGCATCTATCGCCGCATTTTCACCAGATGACCGGCTTCTTGAATTTTCACACGCTTCACAGCTTGTAACCCACGACGCAGCAATCGCTTCCTTGCTGTCCTGCGCGGAATCTCTCAGGAAAGCTATTGGAGTTTTGCCTGGGCCATGGGCAAAATGTCTGACCTGGATTGACCACCGAGTCGGAGAGTTATGGACGGCCAGAGGGCCGTGCCCAGGGCTCGCGTCGGCGCTTTGCGCGTTTGGCATTGACCTTGGGACGTTTATCGCTCGACAGATTTCTGACAATGTCGGAGAGAATGTCGATCCTTGGCCTATGGTCGATCAAGTTCTCCGAGACCCTCAAAATCACCTGCCTAAAGATCTGGCAAAAGGAATCGGGACCACCATTCAGGCTAAATGGAACCGACTTCCCGAAGAACGCCGCAATCTCCTAAAGCTGATAAGCCGATTTGAAATCAACAGAGAACAGGCGACGACGATATATGTCCAGGAAGAACGGAAAAAGGCGAATATTGACTGCTCGGATCTGTCCATATTGACCAATCCCTACTTGCTTTATGAGACGACCAGGCTGACATCGACGCCAATAAGTGTCTGGACCGTTGATCGTGGTGTTTTCCCTGACGAGACCATCCGGAAGAAACACCCTCTGCCTGAGCCAACCGCTTTGGACGCAGGAACAGACGCCCGCCGTGTGCGTGCTCTCAGCGTTAAAACCCTGGAGGATGCGGCTATCGCTGGCAATTCTCTGATGCCCCAGGACCAGGTTGTGCTCGCGATTCGGAACCTGGATATCAAACCAGGGTGCGAAGTTGACGGAGATTTGATTAATGTCGCAAAGGACCAGTTTGAGGAAACCATAGTTGAAACGCCTCTGGCAGATGGTAGCCCTGCGTTGCAGCTTGCCCGTTTAGCCGAAATGGGTGATGTGATTCGCTCCGCAATCCAAAAACGTGTCAAAGGCAAGCGATTGGTTGTCGAGGCCGATTGGAAGACCCTTCTCGACAGTCATCTTGATGTTCACGGTGTGGGTAGTTCCGATGAACTCGAGGAAAAGGCTCGTGAAGAAAAGACGGCGGCACTTAAGGAGCTTGCTGAATCCCGCCTCAGCGTTCTTATCGGACCCGCAGGGACAGGAAAAACCACTCTTTTGTCGGTGTTGTGTTCTCATCCGCAGATATCGCAAGGTGACATTCTGCTTCTGGCTCCAACCGGGAAAGCGCGTGTCCGAATGGAGCAATCTACCAGCGCCCTCAAATTGAAGGGATTCACTGTCGCTCAGTTCCTCAGCCCCGACCGCTATGACGGCTCCACAGGTCGCTACAAGTTATCGGAAAAATCTGCCGAGGCCGGGGCTCGAACAGTCATAGTCGATGAAGCCTCAATGCTGACTGAGGAGATGTTGGCTGCACTTATTCAGGCACTCAAGGGTGTTCATCGTTTGATTCTGATTGGCGATCCCAGACAGCTTCCCCCGATTGGCGCAGGCCGTCCGTTTGTTGATGTGATCAAGAATCTCGCTCCCGACGGGATTATGGAAAAATTTCCACGAGTCGCCCCTGGATACGCTGAGCTCACCATTCGCAGACGACAGGCCGGTGAAGAACGCGAAGATTTACAGCTCGCTGAATGGTTCAGCGGATCGCCGATTGCTCCGGGTGAGGACGATGTTTTCGACAAAGTCGTCAAATCCGGGGAGAGCAAGCATGTCCGCTTTGTTCAGTGGGATTCCTCGGACGAACTCAGGGAGAATCTGGTCTCCGTTCTCGTTGATGAACTTGGTCTTGATGGCCCGGATGACATTCTGAAGTTTGACGAGTCCTTGGGCGGGAAAGACTGGAATGGGATGCGTTTTTTTAACTTCGGTTCAGCCGAACAGTCCGAGGGCTGGCAAATACTGTCACCGGTTCGTTCAGGGGCGCACGGCGTTCCCGACATCAATCGTTTAATTCACAAACAGTTCAGGCAAGAGTTAATCGATGCATCCCGAGTCGCCAGATGGCGGAAATACCCCAAGCCGATGGGACCAGAAGAGATAGTCTATGGCGACAAGGTTATCAACTTGGCGAATACCGATCCTAAAATGCCATGGAACCGCCACCGGAAGGTCTATCCGGAAAAGGACAATCCATACATTGCAAACGGTGAGATCGGGATGGCCGTTGGTTTTTTTTGGAAAAAGGGTCTGCCAGATCTGCGTTGGAAACTCGAGGTTGAATTCTCCTCACAGCCGAACTTCAAATACGACTTTACGGCTAAGGATTTCGGAGAAGAAGCAAATCCGGTGCTGGAGTTGGCTTATGCGCTCACCGTCCATAAGTCTCAAGGCAGCGAGTTTGGCACCGTCATTCTGGTTCTGCCAAATCCGTGTCGCCTGCTTTCCAGGGAGCTGCTCTACACGGCCCTGACTCGGCAGAAGAATCGAGTGGTTATTCTGCATCAAGGAGCCAGAGGCGATCTGCGCAAGTATTCGTCAGACGACAGGTCCGAGACGGCCCGCAGACTGACAAATCTTTTTGAAGCGCCATCTCCGATTTATATTGACGGACGATTCTTCGAAGAAAATCTGATCCACAGAACAGCACGCGGTGAAATGGTTCGATCAAAGTCTGAAGTGATCATCGCTGACAGACTTTCCGCCTTGAAGGTCGAGTACATGTACGAGCATCCTTTGACCATCGGCAGTGCCACAAAATATCCCGATTTCACGGTTGAGGATATCGAATCTGGCAGAACATTTTATTGGGAACACTGCGGCATGCTGCATGTTCCGAGTTACCGTAGGCGCTGGGAAGAGAAGCTCAATTGGTATAAAGATAACGGCATCCTGCCGCATGAAGAAGGAGAGGGTGAAAACGGTACATTGATCATCACAAGCGAATCAGTGCGTGGAGGGATATCCTCTCAGGACATAGAAAGAGTTATCCGCACAGTCATATTGGACGAATCATGATGACTGTGTACCCAGACGAGAACTCCACAACTTTGGCCCGAGCCCAAGGCTGCCTACTTGGCCAGCTTGCCGGAGACGCCCTCGGCAGCCTGGTCGAGTTCCAGTCACCGGAGGAGATCCGCCACAGCTACCTGGAAGGCGTGCGGGAACTGGCCGATGGCGGCACATGGAACACCATTGCCGGTCAGCCGACCGATGATTAAACTCATTTCAACCGAGACCAAGTAAACAGGAGGCGACCATGCCAAAGAAACCAGGATCACATCATGTCGTTCCCAACGCCGACGGCGGCTGGGACGTCAAGAAAGACGAAGCGACCCGAAGCAGCGGCCACTTCGACAAGAAGCAGGATGCTGTCGATGCCGGGCGCAAGATCAGCCAGAACCAAGGCACCGAATTCTACATTCACGGCAAGGACGGGAAGATCCAGAACAAAGACAGTCACGGGAACGATCCGTATCCGCCCAAAGGGTGATTTGATCCATCGGCTTTTAAGGAATGTTTAATTCGTATGACACTCGCCATTATCGCCGTTGTATTCGGCCTTGTGCTCCTCGTTTGGAGCGCTGATCGTTTTGTGGAGGGCTCGTCCTCCACCGCCCGCCATTTCGGTATGCCGCCGCTTTTGATCGGCATGGTGATCGTCGGTTTCGGTACGTCTGCACCAGAGATGGTGGTGTCGGCGCTGGCCGCCTCGCAGGGCAATCCGGGGATTGCCCTGGGCAACGCCTACGGCTCCAACATCACCAACATCGCCTTGATCTTGGGGATCACGGCACTCATCAGCCCCATCGCCGTACATTCGCAGGTTCTGCGTAAGGAGCTGCCTATCCTCACGGTTGTGACCGCTCTGGCGGCATGGCAACTCTGGGACGGTGAAATTACCCGGTTCGATGCTGTTGTGCTGCTTGCAGTATTCGGCGGGCTGATGGCCTGGACCATTTGGCAGGGCATGCAGAAAAAAGCCGATGCGCTGGGAAGCGAGATGGAGCAGGAGCTGGAAAATCGCGCCATGCCCATCCGCCGGGCGGTCTTCTGGCTGGTGGTCGGGCTGGCGTTTTTGATTGTCAGTTCCCGCATCCTGGTCTGGGGCGCAGTGGAGATCGCCCACGGCTTTGGCGCCAGCGACCTGATCATCGGCCTGACTATCGTTGCGGTCGGAACCTCGCTGCCGGAACTGGCTTCGTCAATCATTGCCGCCAGAAAGGGTGAACACGATATCGCTCTCGGCAACATCCTGGGCTCCAACCTTTTCAACACGCTGGCGGTGGTGGGGATCGCCGGTACGATTCATCCGCTGGCAGTGGGGCCGGAAGTCTTCAATCGGGACATGCTGGTCATGGCCGCACTGACCCTGTCGCTATTCGTCATCGGCTATGGATTCCGGGGACCAGGACGTATCAACCGCATCGAGGGCGCGGTGCTGCTGGTCTGTTACGTGGGCTATACGGCCTACCTGGTCAGCACGCTTTTTGGACAGCAGGCATAGGCCAATTCGATTCCCGTTTGGGGAACCGAACCGGCGTCCGAAACCGGATTCGAAGTTGTTGCGGTTCAGCGCCAGGTATCCGGTTTTACTGCAAACCCGTCACCCTCGTCCGGTGCAGGGAAATCAGTGGAGAAAATCGTTTCTCTGGTC
>CALAGQ010000041.1 GCA_937891765.1 uncultured Nitrospina sp.
ATATTGACAACTACAGGGATTTCGCCTTGTACTTCCAAGATGAGGACAACATTCTAGGAACGTCGTTCATGCCTTACCTGCAAAACGTAGCAGGGTTGACGGGTGTGAACTATCGCTTGGAGCCATGGAGCTACCGTGAAGACGAGGGTTGTGAACTTGGCAACATGTTCACAGCTTGTGTCGCGGCAGATTCTGATCCGGCAACGCCGACGATCAAAGCTCATGCAGGCGATAACATTATGATCAACGTGTTTGGGGCTCATAACGAGCAGAACCAGATGTTCAATGTAGACGGTCACCAATGGCGTCGTCATCTGAATCAGGAAAATTCAGACATGATCGACGTCGAGGAGTTTGGCGGGGGCGAGTACATTCAAGCCTTCTTCAACGCCGGTGGAACCTACAAGAACCCTGGCACGTATCTGTGGTTGGACGCTCGTACGCCTTATCAGCAGGCGGGTCAATGGGGTTACCTGAAAGTATTACCTGCAGGTGACCGCTCGATCCTTCCGTTGGGTAAAGCGACGGTTAAAGGCGTGAAAACCGCATCTCAGCCGGACGAAGAGGAGAAATCCGCTTCCAAGACTGAGGACGATAAGTTGTCCATGCGATAATTATCGATTTTTGGTAGTTTTTTGAAAAAAAGTGGAAGGGGCCCCTTGATGGGGGCCCCTTTTTACGTTATAACAGCGGATTCTTTATGCTACAATCCCGGCATTCTGGGAAATCTGGTAGTTCAGTGGAATTGTAGAGGAACACGTATCAGTGTGTGTGGTGTATATTTTTTGAATTCCTAATAGGAGGAAAAAAAGAAATGAAGAAGATTGTTTTGGGTGTAATGGTTGCTTCCCTGTCATTGGTATTGGGCGCATCCACTGGTTTTGCTGCAAAGAAGGGTGAATACACAGAAGGTGCGGCTGGCCCCGGTTCCATCAGCGGAACGGTTTCGCTGAAAGGTGCTGCTATGGCTCCGATCATGGAAGATTTGTCTAAAGGCAAAAACGTGGAATTTTGCGTGACCCACCCCGACACCAAAGACGGAATTCGTCCTCGGGTTAAAGTTGTCGCGGCCGGTGGAAAACTGAAAGACGCCGTAGTTTTCATTGAGAACATTGAGACCGGAAAAAAATGGGCCACTGAAGCCGTCATGTTTGACTTTAAGACCTGTGATATTTTCCCGAAAGTCTCTGTGGTTCGTAAAGCACCGAAAGGCGTGGAGGAAGGACTGGTTAAGATTACCAATCAGGATCCTGATATTCTGCATAACCCGCACGGATATTCCGTTGCTGGCGCAAACCGCAAAACCCTGTTCAACAAGCCTCTGCCCAGCAAAGGTGATGTTGCGGACGTGACCAAAACTATGGGACGGTTCAAACCAGCAAAAGACAAGCATTTCTTCCTGCAGTGCGATCAGCACAACTTCATGGAAGCCGATGGCCGAATTGTATGGAACCCTTACTTCGCAGTAAGTGGAGCTGATGGATCTTTCAAGATCGATGGCGTTCCTGAGGGATCTTACAAAGTGACTGCCTGGCATCCTTATGTTGGTGAAATGACTGCTGATGTTAAAGTTGCAGGTGGCGAAGCTAAAGCTGATTTTACGCTGACTGCCAAGTAAGAAAAGGTTTTTTAAATTACAGCATCGAGACTTCTGTCTCGGTGCTGTTTTTTTTTGCCCACTTGGCGCTAGCGTGACGCTGGACCCAATGAGCAATAGCTTTCTCTTGTGAGCAACCGTTTTTCTCGGCTTAATAGAGTTATTGCTGTTTGCTTTTCTTGGTAAAGGGTGACGGCGTTGCAAAAGGTTTTTCGGGGTGAGGAGGGGGGTTAGTGCAAGCCTTCAAGAACACGCTTCTTAAGTGTTTCAACCACTTTACAATGTTCCAGTTCGGCTTTTTCCAGCAGCAGCATATTGGTTTTTAGTTCGAAGTTGGTGCAGGCTTTGCCAAGAATCCGGTAGAACTCGACGGCCACATGTTCGGCCTCAATGGCGAAGTCGAAGGCTTTTTCGATTCCTTCAAACCGGGGCAGTTCGTTCAGGGTTTCTTTCAGCGGCGGGAAGATGTCGGTTTGAAAGTGTTCCTCTATCAGTTTCTTGAGCTCTTCATTACTTTCCCAGCCCAAATCGCCTTCTGTTTCCAACATTTTCTTGAAATGGATTTCGTGCGCGGCTTCCTCTTTAACCATGAGGTTTAAAAATTCGTAGACCTTGGGCTCGTCAACGTGTTTGGCCAATTCTCCATAAAAGCGCTGTCCTTCGCGCTCTATTTTAATCGAAAGCTCTAGTAATTCTGAATTGGTGACAACCATAAGATTTATCCATATTGCTGTGTCAGCAAAGTAACTACAGTATTGATGATAATACAGAATTATAAAGTAGAATTGCAAACTTTGAAAGTAATTATCAAAATTATATGCTTTTTGTGCTGGGTGGGAGGGGAGGGTCAATTATTGTCGTTTAGGAATTTGGCTTTGAAGGATTTCACTCTTTCCAGGTGTTCGGATTCAGACTTTTCCAGAATGGTTAGGACAGTTTTTATTTCAATGTCATCGCAGGAGTCATGCAGGAGCCGAAAAAATTCCCCGACGACTCGTTCGGCATCCATAGCAAGGTCCAGGGCTTTCTCGATTCCCCCGATCTTGGGCAGTTGGTTGATGACTTCTTGGACGGGAGGAAAAATATCGGTTTGGAATTCCTTGTCGATGAATTCCCGCAGGGAGGAGTCATTTTCCCATCCATAGCGGTCAAGGCTTTTTGATTCGATAAGGCGTGTGAATTGCTTTTCATGCAGGGCTTCTTCCCGGGCCATGAGTTGGAAGAACTCACTCACCTTGGGGTCGGTGACCATTTTACCCAGTTTGCTATAAAATCTCTTTCCATCGCGCTCAATCTTTAAAGAGATTTCCAGTAACTCCTGATTACTAATATC
>CALAGQ010000043.1 GCA_937891765.1 uncultured Nitrospina sp.
CAAAGCCATCAACAAACCAACGTCGCTTATAGAATTACACGGTAAACCGGGTAGTGGTAAAACCACTTTGGCATTGACGGTGGTTAATAAATACAAATTCAATTTCCAAAATATTCTACTGTATCTGGATTTTGGCGGGGGAGGGGAAGATGCACTTTCTACCAAAGAGGCCATGGTACAAATTATTCTCTCTATCCGACCGACGATGCGCATCCCTGAAAGTTTGGCCCAACTCAACAAGCTATATCAGCTTATGATGGAGAAGCGTCAGGGCGTTTTCGTTCTGGATAACGTGGCTTCAGCCGAACAGGTCCAGGAACTGAAACCTGCCTCTTCCTCTTCTTGGCTGATGATTGTTACTGCTGAGAAAAAACTGGGAATGGACGAGGCCTTTTCAGTTAATGTTGAACCTCTTGAAGTCGCACCTGCCCAGGATTTTTTGGTCGATCGATCGCTCAGGTTAAAACCGCGAGCAAGAGAAACCGCCAAATTATGCCGAGGCCTTCCCCTGGCTCTTGAAATATGTGGCCGCTTTCTGCTCTCAAACGTAAAGGTCTCTCCAGCAGATTTTGTCAATCTGTTGCGTAAACACCGGAACAATTCATTACTGGAACAGAGTGATGAATGCGAAGAAGCATTGCTGGCCGCATTCAAAGCCGTTTATCATTCCCTAAATAATAAAGAGCAGAACGTTTTTTATCAATTGGCGGTCTTTCCCGCATCCTTTGACTCGATTGCCGCCGCCCAGGTTTGTGAAGAAAACGGTGACTGCTTAAAAACTCTTGCTCAGTTCGGGCTGGTCAAAACCAACCCCGTTAACAAACGTTATAGCCTGCACAACTGGGTGAAGAACCAGCTTAAAAACTATCTCCCCGAAAAAACCTCCCGGGAAGCGAGACTGAGGCATGCGGCTTATTATCTTCCTGTCTTCAAAGCGGCACAGGAAAACATATCAAAGGGCGGCGAAAAATCCCGCGATGGACTGCAATTATTTCACAGGGAATGGGCTAACATTCAAGCGGCCTTGAACCGGGTCCGCAAAAATAGCGTGGAAGGAAAACAAGCCGCAGAACTGTTCAATGCTTACATGATCGCAGGGGCTGAACTGCTTCCGTTACATTTTTTTCCCAAAGAATGCCAGAGCTATCTGGAAGCGGGACTAAAAGTCTCGCAAAGACTGGGGACAAAAAATAGTGAGGCCCAACATCTGGTGAACCTCGGGTCATTTCACATTTCCCAGGCAAAATACAAGGAGGCCGAGGAATACCTGCAACAGGCAAACCAACTGGCCACTACCTTGCAAGATGCTCAAATCACAGGAAAAGTTCTTAACGAAATGGCAAGGTTGTATCTCGCTACTGATAAAGCCGAGGAAACCATTAATACACTTCTGGATAAAAGAAAATTGTTCCAGGAAAGCAAGGTTGAAGTGGACGAGGAGATCAGTTTGTTAAGGCTGGGTCTCGCCTATGAGAAAAAAGGTGAGTTCAGCAAAGCCATCGAGGCGATGAAAGAAGGACAAAAAAAGGCAAGAGCCAACGGAAACGGACATTGCGTGGAAACCTTCCTCAAACATCTCGGATTCTGTCTGGGCGAAGCGCAAGACCTTACCAATGCGGAAGATTATTTTGAGGCAAGCCTGGGGCTGGCCCGAAGCCTGGGGAAAAGAAAAGACGAACTGGAAATTCTCCTGAAGTTTGGAACCATTCATACAAAGTCGCAAGATATTGAACGAGCCATGACCCTGCTTAAAGAAGGACTCCGATTGGCTGAGAAACACCACGACAACAGATACAAAGGACTATTTCTGAAACAGCTCGGAGACGCCTATACCCTTATGCAGGACAATCAAAAAGCAGTGGAAAGCTATATGCATGCCATTGGTCCGCTTAAAAAAGCCAAAGAAACAGGACTGGTTGATAAAATTAATAAGCGGCTGAATCAGTCCTTTGAGGTGGCAGAAAATGAACCGGCCGAAATTAAACAGACGGAAAACAATGCAGAAGTATCTGCGATAAAAAGAGTCATCAAACCCCTGCGAAAGCTCAGTCAGAGCAAAGGACTCAGGCTTGTACAAAGCAAAACGGAGGAGTTTATCGAGCGCGGAGACACTAAAATGATTTCTTATTATATAGGAAGTATTGAGAAAATCATTAAAACCCATGAGTTGGATATTAAAGAATCTACTACCCGGGAAGGCCTGTTAGAATTGATGGGAGCACTTCGCCAAAACAACCATCACGCCTGCGCCACAATCTTCAAAAATAAATTCAGCCTGTAACTGCTAGCCGCAGGGGCAAATTGCAATGTCTTCATCTTGCAGGCAAACGTTCTCTCGGCTCAACAAGTCATTGCTAGTCAGCCCCATGCCTGGTAGGCTTAATTAATTCCTGATCAAAATAGTTGATGGACATTCCAGCATCGAGAACCAGACCCTGAGCGTTGATACCGCTGGCGCGTTCGCTCAATAAAAATACTGCGGCGTTGGCCGCCTCCTGAGTGGTCAAGGATTTTTTCCTCAATGTTGCTTTTTCGGCATGCAGGTAGGAATCAATATAACCGGGGATGCCTGCTGACGCCGATGTCTTGAGCAGACCAGGATTGATGGAGTTGAATCGGACTTTAGAAAAAGCGCTGAACGATTTCGCCAGAAAACAGAGCGTGGAATCGAGCGCCGCTTTTGCCGGAGCCATGTAGCCATAATTTTCTGCCGCCATTCGCGTGGTAGAAATCGATACCGTAACGACAGAGGCCTGTTCATCCAACAAGTCCTTAAAAACATTGGCAAGCTGGATCAGGGAATAACAACTGATATCGATGGACTGGAGAAAATCTTTTTTTGGCGTTTCATGAAACGGTTTCCAGCCTTCGGAATAATTAGCAAAAGCTATTGAGTGGACGAGTCCGTGCAAAACCTTACAGTGCTCAGCAACTTGAGTCTTTAGCCGTTCAACTTCTTCCTCTTTTTCCACATCGCAAACGACGACGATTTTCCCCGCCAGAAGTTTTTCCAAAGATTTCTTACGGTCTTCGGAGCGGACACTGTAAATGACCTTCGCGCCTTCCTCCTCCAACGTCTTAGCAATATGCCAGGCAACACTTTTTCTGTTAGCCACTCCGGTCACCAAGAAGTTTTTCTTTTCAAGATCCAAAAAACTCATTTTTCCTATTTGCCTCTCAATTCACGGTTCAGTTTAAATTTTTCCAAACCAAAAAATATTATTTTGTTTCCGCAACCAGCATAGCAGAAAACTCCAGGGTGACCGCAGTCTTACCATTGACGCTGGCTTTTCCCGTCATATAAGCGGCACTGCTGATCAGGTCATTGAGGGTCACCTCAATCTGCAGGGTATCTCCGGGATGAACGGCGTGCTTGAGTTTGATGTTGTTGACCCGGGTAAGAACAGGGATCTTGCCTTCGTTGGCGATGCGTTTGCCCATCATGATGGCGCCAGCCTGAAAAATAGCTTCGAAGATTAACACTCCCGGCATGATCGGTCTTCCCGGATAATGGCCCTCAAAAAACGGTTCTTTCGGGTCAATCTTTTTTTCCGTCTTGATGCTATTGTCAGTTTCTTCAAGCACCCGATCAACAAACAGGAAAGGCGGGCGATGGGGAATATATTGAAGAAAGTCCTGTGACATTCTATAGTCCCCCGGTTACCTCTAACACCGAGCCTGTGATGTAAGAAGATTCTTTTGAAGCCAGAAACAACACCGGGTAGGTGACATCTTCCGGAGTGCCAAAACGTTTCAGGGGAATCTGGTCCTTGTAGGATTTTCTCTGCTCTTCCGGCAGATCGCCAATGAAGTCGGTGTCGATGAATCCCGGCGAAACGCAATTTACGGTTATCTTCCGGCTCGCTACTTCCTTGGAAAGGGATCGCATGAATGCCACCTGTCCCGCTTTTGACGCGGAGTAATTGGCCTGACCCGCAAACCCGAACTTGCCGATGGGAGAGGTTAAAGTGATGATCCGTCCATACCTTTGGCGCATCATCGACTGCACCGCCAGTTTACTCAAATTGAAAGTTCCCGTCAGGTTGGTGTCGATAACCCGGTTCCAGTCTTCCGCTTTCATCATGCCGACAATCGAATCGGATCGAATGCCAGAACTAATAACAAGAATCTGGAAGTTTTCATACTTCGCTTCAATATCTTTATAAAACTTTTCCACCGCTTCATAATCTGTAACATCGAACTTATGAATGTCGAGACAATCGGCGTGGCCGGCATTGGCACGTTTAAAGTTCTCTGCCTCCTCATCGTTGCTCCGATAAGTGGCGACAACTTTCGCTCCGGCTTTCAGAAACGCCTCGGAAATAGCCCGGCCTATACCGCGCGTTCCACCCGTAACCAAGGCCGTTTGGCCTGTAAAATCAAATTCCATCTCAGTATGTTATATGTAAAATGAGTTTCAGGAAAGAGGAAAGAACCGCTAATGTGAGGTCAAGCGGATGCGGTCACCAGGCTTGGACTCAACTGACGGAGATATTTATCGGTTTCGTTGGCGACAATGACCCCATAGTTCGCCGCTCCAAGCCAGCCCGACATGATAATCCCCACCGAACCGGCATGGAACAACCCATTGATCTGTTTAGGAAGATCCCGGCTTATTTTGAGTCCTTCAAACTTGGTTCCAAATGAAGTGCCCGAAGGGTGTAGGGTGTAACGCTTGAAAGTTTTTGGGGTCGAGGCTTCCACGTGATCGACCTTTTTGCGTATGCCCGGAACATATTTTTCCAGCGCATCGAGAGTGGTTTGCTCGAGATGATGCTTGTCTTTTTTGTATTCGGATTCGCTCAGGTTCGCCCAGTCCTGATAGCGGGCGTTGGTCGAAGAAACGATAGAGTATCGATTGGTACCGGGGCGAATTTCCGGATAATAAAACGAAAACGTGCGACTGGTAACATCTTTGCTCAATATTTGGTCTGTACAGTATTCGTCGGCCTCGGATGAGAACAGCAGGTCGCCCACATTCGGCACGGTCTCTCCTGTTTTAATGCCCATATAAACCTGGCAACTGGAATTGTTGAGCCTAACTTTTTTGACCTCTTTGATAAATTCAGGATCAAAATGTTCCTCACCAGTCAGCTGCTCGATGGTGGTCAGCAAGTTGGAATTGGAAAGCACCGACTTGCACTGAATGTCCTGCCCGTTGATGCGAACCCCCTGCACCGTTTTATCATCCACATAAATTTTTTCGACCATGCAGTGCGTGCGAATGTCTACACCGTTTCGCAACAGCTCCTGCTTCATTTCTTTAATCAGATGATCGGTCCCGCCTTGATAGGTGAACACTCCCTTATCCATGAAATTGGAAAACACAATGCCATAAGTGATTGCCGGGTCATCGAGGGTCGAGCCATTGGCGTAGGTGATCGGTTCCATGAGAAACCGCCAGACATCGGTGCGGCCGGGAAAATATTTCTCAAAAAGTTCGCGGGTGGTCATGACCACTTCGTCATAGAAGTTCATGTCGCGGACGGTTAAAAAGAACTCGTCGATCACTTCTCTTAAAATACCGAAACGCTCGCGCAATATATGGGTGAAATCGATTTTGTCGAAGGAGGTATTAACAGAAAACTGCGGGTTGTCGAAACGCACATTTTTGAGCTGGATGACCCGGTGCGAAATATCCTGAGTCCAGTATTTTCTGAGAGTCTTGATCATTCCGCAGGGGAACCCGTGCAGGGAGATATCCATGACATGCCCGCCCTTGCGTTTGAACCAGGTCGCCATGCCGCCCATATTATAATGATGCTCGGCCAGCAAAACCTTATGTCCCAGCTTGGCGAGAAGATTGGCCGACGTCATTCCTGCCAGACCGCTGCCGATCACGACCGTGTCGTAAGCCGACAAGACACCCTTTAACCAGTTTCTTGGTGGTTTGTTCATTAGATCAAAAGATTATTTTTTGCCCGTTTATCGTAAAAGATGCAAGTTGGCCATGGATATTCCACTCAACGTGGCCCCGATAATACCTAAAAACCCCTGGTCTGTCCCGCATATATACAGGTTTTTGACAGGGGTTTTTCCGTTCTTAATCTTCTCCGGCGATCCATAGACGGCCCCGTTAATATGGCCTGTATATCTCTTTATGGTCTTAGGCGTAAACGAATCTAAAAATACCACATTATCGCGAAAATCGGGGGAAAATGTGAATAACTCCTCTAAAGCCCGGCCCCTCCACTCTTTTTTGGCGGCGATATAGTCTTTTCTGGGCAGGCTGTCCCATTTGTCGAAACTGGCCAGATTGGTCAGCCTAATCAACCCTTCTTCAAGGGGTTTCGGATATTTAAAATTATTAGAGCAACACAAAACACCGCTGGAAATGTCGATCAGATCCGCCGGCACCTTGTAGTTGAACCTCGGCTGAGTCGAAAAGAAGACAATGCTGCGGTCATAACCCAACTCGCGCGGTTCCTTATCCACCACAAAAAGTGACTCCATA
This sequence comes from uncultured Nitrospina sp., assembly GCA_937891765.1. Classification (GTDB taxonomy): domain Bacteria; phylum Nitrospinota; class Nitrospinia; order Nitrospinales; family VA-1; genus LS-NOB. The sequence goes on from CALAGQ010000043.1 coordinate 6,455, forward strand.
AAAGACACCTGCCCGGTCTCGCAAGTTCCGGTTTCGGCAAGTTCCGGCTGGCAACGGTTCAGCGTTTCCACATACCCCATGGAAGAAAGCACTGCGACGGTGTCCAGCTCTTCCTCGTTCTCAAGCGTCACCGAGCCGACCGTCCCCGCACTGGCGTTGATGGTTTTCACCCCGTTGCCCATCTTCAACTCGCCGCCCAGTTCCTTGAACCGCTCGGCCATGAGATGGAGAATATAATGCATGCCGCCTTCAGGCTTCGAAAAACCTTCAATAAAAATGCTCTTGAACATGATGACGAACTGATAGAAATCCATATCGCCTTCACGCGCGTTGCCGTAATACATCAACGGACAAAACAACATGTCGATCAGTACAGGATCGCTGATGAATGATTCCAAAACAGGTTGAGATAAAAGACGCTCGCCGTCATCAAGATTCAGTTCGTCGAAAGCCAGAATCTTTTCCGCCAGTTTGTTGAATCCGTCTATCTGATCGGGGAACTGTTCCGCCACTTCCTGACGCATAAACTCAAAGTCGTTGGTGAAGCGAAAAGATTTCTCAGGGAAGCGCACCTCCGATATCTCTTGCTGGCACAGGCGGAAGTCGTCATGACTGAATCGAAGTTGTTTGAGAAGCTTGCCCAATGGCGAAGACCGAACACCCTTGGCGGTGAAGTTGGTCATGGCATGAAGCCCAACATCGAAGGTGCGGTTTTTTCTTACATAAAAAGAGTTCAACCCGCCCAACTCAACATGCTTTTCAACAATGCAGACTTTTTTGTCGAACATGGCCAGGCGAATGCCAGCGGCTAATCCCGATAATCCCGCACCTATAACAATCGTGTCATAACGCATAGTCAAATTATACCACCACTAGGCACCCACTAGGCGTGGGGCCGACTGCAATAGCTATCTCTGGGGAGCAAAAGGTCATCTCGGCCCAACAAACCATTGCCCGTCATTGCGAGGAGCCAACAGCGACGAAGCAATCCAGAAAGACTGGATCGCCACGCTCCCTTCAGTCGCTCGCGACGACGAATGGAGCTCCACAATAACAGTTTCTGCAATTGGTTAAATGTATTTAGAATCTGTAAGAAATTTGCAATCAAAAAAGGGCGGGGTAGAAAACTTAACTACTGGCCAAGGGCCGGTTTTTTAATAAGGGGGTGAGGTAAGAAACACAACCGGCCATGGTAGCCAGATGTTCGTAATCTTTTTCCGGTACTTCTATGTTGAAACGTTTTCTAAGTTCCATAACGATATCGAGGAAATCCATCGAATCCAGGTCAATCTGGTCGCGCAATTTGGTGTTATCGTCAATAGAACTGATATCCTCATCCGGGGCTATATCGGCAAGGATATTAAGAATAATCTGCCTTACTTCTTCAATCGTCATTACTGCACTCTCCCAAGTCTCCGTTAACCTTGATTTTAATAGAAGATAGGGCCAATTTCAACCCTAAATCCACCCTCCGTGGGGACAAAAAAGGGGGTAATTAGCCCGGATATTGCTTGAGAGGTTCCAAATCATCCTGGCCTACTGGTCACCGCGCAGTTTTTTCGATTCGGCAATATTGGCTTTTTTACCAGTTGAACCCTGTGTTGAAGACCGGCCTTCTCAACAACGTGCAAGGCCTTCTCATAATATTCTATCGCCTTGTCGTACTCACCTTTTTCTCTCCACGCAAACCCCAGATTGTTCCAGTCTATTGCCACAGTAGGATGTTCGGGCTCAAATGATTTTAGATCAGATTCCAGCGCCTTCTCGTAATACTCAATGGCTTGATCATGTTCACCCAAGATATTAGCCATGAATCCCGCGTTATTTAAATAAAGTGCGTTTTTAGAGGCAAGCTCCACCGCCTGACTGTAATATTTCTGTGCGGTTTGATAGTCAATGCGATCCTCAGCCAGTTTACCGAGAGCGTGGGCCACCGCCGCCCAAGGCTCGTCTTGGCTTTTCTTCTCCTTCATATAATGGGAGAGCAATTCCTCTAACGCCGAAGCGTCCCCTTCTTCCAGCTTTCGTTTTGCTTCCGCCAACTCCTCTTCCGAAACAGAATTCTTCAGCTTCTCGTTTTCAAGAGCCTTTTCTGTTTCCGCTAAAACTGTCTTTCTTTCCGCCAATGCTTTTTGAGTATCGGCCAGCTTGGCGCGCGCACCCTCCAGCTCCTGCTCCAAGCTGGTCTTTTCTGCGATAACTTTTTGATCTACTGGAACCCCCGAACTTAACGAATCCTTAACCCGTTCACCAAGCTTTAAGATTTTCTCTTCAATGTTTTTTTCTTGATCCTCAAATAATTTTGTAATGCCTGCCTGATCCAAGCCGTAGTGAATATGCTGTGTGGTTACCTGGTCATTTTGGACGGCTGGTGCATTCGGGGGTTTTGCGGCTTCTACTTCTGCCTTCACTCCATCTTTTCCCAAGCCGAGTTTGAGGCTACCGAACTTGCCTTTACGTAATAAGACAACCGTCACAATCCCGGCAAAAACCAAAATGCCAATAACGATTTCAATCATCCCGGTCTCCTGATAAATGGGAGTAATTACTTCTTTAACCTAGCAGAATAATTTCTCTTAACCGAATAAAATATGCTGGCCGCTGGCCCCACGCCTAGTGGTAGCGTTTTACTATAAGGACAGAGTTGATACCGAACATGCCGAAGGAGTTGTTCATGATGTAATCTACGGAGGGGAGTTTTTCTGGTTTGTTGGCGACCAGGTTGTTCAAGGCACAATCCGGGTCGAGGTTGTCTAGGTTGATGGTGGGGTGAACCATGAGGTCATCGAAAGCGGGCAGGTTGCCGGAAAGTTCCAGCGTGCCTGCGGCGCCCATGGTGTGACCGATAAAACTTTTGGTGTTGTTGATGCGCGTCTTGCTGTTCTCGCCAAACACATCGCGGATGGCTTTGGCTTCCTGAATATCGCCCATCTGCGTTGCGGTGGCATGGGCATTGAGGATGTCGATGTCGTTAGGTTTGAGTCCGGCTCTATCCAATGCGAGTCGTATGCACTCGGCCTGTCGGCCCGGATCGGGCAGGATGAAATCGATAGCGTCGGAATTGATGGCATAGCCGACAATTTCGCCATAAATTTTCGCGCCGCGTTTTTGCGCGTCTGGCAATCGTTCGAGCGTGTAGACGGCCCCGCCTTCTGAACAGACAATGCCATTCCTGTTTTTATCGAACGGGCGGCTGGCTTTAGTTGGGTCTTCGTGCTCGGCCAGTGCGCCTTCACTTTTAAAACTGGCAAAGATGCCGAAGGTGTGGATGCTCTCAGACACCCCGCCCGCCAAAGCAAGATCGACTTCGCCCAAGCGCAACATCTGTACGCCCTGGATGACACCCATATTACCAGCTGCACAGGCCGCACCGATGGTGTAATGCGGCCCGGTGATTTTCATGTTCAAGGTCACTTCGCCCGCCGGATTGTTGGACACCGTGCGGGGATTATGATGGTGCGACCAAAACTTGGTGTCATAACCATACTGGCTGATGTTGTAGACTTCGTTCTCAGTTTCGACATTGCCGTGTTCAGTCACACCGAGATAGACACCGACTTTGGAACGGTCAATCGCTTCGAGATCAATGCCAGCATCGGCGATGGCTTCCTGCGAACAGTAGATTGCGACGGAACCCACTCGTGTGCCGCGACGACGTTCTTTTTTCTTCTGATATTTCAGTTCATCAAAATCACAAACTCCGGCATGGACCTGCCCCATATAGCGAGTCTCGAAGTTTGTTACTCCCGAAACCCCGTTGAGCAGGTTTTGCCGAAACTCTTTCAGGTTGTTGCCATTGGGGGCGGTCAACCCGATTCCTGTGATTACGATGCGTTCGTTAAGGTCAGACATTTTTTACCAGCAAGGCAACGGCGTAAGCCGCGATGCCTTCTTCCCGCCCGGCGAAACCAAGCTTTTCGGTTGTGGTGGCTTTAATATTTATCTGGTCCGTTTCGACATCCATTGCCGTGGCAAGATTCTTTTTCATTTCTTCAAGATGTGGAGACAGCTTGGGTTTTTGCGCAACAATCACCGAATCGGTGTTGGCAACTTCAAAACCTTTTTCCCGACACATGCGCATGACTTCTTTGAGGAGCAGCAAACTGGAGATGCCTTTCCACCTCGGGTCGGTATCGGGGAAGTAGGCGCCGATATCCCCCGCGCCCATGGCTCCGAGCAAAGCATCGCATAACGCATGAATCAAAGCATCGGCATCGGAGTGCCCGTCGAGTCCCATCGAATGCGGAACCTCGACCCCGCCGAGGATGAGTTTTCTACCCTCAACCAGGCGGTGCACATCATAACCATTGCCAATACGAATATTAGATAAATTCATAAACCCCCCTAGCCCCCTTGTCAGGGGGGAACTGGGCAAAAGCAACTTAGGCCGAGATACGTTTATTCTCGCCCCGTAAAGCTATTGCTATTTGCCTCCCATGCTAATGGGTGACTGTTATTAGTTTTGTGGCTTCTTCGCGAGCCCAGCGGTCGGCTTCAAGAACATCTTGCAATTCCTTAAGGGGAACCGGGCGGTGATTATGCATCACCATGCGAATAATTTCTGCGATATCTTTATAGGGGATCAGTTCATCGAGGAACGCCTGCACTGCGATTTCGTTAGCGGCGTTGAGCACTGCCGGCAGAGTCTGGCCCATTTCCATGGCATCCATCGCCAGTTGCAGGCAGGGAAATCTTTCGTAGTCGGGAGCCTCAAAAGTCAGGTCACCCATTGTCGCCAAATCCAGAGAGGGAAGTTCACTTTCAAAACGATCCGGATAAGTCAGGGCGTAAGCGATGGGAACCCGCATATCGGGGATGCCCAATTGCGCCATGATGGAGGTGTCGACAAACTCGATCATCGAATGAATGATGCTCTGCGCGTGAACGATGACCTCGACGTTAGTCTCCACGCCGAACAACCATTTAGCTTCTATATATTCGAGGCCCTTGTTCATCATGGTGGAAGAGTCGATGGTGATTTTGGCCCCCATACTCCAGTTTGGGTGATTGAGCGCCTCTTTCACCGTGACGTTTTCCATCTGCTTGAGACTGAAAGTTCTGAAAGGCCCCCCGGACGCGGTCAAAATAATTTTTTTGATGCGCTCCAGTTTTTCTCCGTTTAGAGCCTGGAAAATTGCGCTGTGCTCGCTGTCGATCGGAATGATTTTAGTGTTGGTGAGTGCGGCTTCTTTCAGCACCAGTTCGCCGGCAATGACGAGCGTTTCTTTATTGGCAAGCGCCAGGTTTTTACCGGCTCTGAGTGCGGCGATGGCCGGGAGTAGTCCGGCACTTCCCACCACTCCAGAAACGACCAAGTCAGCTTCCGAAAAAGAAGCGACAGAAACCGAACCCTCCTGACCAGAAACAATTTCCACATCCAGATCGGCGACCAGCTTTTTCAACGCATCCACTTTGGTGGTGTCAAACAGGGCGGCGAGCGCGGGCTTGAATTTCCGAATCTGGCGGGCGAACAGCTCCACGTTGCTTCCGGCGGACAGGGCGCAAACCTGAAAATTCTCGGGATAGCGTTCTATGACGTCCAGCGTGTTGACACCGATGGAACCCGTCGAGCCTAGAAGGGATATCTTTTTCATGAAGTTGTCCTGACGGGGTTTGATTATGTCCCCAAGAACAATTGGTAATAACAATAGAAGGCCGGGGCGGCAAACAACAGACTGTCAATGCGATCGAGAAAACCGCCGTGGCCCGGAATTAGCGAGCCAGAATCTTTCACCCGACAATTTCTTTTTATCAGAGATTCCGAAAAATCCCCAAACTGACCGATGATACCGCATATAAAGGCCACAATCAAACAATGCGTTAGCGAAAACTCCTGAAAAAACCATAATTTGACAATTACTGCGGCCAAAAGAGTTCCCAGTATATTGGCGATAGCTCCTTCCACCGTCTTGTTGGGACTGACCACAGGCATGAGCTTGTGCTTGCCCAAGGCCCGGCCACCATAATAGGCCGCCGCATCACCGGCCCAGATCAGAAGCAGGATAAACACGATCATCTGGCTTCCACCTTCCAGATTGCGGATCAACAGGAAGTAGCCACCCAGACCGGCAATATAGAAAACTCCCAGAACCGTGTAGGCAATCGGATCCAAAGCCACCTTCACATCATTTTCTCTGAAGAACCATGTCGTGAACAAAACCACAGGAAGAAGGACGGCAAATAAAAGTAAATACTGGGTACCCAGATAGAAACCCAGTAGAAGCAGGAAACTCAACACCCCGCCCTCTACGGGAAAACCTTCCACACCCATATTGGAAATCATGGAAAAGTATTCGTAGCTGGCAACCAAAGCCACCGCCACGACAAAACCAAAGAATAAAAGAGGCGAGCCGTACAACACTATTCCCAACACAATGGGAATGGCTATAGCTCCAGTGATAAGGCGTTTCAAGAGCCGACTCCTGTCAGGTTTTTATGAATTTTTGTGGAGATGTTTAAAGTCACGGATGCAGGTTTCTCAGTAGGAATGGTCAATGGTTAGCTTTGATAATTTGCTCTTGCGTCATTCCAAAGCGCCGATCTCTGCTTTGAAAGTCAATGATCGCGTTCAGAAAATCATCATCCGAAAAATCTGGCCACAACACATTGGTGTAGTGCAATTCGGTATAAGCACTCTGATACAAAAGAAAATTACTGATCCTTCTTTCTCCACTGGTCCTGATAATAAGGTCCGGGTCGGGAAGAGGGTGCGTGGAAAGAAACGATTCAAACATGGACTGATCAATTTCTTCCGGCCTGATTTCTCCCGAGCGCACCTGCTCGGCAATATTTTTCACTGCGTCGATGATCTCCTGCCTGCCGCCATAACTCAGCGCCAGAGTGAGGACCATACCGGTATTGTTGCTGGTATCTTCTATAGTATGACGGATCAATTTTTGAATCGCCTCGGGCAATTCCTCAACACGCCCAATGGTATTGAAACGGATATTTTCATCTTTCATTCGCTTCACTTCCTTCTTCAAATAAAAATCCAGAATTTTCATGAGCGTGTTGATTTCTGCGGAAGGGCGGTTCCAGTTCTCATCGGAAAACGAGTAGAGGGTCAAAGCTTCCAGGTTGAGTTTGCGGCTCAGGGTGACAATGCGGTCCACGACCTTGACACCAGCCCAATGACCTTCAATACGAGGGAGGGAGTGATTTTGCGCCCAGCGCCCATTGCCATCCATAATAATGGCCACATGCCTGGGCAAACGATTGGGATCTATTTTTTCCTGTAATGCTGTATCGACCAAGGAGGCGGCTCCTGGTTAATCGGCCAAACCCACCGGTAAGAAGAAGAGGGGCTCTCGGATAAACATACTACCTGCATACTGAAAAGATACTACAAAAAACTGCTTCACACATCCATCATATTTTTTTCTTTAACTTGGGCAATTTTATCAATTTCAGCGACAAATTTGTCGGTCATTTTCTGGATATCGTCCACGGCCTTATGACTTTCGTCTTTCGAGATTTCATGGTTTTTTTCTGACTTTTTCAGCTTGTCGTTAACATCCCTCCGCACATTCCGGACCGCCACCTTACTGTCTTCAGAATACTTTTTCACCAGCTTGACCAATTGTTGCCGACGCTCGCTGGTCAGCGGTGGAATGCTAAGGCGAATCGTCTTACCATCACTGTTAGGAGTCAGACCAAGATCTGATGACTGCACGGCTTTCTCAATATCCTTCAAAATCGATATTTCCCAGGGCTGGATCGTCAGGGTATGGCTGTCCGGTGTGCCTAAAGTCGCCACCTGACTCAAAAGAGTCGGGGTTCCGTAATAGTCGACCTTGAGATCATCCAACAGGGCAATCGAAGCCTGGCCTGTGCGCAACTTTCCCAGCTCATGATGCAGATGGTCGATTGAAATCCCCATTTTCTTTTCTGCGTCGTGGATTAAATCAGCAATCATTTTAAGACTCCCACTGTGGTGCCGAGTTTTTCACCCAACAGAACCCGTTTAATACTATGTTTATCGCGAAAGTTAAAAACGACCATCGGTAGTTTGTTATCCATACATAGAGATACCGAGGTCGAGTCCATAACCTTCAAGCCTTTCTTCAGCACATCCAGATAAGACAGCTCCTTGTACTTCGTGGCCGTTTCATCTGTCTTGGGATCAGCCGAGTAGACTCCATCGACCTTGGTAGCTTTGAAAATCACCTCCGCGCCAATTTCCATGGCCCTTAGAGATGCTGCAGTATCAGTGGTGAAATAGGGGTTGCCTGTTCCGCCTGCGAATATAACAATACGCCCTTTTTCCAGATGACGAATTGCGCGACGGCGCACATAGGCTTCGGACACCGCCTGAATTTCGATAGCTGACTGCAGGCGGGTGGGAATTCCAACACTCTCCAAAGCATGTTGCAACGCCAGGCCATTGATCACCGTCGCGAGCATCCCCATATAGTCGCCGGTGGTGCGCTCGATTCCTATGGAACTCAAGGACGCGCCTCTTAGAATATTGCCACCTCCAATGACAATGGCAATTTCCACTCCAAGATCTCTGGCCTCGCGGATTTCTTCTGTAATATTTGTCAGAGCACCCTGATCCAGACCAAACGCACCTTCTTCAGCGGCCAGTGTTTCTCCGCCCAGCTTCAACAATACCCTTTTATAAATCGGCTCACCCATTAACTTCAAATCTTGAAAATTGACGAATATTGATATTTTCACCCAGCAGGGCAATTTTCTGTTTGATCAATTCGCCAATAGTAACACTGGTATCCTTGACGAACGGTTGCTCCAACACGCAGTTCTCTTCGTAGAATTTTTCCATTTTTCCGGTAACCATTTTTTCAACAATGTTTTCCGGCTTTCCAGATTCCTTGGCCTGATGGGCAAAGATTTCCCGTTCTTTTGCCAGAACCTCTTCCGTCACTTCTTCGCGGGTGGCAAAACGCGGTTTGGCCGCCGCAATATGCATGGCAATATCCCTGACCAGTCCCTGAAAGTCGGGGGTGTTGGCCACAAAATCCGTTTCGCAATTAAGCTCGATCATCACGCCAATCTTGCCGCCCTGATGAATGTAGGAACCAACGATTCCTTCACCGGTCTGGCGATCGGCCTTTTTATCGGCCTTTGCCAGTCCCTTTTTTCTGAGGTGGGTGATCGCCTCTTCCACATTGCCCTGGGTTTCTTTCAGGGCCGACTTGCATTCCATAATTCCTGCTCCCGACTGAGAGCGTAATTCCTTAACCATCGCAGCAGTTATTTCCATTCCATTTCCCTAATCAAAAATTGTTTATTAAAATTCAAAAATCAGATTTAACGCCGCCTCATACTTTTAAGAGGCGGCGAATAGCAAGCTCATAAAGTTCTAATTTATTAGAGCGCCCCTTAATTTTTCCGTCGCAACCGGTTTTTTAGACTCCCGGCTTCCATCCGGAGATGCTCTTTCCTTAAAGGGTGACCTATAGGAACCGGGGGGGGGATGTTCAGTAGTTCAGGCAGGCACAGAGCTTTCGCTGGCCCCGTTGTCACTGGCAACCGTAACCGGTTCCTCCGGCGCATCACTGGGTGCAGGTTTTTTCTCCGCCTCTTTTTTAGCCTGGCTGGCCCTGTTCATTTCCTGCCCTTCCAGATAGACATCCGCAATCCGCTGGGCAAACAGCTTGATAGAACGCATTGCGTCGTCGTTTGCCGGGATGGGATAGTCCACGCCGTCCGGGTCGGAATTGGTGTCGACCATAGCGATGATTTTAATGCCCAGCTTTTGACCTTCAGCCTGCGCGATTTTTTCTTTTCGTGTATCGACGATGAAAAGAGCATCCGGTAGATCCTTCATATTTTTGATGCCTCTGAAGAATTTATTCAGCTTTTCAATTTCTCGTCTCATTCTCAAAGCTTCTTTTTTATGTAAAAGATCGAACTGGTTTTCTTCATCCATTTTTTCCAGTTCATGCAACCGGGCGATACTCTTGCGAATGGTGGCAAAGTTCGTCAGCGTACCGCCAAGCCATCTTTGATTGATGTAGTACATTCCGCAGCGGGTGGCTTCTTCGGCAATCAGTTCCTGCGCCTGTTTTTTGGTCGCCACAAAAAGGATCTTCTTGCCGGCCCGAGCCAATTCCCGGACGCATTTTTCAGCTTCCTGAAAACGGACCAGAGTTTTCTGCAGATCAATAATATATATCCCGCTACGCACCCCATAGATATAAGGTTTCATTTTGGGGTTCCAACGATTAGTCTGATGTCCAAAATGGACTCCCGACTCCAACAACTGCTTCATAGTGATTTCAGACATGCAAACTCCTTAAAGGTGATTGGGTTGTACCTCCGCCTCCATCGCCTCGCGCCAAGAACCCGTAGGCCACCCTTGGCTTGATCCGGAAACGTGAGAGATTTTTTTGGGAAGTTCCCGAAAGGGAACTAAATTGTAGCGTCAGACTAACATATTCAACGGTGTGTGACAATACGAAACCCGCCAAAATAAGGCCTGACGGGTCGATTTTTGGCCTTTTTCCCCTATCGCCCGAGACAAATGCCTATCGACTCGGCGGTACGGACCAATTGACCGTCTGCCGGGACATAGCGGACAACTCCGGCCAGAGTTTCCAATGGAATCAGGGCAATATCCTGACATTTCAAGGCCACCATGGTACCAAATTTGCCTTCTGCGGCGGCTTCCACCGCCTGTGTTCCCAGCCGGGTGCCGAGAACCCGGTCAAAAGCCAGTGGAGTACCGCCCCGTTGCGTATGCCCTAATACCGTGCAACGCACTTCCAAATCGATTCGGTCGCTCAATTGTTTAGCGATGTAGTTGCCCACGCCCCCCAACTGCGCGACTCCCTGCAAACGGGTGGATGCTGCCTCACTGGTGATCGCTTCCTTGCCAATCTCTTTGGCGCCTTCGGCCACCACGATCACACTAAACGGACTTCCCCCTTCTGCCCGCAAGCGGATTTTTTCGAGGACTTTTTCCAGATCGTAAGGAATTTCCGGAATAAGAATGACATGCGCTCCGCCGGAAATTCCGGCTTCCAGAGCAATCCATCCAGAACCCCGGCCCATGACTTCCAGAATCATGACCCGGTGGTGACTTTCGCCGGTGGTTTGCAATCTGTCCAAAGCATCGCAGGCTACCTGCACGGCAGTCTGGTAACCGAACGTGTAGTCCGTGCCCACCAGATCGTTATCAATCGTCTTGGGGATTCCGATCACCGGCAGGCCTAGTTCAAAAAATTGGTGACCCAACTGCAGGGTGCCATCGCCGCCGACCACGAACAGGCAGTCCAGCTCAAGACGTTTGAAATTTTTGATCGCTTGTTGGGAATAATCCTGAGTAGTCAGGTTGCCGTCTTTGTCGAACTGACGGTATTCGAAAGGATCGCCTTTGTTGGTGGTCCCGAGAATGGTTCCGCCCAAGGGCAGGATATCTTTGGTTCCAGCAACAGTGAGTTTGCGATGTCGGTCAAAGATCAGGCCTTCGAAGCCCTGCTCGATGCCAATGACTTCGGCTTCATAACGGATGATTGCGGATCGGGTAACGGCCCGGATCACCGCGTTGAGCCCAGAGCAATCGCCCCCACCGGTCAGAATGCCAACACGTTTAAGACTCATGGGGAAACAGTGGTTTGTATAGGTTCTGCAACCAAGTCATAATCCGCAGCCTGATTTATACGTACGGAAATAATTTCTCCAGGCTCGGCTTCGCATTTTTCCAGGATGACCTGTCCATCAATATCCGGTGCCTGCGAGGTGAGCCTTCCCGTCATTAAATAATTTTCCTGGGGGTCAAAACCTTCCACCAGAACTGGCTCCACTCTGCCCACACGTTCCTGATTTTTTCTGAGCGCAATGTCTTTTTGAAATCCCATCAGGATATCCCGACGCTCTTCTTTGACCTCTTGTGCTACCCGATCGGGATAATCAAAAGCGGTGGTGCCTTCCTCATCCGAATAAGTAAAAATTCCAACGTGGTCAAATTCCATTTCACAAAGAAACCGCACTGTATGTTGAAAATGCGTCTCAGTCTCTCCCGGAAACCCGGTGATGAATGTGGTTCGCAACGCTACATTCGGAATCTTCTGCCGAACCTCGTCGAGCATTTTTCGCACGCCGCCTTCGGTTTCCTGCCGCTTCATTCTTTTAAGCATCTCGTCATGCGTATGTTGCAGAGGCACATCAATGTAGCGGCAGATTTTGGGTTCTGAGGCGATGAGCTCGATCATCTCTGAGTTCAAAAATGTCGGATAACAATATAAGAGTCGGATCCACTCCAACCCATCGACCTTGACCATCTCTTTAAGCAGGCGCACCAGTCCGTCTTTCATGCCCAGATCAAAACCATACATGGTGGTGTCCTGCGAAATCAGGTTGAACTCCTTGACTCCCTTACGGGCCAGACTCTCGGCCTCGGCCAGAATAGATTCCGGCGAGCGACTGCGCATCGGTCCGCGCATTTTCGGAATTATGCAAAACGCACAACGATTGGAACAACCTTCGGAGATTTTTAAATACGCCGTATAAAAAGCCGTGCTCAACAACCGGTCGGTGTACGACTCATAAAATTCGGCTGGCGTGGCAACATGGTTTTTCGATAACGCGCTGGTATCGTCAATAATATTTTTCAGTTGCGGATACTGGCCCACACCCAGCAGGTGGTCGATTTCGGGAATTTCATCGAGCAACTCCTGACCATACCGTTCGGCCAGGCATCCAGTAACAACCAATTGTTTGCATTTCCCTTCAGTCTTGTGTCGGGCCATTTCCAGAATTGTGTCAATCGATTCCTTTTTGGCAGACTCTATAAATCCGCAGGTGTTGACAATAATCACATCTGCATCTTCTTCATTCTGGGTCAGGCTGAATCCCGAAGAAACCAGATCGCCCAGAACCCGCTCGGTGTCCACCGTGTTTTTCGGACACCCCAAACTCACCATGCCAATTTTTTTCATTTTCTGTTCCATATCTTCTTTTATTAAAAAGCCTTTTTCAGACTTTGGCTTTTGAAGCAATTAGCTTCTTATTCATTTTGCGGAGTAGTTCATCGAAGTTCTTTTTTTTAATCACCTGATAAAACTGGCTACGCAAATTATTCCTCATGCTGACCCCGTCCAGAATGACATCTACGACCTGCCATTTATCCGCAGTCCGGGTCATATGAAAATCGATGTCGACTTCCCCTTCCTTTTCATGGATCACCGTCAAGGGAACCACAACGATTTTCTTTTTTTCTTTGGTTTTTCCATATATAAGATCCAGTTCAGCAAAAAATTTCGCGGAACTAGGAAACGCCACATAGACGAACAACTCACCAAGCAAAGTCTTAAACTTTTCCCTTTCTAAGTCGCTGCGCTTGTCCCAATACTTTCCCAAAGCTTTTTTGCTGATCTCAGCAACATTCAGCAAACTCAGAGCAGACTGGGAATGCTTCTGGTTGTCCGCCGGGTCCGAAACATCCGCTTTAATCTGGCGGATTTCTCCCAGCAATTGTTTCACCGAAGCCTCGGGGTCTTTGGGCTCTGCCCAGAGCGAACTGGCAGCCAAAATTATAATGAGAACAGCACTTAAGATTTTTTTCATAATCGTCTATGATACCACTAAGCGTGGGGCCCCGGCGAATCACCGGTGGTAATTAGCAATAGCCCGTAAAGCCGAGATAACTTTTGCTCGCAAAATAAAGATATTGCATATTGCTGATGGAGATTCTCCGTAATTATAGCGCAACCCTGCCGGGCAATTTAACTTAAAATATATTCTAATTTTTTATGCGACTCATGGCTAAAGATTTATCCCGAAAAAAGAGACTTCGCCAGTATGGGACTCTCCTGCTAACCCTGTTTCTCGTGATTTTAACTGGGAACACCGCCTTTGCCGGACAAGCCGAGATCGATGAACAGCACCGACAAGCCAGAACCTTGAAAGAGTTTGAACGCATCGCCGGGGAAATCCAAAAAATTCTCGAAAAGGAACCGAGTAATGCGGAATGGCAATGGCGGTTGGCACGAACCCACTACGCAATCGCCAAGCGGAATGAAGACGAGGACATGGCAAGCAATCATTACAACCTGTGCATTGTGCGCAGTAGTCGGACTCTGGAAATACAGCCGGACTCGGCCAGCGGTTATTTTTTCCGCGCCTTATGCCGAGGCAAGCAGGGGGAAATGAAGGGTATTTGGTCCAGTCTGGGAATCATCGATCCTTTCAAGCAGGACATGAAAAAAGCGTTGGCGCTTGATCCCGCTATCCAGAACGGCGGTCCAAACCGCGCGCTGGGCAAATTCTATCTGGAATTGCCCTTTTTTCTTGGTGGCAGCACAGATCAAGCGATTGATCACCTTAAAGAGGCGGTTCGCCTGAGCCCCGATTATGCGGAAAACCACCTGGGACTGGCCCAGGCTTATTACACTAAAAATAATTTCACCTCCGCACGAAAATCGCTTTCCACCCTACTTAGTCTGACCGATAATGTTGCGAACGATGAGAAGCTTTTAAAACTTAGGACAAAAGGCCAGGAGTTGATAGAAAAGATGGCCACTCATTCCCAAGACCTATGATTAAAGAAATTAGAATCCGCAATTTCGCCATCATAGAAAATCTGGCCGTGAACTTTGGTAAAGGACTGAACGTGCTGACCGGTGAAACCGGTGCCGGTAAATCCATCATCATCGACGCGCTCAATCTTCTACTCGGAGGCAGAGCCGATACCGACTCCATCCGTTCCGGCGAAACCACCGCTTTTGTCGAAGCGGTCTTTGAGGTCATCGACCCCAAGACTCTCGAACTGATTCGGGAATCGGGGATCGAAATAGAGGACGGAGAACTACTTGTCAAACGGCAGATTTCCAATACCGGGAAAAATCGCTGCCTGCTCAATGACAGTCCGGTCACGGTCTCGACTCTGGCAAAAATAGGCGACCGGCTGGTCGATCTGCATGGGCAACACGACCACCAAACCCTGCTCCACCCTGAAGTCCACGTCGAACTTTTGGACCTGTACGGCAAATGCAAAACTGTCCGCGATGAGTTTGGCAACAGTTTCTCGGACTACCAGACGGCAACGAAAAAATTGCAGTCCCTGAAAATGGATGAGCAGGAGCTCGTACAAAAACAGGAGTTCCTGAGCTTTCAACTCAACGAAATTGATCAGGCCCAACTCTCAGCCGAAGAGGAAGAAGAAATTAAAGCCGAACGCAATAAACTGAAACACGCCGGACAAATTCGCGAAGGCTTGCAAAAAAGCCAGTCGCTGTTGACCGATGAAAGCGGCTCCGTCATTGAAAACCTCGGGCAGGTTTTAAAAGAACTGGAATCGGTGCTCGATATCGACCCCAGTGTGAAAGAAACGGTCGAGCGATCCCGTTCCGCTTTCTATGAACTCGAAGAGGTGGTGGACTCTTTACGCAACTACAATCGGTCTTTGGAGTTCAATCCGAACAGGCTGGAGGAAATTGAGGATCGGCTCGCCGAGATAAGCGGACTGAAACGAAAATATGGCAACGACATCGGAGAAATTTTGGCGCGTCGTGACAAGATCGACGAAGAGTTGCGGCAGTTGGCCTCCAACGATGAAAATATGAAGACTCTGGAGGCCGAGTTAAAGAAAAAGGAAGCGGTGCTGTCCAAACTCGCCATCAGTCTGGCGGAAAAAAGGGAAGCCGCCGCTAAAAACCTTACCAGTAGCGTTGAAAAAGAACTGAAAGAACTGAGCATGGGCAATGTCCAGCTGGGCGTGCGTTTCGACTACCCCCCTGATCCCAATGGATTCATTCTATTTCGCAAAGAAAAAGTGAAACCCACTCCCACCGGATTGGGCACGCTGGAATTTTTGTTCTCCCCAAATCCGGGAGAGGAGCTACGCCCCTTGGCGAAAATCGCTTCAGGCGGTGAGTTGTCACGAGTGATGCTGGCTCTAAAATCTATCTTGAACGATCAGGATACCGTTCCGGTAATGATCTTCGATGAAGTGGATACCGGTATCGGTGGAAGGGTCGCAGAAAAGGTGGGAACCAAACTACAAAAAGTCGCCAGCGCCAAACAGGTTTTCTGCATCACCCATCTACCACAAATTGCCGGCATGGCTTCTTCGCACTTCCGTGTTGAAAAAGAAATCAAAGGCAAACGCACCCGCTCCAGTATCCGCCAACTCGAACACGAAGAACGCGTCGAAGAACTCGCCCGCATGTCGAGCGGAGAAAAAATCACCGACGCCTCTCTAGAACACGCCCGCGAAATGCTAAAACCCACAGACTGCCACTAGGCCCGGCGAGCCGCCACTCGGCGGGGGCCGACTGCAATAACTTTTTCTGCGAGCAAAAAATTATTTCGGCTTGTTGAGTCCTTGCTCAGTTGCCCTTGCGGCTAGCAGATTGGTTGGCAACGGCTTCGGCGGCTTTTTTTGCGGCTTCGGGGTCGCCCAGGTAATAGTGGTCAGTGGGTTTTAAATTTGCATCCAGTTCATAGACCAGGGGAATGCCCGTGGGAATATTTAGTTCCAGGATTTCCTCGTCACCGACATCATCCAGATGTTTGACCAGGGCTCTTAAGCTATTGCCGTGAGCGCAGATCAAAACTTTTTTTCCGGATTTGATGGAAGGTACGATTTGATCGAACCAATAGGGCAGGAACCGGTCGACCGTATTTTTTAAAGCTTCCGATGCGGGCAGTTGATCTTTGGGTATTCCTTTGTAGCGTGGATCTTTGGACGGCAGTCTGTCGTCATCGTCAGGGAGCGGGGGCGGGGGCGTGGCATAACTTCTGCGCCAGATTTTTACTTGGTCGGCGCCGTGTTTTTCTGCGGTTTCGGCTTTGTCGAGTCCTTGCAGGGCGCCATAGTGGCGCTCGTTCAGTTGCCAGGAGCGAATGACCGGAATCCACATCAAATCCATTTTATCGAGCACGATCCATAAAGTTCGAATCGCGCGCTTGAGAACGGAGGTGTAGGCTATGTCGAAGGTATAACCTTCATCGAGAAAAAGTTTTCCCGCCGCATCGGCTTCCTGTTTTCCCTGCTCGGTCAAGTCAACATCGGTCCAGCCTGTGAACCGGTTTTCCAAATTCCATTGACTCTGACCATGCCTTAATAAAACCACTTTATACATTTTTCCGACTCCCGGCTAAAGAACTCATACAATTCGACCGCAATATCCCATATAAACAAAGCAATGGGGAAAATTTCAACCCCTTCCAGCAAATTTTTGCAAAACATTTCAATTCAAAAGATTACAGTTACTTTAAGAGTTTGTAAAATCTTAGCTTTCCCCCACAAATGGGGGAATTTAATGAAATCAATAACCTGAAAAAGATCTGATTTTTTTACGTTAACCTGTTGACTTTTTGTTAGTTATGAATTAAATTGCTAGTAATCCAACAATTGGAATATTATAAAATATCTGGATGGAGTTTAGATTTCTTCTAAACCTTCCGGTAGTCTCAATAGCAAATTGGGGGGAAGCAAGCGATATGGATACGATCGCTCATTTTTATCGTGAGATAAATAGTGGTTTTCTGAATAAGAACTGCGGCCAGGGTTTTGAGATTTCTTATCTCGCGGAATACGATGAGAATGACGATCCGCTGTTCCGGAAGTTTGTGGACTACACTCCGGAAAATCACGAAAAAATCAAAAAGATGTTGGAAGCCGATGATTGCATGGAGTTTTTCATCCATGAGTCCGACCTCATCAAATACTATAAAGATTTCAAAGTTAGAGATCTGCAAAAGGCCCTAGAAACCCAACCACCCAAACAGGTTTTAAAAGAAGCCTATCTTGTAACCGAGCAGATACTCAAGGAATATTTTGAGAACATCGGTTCTTCGCGCATTTTACGCACTCTGGACGAACTGGTTAAAATTATTCAGGAATGCATGGATCGTGGAAGCCTTGCGTTTATAGATGTGTTCCTCGTCACTAAAAAGGACTACCACACCTATACCCATTGTGCCAACGTCGGGTTATATTGCCTGGCACTGGCAAATAAACTGCAAATGAAACCGGAAGCCATCCGCGAGATAGGTCTGGGAGGAATGCTATTTGATGTTGGGAAAAAATCCATTCCCTATGAAATCATAGTGAAAGAGGGGAAACTGGAGCCGCAGGAGTTTCAGTTCATTCGCAAACATCCATCAGCAGGCCGCAAAGATCTCAACGATATGAAATGTTATAGTGAGAACATTTTAAAAATGGCCGCAGAGCATCATGAAAGGTATGACGGCACGGGCTACCCGTTCCAGTTAAAAGGCGAGAAGATTTCCCTGTACGCAAGAGTCTGTAACATCATGGATGTTTTTGGAGCCATGACCGCTCCCCGCTCAAATCGACCGGGCATGACCCCTTTTGCCGCCCTGACTGAAATGAAAAACAATATGGAGGGGCATTTTGATATGCGAATTTTGGTCAATTTCATCAAAATTCTTGCGGATGCCGCCGCAGCAAGAGTTACTGCATCCCGATCAGCGGGTAATACCCCGGCACCCAACAAAGAAGCGGCGGCCAGCGCCTGACCGTTACTCTCGCGAATTAACTTTTTCCAACTATCGGGTGTGCAAATGCACCCGATTTTTTTATGCCTTTTTTCTTTCCGACCCGCTTATGCTTTGCCCCGCCCGCTGAATAAAGGTAAGATCACTCATCCCAATTCTTTAATGGAGAATGTTTGTGTTTGTCGAGGTTGAGTCCAATTCCAACACCGACCGGAGCTTCAATATGATTTTCCGGGATATCAGTCCTTCCCGGGAATTGTATTGCATCAAATACCCGGTAAACGGTGAGGAGCAACCGGTTCAGATCACTGGTTGGGATGCAGGTTCCAATACGCCTTGTCCAGCCTATGCCTGCAAGGTGGAAGAATCTGGAGACGGGGTTGCCCTACTCATTTATGGCGGTTCGGGCGGCGTGCGCATGAAACTCCTCGAAGACGAAACGCAGTGGAAACCGGGGGCTTCCAAGCAGTGGGGAGACACCCATCTGGTCTACCCAGCGGATAGCTTCATCGTCTATAAAGACGAACTATAACCACTAGGCGTGGGGCCAACGAGCAATGACTTGTTGGGCTGAGGAACCGTTTGCCCGCATGACAAAGAAATTGCCGATTGAGTCCAGCGTCACACTGGCCGGGTCAGAACAATTTGGCGGATGGCTTCTTCCTCAACAGGTTTTCCGTAACGACCATGAACGCAGTGAACCAAAAACTCCCGATTGCCTTTTTGTCCGGTAATGGGGGATTCTGTGACCGCTGTCATCGCCCAGCCTTTATCTTCAATAAAACGGTTCAAGTCGAGTAGCACCCGAATGTGCTTTGCCGGGTCTTTAATAATGCCTCGGTTTTCCACTTCTTCTTTTTCCACTTCAAACTGAGGTTTGACCAGAGCGACCAGTTCTCCTTCGGGCTTGAGGATTTCCAGCAGAGGGGGTATGACAAGCTGGAGAGAGATGAACGACACATCGATCACAGCCAGATCCAGCATTTCTCCGATATCCTCTTTGGATAAGGTTCGGGCGTTTTTCCGGTCCAGGCAAATAACCCGGGGGTCGCTACGGAGCTTCCAGTCCAGTTGCCCGTAACCGACATCCACGGCATACACTTTTTCGACGCCATTTTGTAAAAGGCAATCGGTGAACCCGCCAGTGGAGGCTCCCACGTCTACGACAGTTTTTCCTGCAAGTAAAACATGGAATTGTTTTAAGGCGTGATCCAGCTTGAACCCGCCTCTGCTGGCAAAGGGTTGGGGGTCGCCAATAATAACGGGAAGATAATCTTCAGGAACCAGTCGACCAGGTTTATCGGCAACGGCATCGTTTATTCTTACTTTACCCGCTAGAATGATGGCACGGGCTTTTTCTATCGAGGTAGTGAGTTTTTTTTTACCAGTAACTGATCGAGCCGGATTTTCATATTCTTATTTGTCCTTTTCTTCTTCCACAGGAAAAAGTTCGGTCACCAATTCACCTTTCTGGTCGCGAGTCAGCTTTTCAATTTTAGCTTCAGCCTCACTCAATTTCTTTGAGCAAACACGTGACATCTTTATCCCTTCCTCAAATATCTCAAGGGACTTATCAATGTCCAGTTCTCCCGTTTCCAGGTCATCGACTATTTTTTCAAGCCTTTGTATGGCTTTTTCAAATTTTATTTCACTCATGATCAGCCTCTTTGCAAACAAGTTTATATTGACAATAAACCATTAGAAAAATTATATTAACAATTATCTCGTTTTTTTCTAAAAAATAATATTTTTGGTGTGACTATGGCAACTATTGGCGATCGCATGACAGGTCCCGTTATAAGTATTGGTCAGGATGCGAGCATTAAAAGTGCCACTGAAAAAATTTATGCTCATGCCATCGGATCGCTCCTTGTGACTCACGACGAAAAATTTGTTGGGATCATCACCAAAACCGATTCGATGCTCAAGGTTCTCATTAAAAACCTCGATGCCGACTCGACCCCGGTTTCCGACGTAATATCCGAAGCATTAATAACCATCGATGTTGGCGAGACCCTTGATTCCGCCAAAAAATTACTGGATGAAAAATCCTTTCGCCACCTGCCCGTTACCCGGGACAATGAAATTATCGGAATCCTATCCCCAAAAGACCTGAGATAATATTCGCCTTAGTTTTCCTCTATAATTTTTTTTACGGTGCAATCCAAGCCCCCGCGAGAAAGCCTTATTTTAACCGTATCTCCCGGATTGACCGCTTCCGTATTTTTCAGAGATTCTCCATCTTTCGAACAGATGCTATAGCCTCTTTCTAAAATAGCCAGTGGATTGATGGCGTTCAGATTTTTTAATATTCCTTCAAAGCGCTCCTTATTTAAACGCACCTGCGAGTGGATGATATGCAACATTCTTTTTTCCAGCATCATCCTGTTTTCTTTCATATGTTGAATATGTTTTTCGGGTGAAGCTTGAAATAGTCGGTGTATTTTGTCCTGCAACCTTTGTTGATGGGATACCAGACTTTGCTCCAGCCCCCGGAGTAGCCGGACGTGCAAATCATCCAGGCGTTGAATTTGCGGATTGAATATTTCTTTGGGTTGATGGAAAAACCGCCTGTCCATCAACCTTTTTAGCAGGTCGGCATAATATTCCAACTTCTTTTGCAGGGTTGTTATCAGCGCTTCATTCAGGGAGCGAATTTCCCTGACCGTGTCTTGCAAAAGGGGCACGGTTAACTCTGCCGCCGCCGAAGGAGTCGGCGCTCTCAGGTCGGCCACAAAATCTGCAATGGTAAAATCTATTTCGTGCCCCACCGCAGAAACAACAGGGATGCGGGATGCAAAAATTGCCCGGGCCACTACTTCTTCATTAAAGGCCCACAGGTCTTCCAACGAACCTCCACCGCGGCCAATAATGATGACCTCAATGTCTTTTCTTTGGTTAAGTTCTTCAATGCCACGGGCGATTTCTTCAGCCGCTCCTTCACCTTGGACTTTTGCAGGACATAGCAGCACAGAAACTTTCGGGTTTCTTCTTCTTATTATATTGAGAATGTCTCGGACGGCGGCACCTGTAGAAGAGGTGACCACTCCTACCTTCCAGGGAAATTCAGGCAGGGGTTTCTTTTTTTCATCATCAAACAGACCTTCTTTATCCAGCTTTTCCTTTAACTGCTCGAAGGCTTTTTGCAAGGCGCCCAGACCTCTTGGCTCCATAGACTCTGCAATAATCTGATATTCGCCTCGGGCATCGTAGACGCTGATTCGGCCAAACAATAAAACCTGATCGCCATCTTCCGGTTGAAATTTTATTCCTGCCCGATGACCTTTAAATAAAACACAGCGGATCTGCGACTTGTCGTCTTTCAAAACAAAATAACTGTGGCCGGAAGCCACGGTTCTGAAATTGGAAATTTCTCCCTCCACCCAAACCGAGTCAAACGCCGCTTCCATAATGGCGCGGATGTCTCGGGTCAATCCGCTGACACTGTATACTTGCGGTTGTCCTGAAGGCTTTTCCGGCGCGGGATGATTCGATGCCTCAGCCGAGTTTTCAACGGTGAGCGGTGTTTGAAATTTGCGGATTTGCTTTTTGCGGATCATAAAAAAATTCGGGAAGAATTGTTTTTATTTGCCTTCTTTTCTAAGAGAGCTTTGCACAACCCCGAGATTCTTCGCTAACTCTCAGAATGACATTCAAAAATCTCTGTTTTGTCGTCCTTGAGGAGCAGGAGGCGACGAAGGATCTCGCTTTTTCCCTTCCCATTAAACTTACGCAAAGCTCTTCTTTTCTTATAGGGAGGCTTTAAAAGCTTTTAACGTATTTTCCATTAAGAGTGCAATGGTCATGGGCCCCACTCCACCCGGAACAGGAGTGATAAACCCGGCTTTTTCAGCGACCGGATCAAAGTCAACGTCGCCTGTCAGTTTCCCGTCCACGCGGTTGATTCCCACATCTATCACCACCGCGCCTTCCTTTACCATATCAGAACTGACAAAATGGGGCCGACCTACTGCGGCGATCAATATATCCGCTTGACGGGTAACTTGTTCCAGGTTTGTCGTTCTCGAATGACAAATGGTCACCGTGGCGTGACGTTGCAATAACAAATGTGCCACGGGTTTTCCCACAATATTGCTTCGGCCCATAACCACCGCGTGCTTACCGGCAATTTCGATACCATAATAATCCAGCAAGACAATGATTCCTGTTGGCGTACACGGGGTGAGCAGGGCATTGCCGATAGCCAGCTTGCCGACATTGATGGGATGAAAACCGTCGACATCTTTTTTTGGGTCAATGGATAAAAGAATCTTTTCCGAGTCGATATGATCGGGAAGCGGCAATTGCACAAGGATACCGTTCACTTTATCATTTTCGTTCAGCTCCTTGATAATATCCAGTAATTGCGCCTCGGTGGTTTCTGCGGGTAGGTTTTGTCCGAAGGATTGAAACCCGATCTCGTTGCAAATTTTATTTTTGTTGCGCACATAAACTGCCGAGGCCGGGTCCTCGCCGACCAGAACGGTAGCCAGACCTGGCGCACGACCTGTTTTGCTTTTCAGTTCCGCAGTCTCCTTCATCAGGCGGCTACGGATTTCTGCCGATACTTTTTTACCGTCAATCAGAACCATAATTCTCCTTCTACCTACTTGGCGTAGGGCCAACTGCAATAGTCTTAATGGCAGGCGACTGGTTAACTCGGCTCAACGAGTCATTGCTATCTGCCTCCACGGCTAGTGGTGGGCAGTTTAACAGAATTTTTGATTTATCGAAGGGGCGTCTTTCTGTTTATTTAATTTCCAATTCCTTGATCAACCGGGAAAGGTAGGAGCGCTGAACATCCAGAATCTGCGCGGCTTTGGTCCGGTTACCGCTGGTGGATTTGAGGGTGTTGGAAATAAAAGTTTGGCGAAACGAATCGCTGGCTTCCTTGAGGGTAGACCCGACATTAAGCTCAATAGGAGCCTGGGAAGTTTCAAAGGGGAACTCGTCGGGAAGCAGCTCTTCCCCGTCCGATAAGACAATGGCCCGCTCCACCGAGTTCTCCAGTTCCCGGATGTTTCCCGGCCAGGAATAACTCATAAGGTGAGAGACCAAACCCTTGCCCGGCTTTTTGACGGGCTGGTTTTCCGGACTGTGCTTCTTGAGGAAAAAGGTTAACAGGTCGCGGATATCCTCGAGTTTTTCACGAAGTGGCGGCAAGGTTATTTTTATAACATTGATTCGATAATACAGGTCTTGGCGGAAATTTCCTTCGCGGACTTCTTTTTCTAAATCGCGATTGGTCGCCGTTACCAATCTGACATCGACATTGATGGTTTCGGTGCCCCCCAGACGGATGAACGACTCTTCCTGAACGACCCTCAACAGTTTTACCTGCATGTCTAAAGGCA
The DNA here is from genome assembly GCA_937891765.1 of uncultured Nitrospina sp. GTDB lineage: Bacteria > Nitrospinota > Nitrospinia > Nitrospinales > VA-1 > LS-NOB. Next base: position 30,238 of record CALAGQ010000043.1, read on the forward strand.
ACTCGCCAATTTCATCGAGGAAAAGCGTACCCGTATGAGCGGCTTCAAACAGACCTATTTTTTGCGAGTCCGCACCGGTGAAAGCACCTTTCTCGTGGCCAAAAAGTTCGCGCTCCAGAATGGATGCCGGTAAAGCCCCACAACTGACCGACACGAAGGGCTTGTTCTGCCTCTGGCCCCGGTCATGAATTAGATGGGCAAACAATTCCTTTCCTGTTCCACTTTCGCCATTCAACAGAACAGTGGCTTTGGAATCGGCCACCTTTTCGGCCACCTCAATGCACTTTTTAATGGCTTTACTCTCGCCCACAATCGTGTAACGGTGCAGAAATTGTTCCTTTAGCCTGCCAAACTCCTCACCCAACAAGTTTCTATTTTGCGCAACTTGAAAAAACTTTGCCATCAAATTAGCAAAACGTTCCAGAACCTCAGTGTTTGTTTCATTGAAGGTGGATCCATCGACCTTATCAAGAAACTGAACAACACCGATCACTTTTTTACCAATGATCAGTGGAAAACTGGCCATAGACTTGACAGGAGTCCGCATTTTTTCACTGACTCCCTGATACCAGCGCGGGTCCGTGGCCACATCATTGGAAATAACGGCTTCCCCGGTTTTCGCGACACACCCTGAAATTCCCACACCGGGTGGCAAATCAATATCTTTTAATTGCCCCATATTTTTTCCGGAGGCCTGGTAAAATTGCAGCTTAAAGGTCTTTTCATTCTGAACCAGCAATAATGAACCATTTTTAACACCCACAATATCCTTAGCCGCGTCCATAACCATGGCTAATAATTCATCCACCTCTAAAGAAGTTGTCTTAAAAAGGTCGGACACTTTACGCAGCGTTTGAATATGAGTCTCTTTGCCAATACGTTTCATGAAATATCCTAATTAACACATAAATGCTATAGCTTTAAAAAGTTGCACTTTATTATTCAACGGTTAGAATTGTGTATCATTTTATTCTATACCTTTGGAGAGGTTTTGAAAAGTGCTAATATTTCATGAGTTAGGATAAAGTTCCTCTTAATATTGAACCAAGTTCAAACGATAACTATATAGGGCATTAAAAAAGGCCTTATAACTATGGGAAGTAGGAATGGACTTTCCCGAGCACCCTATTAAAATGTTCAAAGTTGAATATTTCATCACAGTGAAGCGCCACTGTTTCACTGATCATTCATTTGAGCCCAGCAATTCATAAATTCACCCTGATGCTTGCACTCCCTTCGAGAAGCAAAAATTTATTGGGCTGTGTGACGCTGCTGATCCTGATCAGCATGCTTGCCTATTTCAATTCGCTGAAGGGTTCCTTCCAGTTTGATGATGTCCCTCTGATTAAAAGTCATTGGTTGGTAAATACGGACGCATTTTTCGATCACCCTCGCTCCGGCGAAATTGGAAACCGCCCTGTCTTATATTGGACATTTGCCTTGAACAACCAACTGGCTCTCCATCAAGTTTTCGGGTTCCACCTGATTAACCTCGCTCTGCATATTGGGGTGACTCTTTTGATTTTTTTTACTATCTGGCGCGCCGGGTATTTACAAAATGAATGTGGTTGGGTTTTCCCCTTAACGACGGCCTTATTGTTTTCACTGCATCCATTAAATACCGATTCGGTCTCTTACATTTCTTCGCGGTCTTCTTTGCTGGCAACATTTTTTTATCTTTTGACGCTATATATTTTTCTTAATTTGTTCTGCCCGAAGAAAATAACCCAACTTGCAAAAAGAGGGGCTCTCTCGCTTTTGGTTTTGTCAGGAATATATTTATCTATGGCCTCAAAATTAATCGGGGCGACTTTGCCATTGATGCTGGTTGTCTGGTATTGGAGTTTTATCGGGCGCAAACAATATCCGGATTTTCACAAAAAAGTAATGAATAACCGATCAGTCGCTATCGCCTTCACTTCAGCAGCCATTATTTTAATCGGAATTATATTGTGGGGCGATCCTTGGATTTACATGCCTCTTGATCAAGGTTTCGAGTTATTTGGGCGAGCCCCTTATTTTATGGTGCAGTTAAAAATCATCGTGTTTTATTACCTGAAACTGTTTTGCTTTCCTTTCAACCTGAATGTGGACAGCGGCTTTCCTTTCAGTTCACCGATGACGGACCCTGCTATAATTTTTTCAGGTTTGGTAATACTCGCAAGCGTATTGGCTGTTCTTAAATGGAGAAATGTCTGGATGGTTGTCGGAGCAATCTGGTTTTTTATCACATTAGCCCCAACCTCAAGTTTCATCCCCTTGAATGACCTGGCTGTCGAGCACCGCATGTACCTACCCATGTCGCTGGGCTTAAGTTTGATTGTCGGCACTGGTATAAAAACTTTGCCTGCACTCTTAAGGCTTCGGTTGCTTGTAGTTTTATTGGTCGCACTGGGGCTTACCACAGCAACCAGAAATGCTGACTGGGTCAATGAATTAAGTTTGTGGAAAGATGCTGCAAAGAAAAATCCTTTTTCGCCAAGACCTCATAGCAATCTCGGCAAAGCCTATTATGAAAAAGGCGATCTCAGCCGGGCCAGCACTCATCTTGAAAAGAGTGTGGCTAATATACCAAGGTTCGTGGCTCATCAATACAATATCCGGAATCCAAAAAGTTTTCTTGAAAGAAGAGGTGAAATTACGGGAAAAGCGAACAAAGTGAGGTCTCCAGACTCTTTAAAAGTCATGGCCGAACTGGTGGAGCCTCACTATAACCTGGCCAGCGTTTATCTGGATCAAGGTCGGCTGGACAAAGCGGAAAAAGAATACCTGAAAACCCAGGCATTGCGACCGGGTCATTTTCCATCCAAAATAGGGCTGAGTACTGTTTATAACAAAAAAGGGTTGTACGACCGGGCAATAGCATCGTTGGAACTGGCGATCAAAGAGAACTCATCTAATTCCGACCCCGGTTTTGCCCTCGTCAGGTTGAACCTGGGAGAACTTTATGGAAAAACCGGAAAAATTGAAAACGCTATTATCGAATGGGAAGCGGCCCTTAAAATAGACCCCTCTTTATTGCCCGCTCATTTCAATCTGGGAACCGCCTATATGATGACAGGAAAACTGGGGTTGGCAGAAAATTCATTCAAGCATTGCCTGAAACTGAACAGCCGGTATGAACCTGCGCTGTTCAACCTTGCTAAAGTTTATCAGAGGCAGAAAAAATGGGACCTGTCGACCCGACAATTTAAAACTTTTCTTGAAGTGGTCGGCCCAGATCCTTCTGCCCATGCTCAAATTGGTTTCAATTTTAATCAGCAATCAGACTGGGAAAATGCACGGCGACATTTTCAGATAGCACTAAACTTGAATCCGACCCCGGCCCAAAGTGAAGCCATCAATAAAATGATATTAAATTTAACTGGCCCACAAAACACGACTCCGTGAACATCAAAACTACAGACATCGTCGGGCGTCAGGTAAAATCCATCATCGTTCTCATCTTGATGGGCCTTCTTGCTTTCTGGGCCACCTTTCACTCACCCTTTCTTTATGATGACGCTCACGCCATTGTCGAGAATCCCTATATCCAGCATTTGGATAATTTTCAAAAAAATGTTGGCATCGAGAATATTTTTAACCGCTCTGTACTTTTACTGACATTCGCGGTGAATCAGGAAATAGGCGGACTGGAGGTATTCGGGTATCACCTCATCAATATTCTTATCCATATCCTGACGGGACTGGTCTGGTATTTTCTGGTCCGCGAATTGTTGTTTTTGGAGCCAGATCAACAACGACTCAAATGCTTGCCTTTAATTTGTGCTTCTATTCATTTACTTAATCCCCTCACGGTTGAAACCATCACTTATATTTCAAGCCGGTCATCAGGGTTGGCAACATTTTTTTATCTGCTGACCTTTTATATTTTTTGTAGGCTGGCACGCAAAGAAAATATGGCCTGGACAGGAAAACTGCTTTTTGTTACGGGAATTTTTGGTTTTCTTTTTCTGGGAGTAGGAACCAAGGAAATTGTCGTCACCTTTCCTTTTATGGCTATCATCTATATCTGGCTCATCACCCCGGCGGTAGAAAGAAAGTTTTTGAAGGCAAAAATCGGCGCCCTTCTCCTGCCTCTTTTGCTTTATCTGTGTTATCGCTATTTGGAGCAGGGCAATATTTTTTCTTTAAACGCCGATCCGGTCTCCGGGGAAACCAGCCGCATCCTGTATTTTCTCAGCCAAATCAAGGTGGCCGTCAACTATTACCTGCTCAAACTGTTCCTACCTTTTAATCTTAACTTTGAACCGGATATACGTTTAGGAGGTATAGACGGACAATTCATTTTTGCTGCCGGGGTTTTGGGAGCCGGGGTCATGATGATTGCCCGACATAAATCTCCCGTTTTACAATTCGCCGCAATCTGGTTCGCCGTCACATTGCTTCCCACATCCAGTTTTATTCCGCTCAAACAAATTGCCACGGAGCACCGCACTTATTTACCCGGGTTGGGATTCAGCCTGGCCTTGGGTTGGATGTTTTTGAATGTCCCCCGGATTTTTGCGACCGGCCTTTTGTTGATATTCTTATCTTTAAGTTTTTTACTCACGGTGAATCGTACCCTCGATTATCGGTCTGAAGTTTCGCTATGGAAAGACACAGCAGAAAAATCCCCGAACAAGGCGCTGGTTCATAACAATCTGGCAACCGCATATATGTCAGCAAAAATGTTCGACGATGCAGAGCAGGAACTGGCCGTCGCTCTTCAGCTATACCCCGGCCAGTCCGAAAGCTATGCAAATTTAGGTCATATCCATTTTCAGCGGGAAAACTGGAAACAAGCCATTGAAGAATTTGATCTTGCCATTGCGCTGGGCTCTGACAAACCGGATACCTATTATTTTGCGGGACTTGCCCGAAACAAACTGTCGGCCTTTGTAGAAGCCATTCCCTTTCTGCAACAAGCCGTCAACATACGTCCTCATAAAGCCAATTACCATTTTGATCTGGGAAATGCATATCAAAACACAAAGTCTTTTGATGAAGCCCTGCAGGAATTTCACCGGACACTGGCTATCCAACCCATGCATCCGCAGGCACAAAATAATATAGGTTTTATATTCTGGAATTTAAAAGCCTATGAAAAAGCAGAAGCTGCGTTTAAAAAAGCATTGGATATCCAATATGATCTACCGGAAATCCATCACAACCTGGCCGCTCTGTATCTGAAAAATAACCGTCACGTCGACGCGATTCACCACTTGGAGCAAGTACTCAAACTGCAACCTGATAATGTATCCGCCCAAAAATTGATGGATCATGCCTTGAGCCGGGTAAAGGCAGGCCTCTCATGACAGTCAAAAACTCAAAAGCTTCCCAGGCAACGTTTGCCTACTGCCTGCTAATCTCTTTACTTGGAATTTTGATTTTCGCCAATCATCTCAACAATCCCTTCCAGTTTGATAGCGTGGCCTACATCACCAATAACGCAACATTACAACATCCGGAAACTCTGCTGACCTTTGAGTTCTGGCACAAAGCGTTCCTAGCGCGTGGCCTGCTACAAATGTCCGTAGCCCTCAACACTTATCTCGATGGCTTTCAACCCTTTGGGTATCATGTCCTCAACCTCGCCTTTCATATTTTAAATGCCCTGCTTCTCTTTTTCGTATTGGAAAAAGCCTTTCGGCGTTTCGGTTTTAATGCAATGGGTTGGGAGGATAAAAGATTTCGTACCATTTCGTTTTTTGCCGCGGTTTTATTTCTTTGCCATCCGATTCAAACAGAATCTGTTATTTACATCATGAGCCGTTCGGAGGTCATGGCCTCAACCTTTTACCTTATTGGATTTCTATTGTTTCAACAATTATTGGAACGACCCACAACCTCGCGCCTGCAATATGGTTTTTATTTTCTTACCATTTTTTTAATTGCTCTGTTAGGTTTTACCGTAAAACAGATTATCGCGACCCTACCCGCCGTAATGCTCTTCTACTATTTTTCCAGTTGCCCCGATCATTCCCCGGCCTGGCAATTTTTAAAAAAATGGAAGTGGTCGATTTTAGGCATCTTATCCACAACTGCCGGCCTTTTGTTTTATAAGCTCCTTACGGATGAGTCGTTTCTTATCGGTCCTTCACGGACTGAGGAGATGGTCGGCAGAGCCAAGTACATGCTCAGTCAACCGGGTACAATCATTTTTTATTATTTGAAAAAACTGTTGTTTCCCATCAACCTCAACATTGATCCCGACATAGAGGTTGTCACAAGTTTTTTATCTTGGAGCTTTTTAGTCCCGTCACTTTGCATCGTTCTTCTGCTGGTCGGTTCCCTTAAAATATTTAAAAGTCGGTTTATTTTCTTTTTCCTGTGCTGGTTTTTTATCATTCTTTCTCCATCCTCTTCCATCGTCACCCTGCACGATCTGGCTGCGGAACACCGAATCTATCTCGCCTCTGCGGGAATTTTCATTCTATTGACTTACGCAGCCTCGGAAGTGGCCTACAAATGGAGTAAAACCCAACCATTACAAATCGTTGTTATTTTTTGTGTTGTCGTGGGGGCTCTGGGAATTTTGACCATGAAGCGAAACACCGTCTGGCATTCGGAGCTATCGCTCTGGCAAGACACCTATCAGAAATCACCTCATAAAGTGCGTCCTCTTATTAACCTTGCGCGAGCTCACAGCCTGGAAGGGGACGCCGAAAAGGCCATAAAATATTATGAGGAAGCCTTGCTTCAAAGACCTCAGGTTTTTGCCGCCAATTATAATTTGGGGGATCTTTATTTGAACAAGGGGTTGGTGCCTGATGCCCTCCAACATTTTCTTCTGGCAAGCCAGGTCGAACCGGAAATTCCCGAATCCTTTGCCAAACTCGGCGAAATTTATTTATCGCAAAAAAAGTTTGAGCTGGCGGATTCCTATTTTAGACGTGCCGTGGAGCTCAACCCCCAGTATTCTCTGGTATTCAAAAACCTGGGCATCGTGAATTTTTATCACCTCAAGAAGCCGAAGCGGGGCTTGGCCTATTTCTCCCGCTCCCTGACTCTGGATCCGGACCAGCCCGAGGCCGACAAAATCCGCCAACTTCTGGCGAAGCACTCGGCTCAGTAGCCCAGGACGATAAACTCTAGTAACCCCCCAGACCAGCCACTGAAAATTTTGCCAACTTTTCGAGGGTATGGTATATTTCCGCTTCAACAAGATCAAAGACCTAGAGTGCCGGAGTGGTGAAATTGGTAGACGCACAGGATTCAAAATCCTGCGAGGGCAACCTCGTGTCGGTTCGATTCCGACCTCCGGCACCACCTCTCCTCTCGCCGGAGGGGCAGATAACAATAATCTGTCAAGCCTAGAAAACAATTGCTAGCAGTAAGAAGCCATTGCCCACAGGGTTCAGGGTTCTGCCCTGGACCATTTTTTCTCAAGAGTTTTCAGGCCAATTAATGCCTCCTTCATGTGTCTCGGATCCTTCATAGTCCTTATATAATCTTTTTTCGCTTCAGCATAATTTCCCTGATAAACTCTGGTCTCAGCCAATATCAAATATGTTCTCAAAGAATTAGGGCTTCGTCTAATCGCTTCATTAAAATCATTTTCTGCATGCGTTAGGCTCTGGTCATTTTTAGATTGCAAATACTTTTCCAGATGGGCAATGCCAGACCAGTAGTGAGGCCTTCCACATTGACTACAAATTTCCTTTGCCCGTTCAGAATGTTCAAGTATCTCTTCCACCGTCTTGGCAAATAGAATATCGTGGTCAATAATTTCGTTATAACGGTAGTATTGCACTATCTTAAAAGCTCCCAGCACAATGATAATGATAACTGCTTTTGGCCAAAAACCTTTATTAATAGAAGTAAGCGCCCCTTTTTTTTGACCCCGGGATTCCCGACTCAGCACCTCCACCGAAATAATGAGGAACACAAAATAATAAATAAAATTTGATATCAGCCAATTGTATTCACTGATATTGTGAATAAGAAAACCAGTTAAAGAAATCGCAATATAAAAATTTATTTCCACCGCATCAGCGCTCCCCTTTTGGAAAATGCGTCTCAGGGTTGAGAACAAAGCGGCCAGACAAGTCATCAGAAGTCCAAGTCCTATGAGCCCCGTATCTGATGCGGTTTGCAGATATATATTGTGCGCGTGCGTGGGAAGGTATCTAAACGCTGCCTGTGTCTGCGGATACAATTCCTCAAATGTCCATAGACCGCTTCCCAACAACCAATGTTCAAGAAAAATTTGCCAAGCACCCAACCAGAACATCAAACGGATCCCGACATGACTGGATACCCAGGCATCCATTGTTTCGGGCTCAGCCAACTGTGTCATCGGTGTTAATAGATTTGGTTCCAGAACGAGGTATTTCAGACCAAAATAAACTAAAACGGAAGTCAATGCTGCAATCCCCACTAACTTGGCCTGATCGGGTTTTTTGATAATCAGGAAACGCCAAATAGTTGTAACAATTTGCAAGCCTGCAATCAATTGTCCGGCTTGCGAACCTGAAAAACCCAATGAAACCAGAGTAAATATCCAAGCAAGGCCTATTAAATTTTTTGAAAATGCGCTCGAGACTCTGAAATACCAATACAAACCAATGGGAACATGAATCAACAAATAACCTGCAAAAAAATTTGGGTTTGTGAAAAGGGCTTGGGATGCTGGAAGGCCGCTCAAGTTTATCGACATTAAAATTGGGAAAAACTGTTCTACAATTCCAGAAGTGGCAATAATTCCGGAAAATATAAAGACACCGAAAAGTGCTTTTTTTACTGAGTCAGTATTTTGTAAGAAATATGTCAGGGCTATCCCTAAAAATAAAGCACTAAGGGTCTTCAAGGTCGGATACAAACTCAAATCGGCATTGGAAGAAAAATAAAAATTTATTGCGGAATAAATCAAAAATAAAATTAGCGCAATCGGTAAGACACTCAGCCCAAAATCTTCAAGTCTTTTCTCTCTATGCAACAGAAAGGCCATACATAAAAATGCCAAGGAGAGGAAAGCTATCAAGGCATTTATGTGGTCTATGTTTTTGAGAAGATAAGCATTCTCGCAACCCAAAAACACAATGACCATTAAATAAATTATGGAAAATGCCTGCAACATATTGAAGAGACCCCTGATAATTTAAAACTTTATGTGCTTAAAATTTGTCTTCTTTTTAAAAACATACGGCGCAAGAATAGAAATATTTGAGATCATTTAAAGTTCGCCTGACCTTTAGGGCGAGAGAGGGGACATTTTTTTCATTTTTCTCCTTCCCCATAAAGCGTAAACCCCAAATGATAGTACCGTTGTCAGGCTGATTGCCAACCCCAACTTGAAGGAAAGAGGGTCATATTTAAAGCGGACCTGATGCTCTCCCGCTTCGATAATAATGGCGCGAAACAAATAATTGGCCCGGAAGATTTCTACTTCCTTACCATCCACATAGGATTTCCATCCCGGATAATAACTGTCACTCAAAAACAGGAATTGACGATTTTTAGAATTCACCGTGAGATCAACCGTATTACTCTTATATGAATCTATCTGAACCGGTTCCTGTTTTTGGGGATCCCTCACCTCATTGCATGAAAAATCCTTCGGTTCCGCATCCAGCAATACTACTTTTTCCGGATCAAAGTTTTCACTCTTCAGGGTTTCTTGATATTCGCTATCGGAGTTTATGACCTTACATTTGGGGACCAGAAATGTGTGCGGAAGCACTTTTTTATTTTCATATACTTTTGCGATAGCATATTTTTCGAACTCCTCTCTTTCTTGTGGTTCCTGTGGGATCCGACCATTAGCCTGGACCAGCTTAAAGTCTGAAGAAGTGATTGGTGCAACGGATACTACATATTTAACATTCATCATATTGAGCAAATTATTGCTGTCAGAAGCTGGTACGGATTCTACATATTTAAAGTTAATAATATCGGGCGATTTTATACTGCCTGGACCTGACGACTTGTCTATCAAACTCATTAAATTTTCCCAGCGTCTCTGTTTGGTAACCTCCCACCCGCCCACATGAAGAATGCGCTGGTTACCCAGTAGGCCCAGAACCAGTTTTTCTTTGTTAGCATCGAGTTTGTTTTGGTCTGCTTTAATCAGGCTTTCCGCAGTTCTTGTTTCTGAGTTCACAAAAACTCTAAACAGTCCGGGGTCAGACATAACAAAGTTGGCGTTTTCACCTCTTTTCTGGATTTTTTCAAAGCTGTCTTTGTTATAAAAATTGAAATGCGCAAAAAATAAATCCAGAACAAGAAGGGTTATCAGGGCCGCAAGTGTGAAGGGTTTTTGAAATTTAGGTTTGGAGTACAGAAACAAACCCAGGCAAAAAAGGCTGGTAAGACCCAGAAAACGTTTAAAATTGAAAATATTGATCTCGGTTTCGTTGTAGTCGGGGTAATCCCAGCCTATTGCTTTTAAATAGGCGGTAACAGGTTCGTTAAATAAATTTAAAATGCCAAATGCGATCATGCAGAAAAACCCAAGAGACAAGATATTGCGCACCCATCTTTGGCCTTCAAGGTTCTTTTCTGCCAATTCTTTTTTAAAATAGTCGTAGCCCAACCCCGCCGCTATGGAAAGGATTAAAATCGCCAGAAAGATGAATTTAACCGGATAACGCAGTTTGTGGAAAAACGGCAGATAATCATAAAGGAAATGATGGAATAATGTGTTGTTACCCATCGCCAGCCCCAGGGAAATGAAAAATAGCAGCAGGAATCCCTGTGCCCGCCGATCCCATTTTTTTAAAAAGAATGCCGCCAGAATATAAGGGATTCCTCCCATATAAATTGTTTTCAACCAGTTCTGGTAGGCCCAGTATTCTTTAATATCCGTTGCCAGACCATATTGGTCGGGCAGGAAAAACTCAATCAGGTCGAAAGGGTGTAAAGACCAAGTCCCTGCTTCCTTATAAGAGAGACCCTCTGAGCGGATAGAAAGTTGGGAGACCTCCAGAAAAGGAAGTAACTGAATGGCCGACAAACCAAAAAAGACCACACAGCAAGTGGCAAAGAAAAACAAGCGACGACGAGTTTGTATTAAGCTATTTTGGCCCAGTACAAGTTCTGGAAACAAGGTCAGAAAAAAAGCCGCTCCGAACGTCAGGTAACAGACTTCTACGCCACCACCCAGAAACATCAGCGTGCCAACGACTCCCGAAAAAACGGCGTGACTGATGCGGTTATTTTTTATCGCTGAAAAATAACAGAGATAAAACAGCGGCACCCAGGTGACCGAGAGCAAAGTGCTCAGCAAATTGTGTACCGAGATCAGATAACCTGAGAGCATGAACGCGACAGCTGAAATGACCGCCGCTCCCTGGCTTGCCTTCATGCCCCGAAGTAGTAAATAGGTAAAAATACCGCTCAGGGCAAAATGCAGTTCTATGTTTAAATTGAAGGCCCAATTGAAAGGCAGGAATAAATAAAGAACGCTGAAGGGGTAGATCACCCCAGGTTGCAGAGTAGCAAATAGGGGGTGACCGTTAAAATAGTAGGGATTCCATAAAGGAAAAACGAAGTTTTTGACTTCTTCGACCCAAAATTGTCGAGGAGGGATGAAATAAAACAAAAGGTCCCGTTCAATGAACAGGGACCCCCTTATATCTCCAAAATAAAACACCGCCAGAACCGCCAGGAACCCTATCGGCCAAATACGCCTGAGAAAGATAGCAATTCCCCTTTTTAAAAAAGGCTCACACAAAGAAAATTCTTAGAAACCTGTAGCTTCCGAAACCGTAGCCGCATTGATCCCAGTATCGGTACCATTATTGTCCGTATAGGTCCAATTATACAAGCTAGAGTTGATGGTGGCCGTGATTACACCAGCAGCGGTCCCAAGCGTAACACCGGAGACATCAACATTAGCGACAACCGAACCAATGGCATAGGTGCTAGCAGGAGTTATAAGTTTGCGTGCGTGCAACATGGTGATCGTGCCCCGCAGAGCCCCAGTGACTCCCTTTGCCACACTCTTCCTAGCATCGCCCTGCAAGTCAACAAATTTGGGAATAGCAACTGCGGCCAAGATACCCAAAATGACGATGACCATGACCAGCTCAATGAGGGTGAAACCTTTGTTATTGTTAATACGGTTTTTCATTTTTGTTTCTCCTTTATATTCAACCACTTTCGAATAAAATACTGGTAAATAACTGAAAAGTCAAGAGTTGTAATGATACTCATCCTGATTAAATGCAATTTTTCTGCCGAATTAATGCCAGTGGGCAAGTTTTTTCATACTTATTGGCCAAGGCCGCATAAAGCAGGTAAAATCAATGAAATTCTGAAATTTTTATTTTTATGCTGAAGGCAAAGAACACTTTGGCTTGCTGGAGGATCGCCCGGCGGGTAAATGGTTACCCGTTTTGTGGTTTCAGTTACCCGAATAAAACCCTATCTGAATATTAAATACTACATTCGTCGTCGCGAGCGACTGAAAGGAGCGCGGCGATCCAGCACCGTAATGCGTTCTCATTAGCCTTCATGCTCTACAAAGCTGCTCTGGATTTACCCTTTCAGGGCAACGAGAGCTTAGGTAAAATATCACGGCTTCGTCGCAGTTGGCTCCTCGCAACGACGGGTCACGCAACCTGTTACATCAAAGTCATAAGCAAAACCACGACCAGATAGGTCGAGCCCAGAAATAAAAACAAGCCCACCAGAACATGGTTTTTCACGGCCCAGTCATCCAAGACAGTATAAACGGTATCGGCGCCTTCTTTAATATGTTCGGTGGAGTAATGGGTGTCCAGCTTATGGCTGAGTCGCTCAAAAGTTTCTGGATTGATCAGAAGTAAAGCACAAGCCAGAGCGCCAACAAATGAAGTGAGCACCAACAACCACTGGATAAAAGTCACTCCGATTTCCCAGAATGTTTGCGCAGATTTTCCGGCAGGACTGACAACCAAAGCAATGAATTTGTCTGCATCAAAATCCAGCAGCAAATATTTCAAGGTGAAAAAAGCTCCGGCTAGAAACAGGCTTCCCACCCACCAACGATTTTTGAGCATCAGGTCATGGGTATCAATGTGCCTGTCCAGGGTAGCATCCACCTTCTCGGTGGAAAACCAGGCATTGAACCGGCCATTGAGTTGCAGGGCCGCCTTGGGCTTAACCAAAAACAAAATGCTGTAACAAAATGCCCCCGCTACCAGAACAAAAGACAGGATTAGTGCAGACTCTATCAGTATTTCGTAAACAATATTCATGGCACCTTTCTCCAGATATCGTGGGGTTATCGAGTTTTCTTGAGTAATTCTTTTTCTGTCGGTACACCGCGCCGCTGTTTATCTGCGTCTGCTTCTTCTTTAGCGCTGCTAGCCTGGACCGTTTTCTTACCAATGATACCATTACTCGAATCGTAGGGCCATTTGACAATAGTCCCATCTTTTCTTTGGTGGTAAATGTCACCAACTGATGTAAAATCTAACAGTGTGGTTCCTGCCTCTTCCGGCGTGATGGCACCTCCACCTCCCCCTACAAAAACCCAAACCTCTGCATCCTCGTCCTCCCCTGTGGGCTGGAAGCTTCTTCGACGATCATAACGCGTAGGAACTTTACTAAGATTAACAAAAGGATCATCAGGAAACTTGGCAGCTACACCCTCTAACAAGTCATTGCCAAAATTATTAATCAGGTTGGAACGCAGTACATCAATAGTCCTGTCTTCAGCGGTGATTTCCGCCCGCTCCGCGGCGACTATCATCTTATTCGTTGCGATGGAAGCCAGTATGCCTATCATGAGGAGCACCAAAACCAACTCTATAAGGGTGAAACCGTCTTCTTTATCTGCCCGATTTAAAAAAGTCTTCATTTGCTTAGATCGCTTTTCAGGGTTCATAACTAAAGAGGGCATTACTGGCCTGCCATTTTCGACATATCCCACATAGGCATGAAAATAGCCAGCGCGAGAAACAACACCAGAGCCGCCATAAACACAAGCAGGATGGGCTCTATCATGGTAGACAGGTTTTTAACCGCATGGTCCACTTCTTCATCATAGTAGTCCGCCACCTTTTCCAGCATTTCATCTAACGCCCCCGACTCTTCACCCGCCGCAATCATTTGGATAACAAGGGGAGGAATGAGTCCGCTTTTTTTTAGTGGAGCAGCAAGTCCTGTGCCTTCCTGTACGCTATCGCGAAGCCCGCGAATAATGGATGAAATCACCACATTATCGATGACTCGGGCCGATACACTGAGAATTTCCAGGATCGATACACCCCCCGCCTGCAAAGTGCTGAACACGCGGGCGAATTTAGCCATGGAAGAACGTAAAACAATGGGGCCCATAATGGGAACCTTGAGCATAAACATGTCCCATTGGTAGCGCCCCTTTTCGGTAGCCGTGTATTTCTTGAAGGCGAAAACGGCCAGGATGATCCCCCCCAGCAGCAAGTACCAGTAATCAAAAAAAGCCTTGTTGGAGGCAATGAGAATCTTGGTCGCCAGCGGCAATTCGATTTTGGCCTTGTCAAACATTTTCACAAAAATCGGAACCACTTTCCACATCAGGATGGTTATAGCAATAACCATCGCTGAAATAACCATTTTGGGATAGGCCATAGCGGCTTTGACCTTGGCGTCGTTGTCCACCTGCCTTTCCATCATATCTGCAAGACGTTTGAGCAGGCTATCCATCACACCCCCTGCTTCACCTGCCGCGATCATGCTCACATATAATTCATTGAAAACAGCGGGATGCTTTGCCATCGCCTCCGACAACGACAGGCCACCTTCAATATCCAACTGCACCTGCTTCACGATCTTTCTGAATTTTGGTGATTCGACCTGTTCCTGAAGGGCCACGAGGATGCCCAACACGGGGATACCCGCATTGAACAAGGTAGACATCTGCCGGGTGAACAACACCAGCTCCTTATTGCTGACCTTTTGAAACCGTTCTAACGGGTCCACCTTTTCGCCCTCTTCCTTCTTCTCTTCCATCGACTTAATCGTAACAGGGAAATGCCCCATGCGGTCGAGTTCGCTACCCACCGCATTGGCGTTCGGGGCGTCCATGCTTCCCGCCACCAACTCACCCATCCGATCTCTGGCTTTGTATTCAAATAAAGGCATATTCACCCACTCCGATGGGAGGGAATTTACAAAGACTCTTTCTGCCAAGAAAAACTATTGCTCATTACCACCGAGCGTTGCCCGGCCACGCTTAGTGGAGACCGTATTTTTTCATTTTGTTGTGCAGGCTTTTTCGGCTGATGCCGAGACGGTCGGCCGTTTCCTGGCGTTTCCAGTTTTCTTCATTTAGCGCTTCCAAAATCAATTTTTCTTCTGCGTCCGATACCAGTCCTTCCAGCTTATTTTGCAAACTGGCGCTAGCGGGAACTTCCCGGAAAGACCCCGAAAGCAGGGGATAAATTTCAAGAAGCTCCTTATTTTCCATTATCTTATCATAAGAAAGCACGATACAACGTTGAATAATATTCTCCAACTCGCGCACATTCCCTGGCCATGAATAATTCAAAAACGATTCCATTGCGTCCGAAGAAAAACCTTTCAGGTTCTTTTTAAATTTTTCGTTGTAGAGTCCCATAAAATGTTTCATCAGAATCGGAATGTCTTCCCTTCTGTTTCGCAAAGGCGGTAAGGTGATGGAAACAACATTTAAACGATAAAATAGATCTTCTCGAAATTCACCTTCAGCAACTGCTTTTTCTAGGTCTCTATGTGTTGCAGTGATCAAGCGAAATTCCACAGGGATGGACACTTCTCCACCTACCCGTTCCAATTCGTTTTCCTGAACCACACGCAGAATCTTCATTTGCGTAGCCAGAGGCATATCTCCAATTTCATCAAGGAATAAAGTGCCTCCGTTAGCCAGCTCAAATTTCCCCAGTTTTTGTTTGTGGGCTCCTGTAAACGCGCCTTTTTCGTAACCAAAAAATTCTGCCTCCATAAGTTCCTGAGGAACTGCGGCACAATTCACTTTAATAAAAGGCCCTTTATTTCGCTGGCTGTGGGCATACAACGCCTGGGCCACCAATTCTTTTCCTGTGCCGCTTTCTCCGCGAATGAGAACCGAAACATCGCTGTCTGCAACCTTGCGCACCCGCTCGATCACATCGTAAATCGCTTTACTACTGCCCAGAATCCGACCGAAGCCATAATCGGCCTCAAGCTGGGATCGCAGTTGACAGACCTCCCTTTGCATGAAGGCTCGCTCCAAGCCACGGCGAATGACAACGCGCAGTTCACCTATTTCCAAAGGCTTGTTGAAGTAGTCGAACACCCCCTGTTCCATAGCTTCAATCGCCAGGTCTTTGCTGCCGAAAGCGGTGATCAGGATCACCACCATATCCGGAACTCTGTCTCTGATTTTGGCAAAGGTTTCCATTCCGTTCATGCCTGGCAGGTTATAGTCAAGAACAACCAGGTCAAAGGCTTCCTGAGAGAATAGTTTAAAAGCCTCTTCACCACTCTTTGCGGTCTGGAAGTAATAGCCTTCTTTTGCAAGAGCCTCTGAAAGAAAAAAACGCATTCCCTCATCGTCTTCGACGATGAGAATTTTCCCCTTTGCTTTTTCAGGTGACGGTTTTGCCGCTTGTTCAGGAGTCATAATCAGCCTTTTGTTCTATCACCGTCTCATTATTTTTAGAGGGGTCAGCGATGGGCAGTTCAATATTAAATTCTGTAAATCCATTAGAACAAACAGGGGTCAAAGTACCGCCGTGGAGTGCCACAATCTGATGGGTGATCGGCAACCCTAAACCCGTTCCATCTTTTTTGGTGGTGAAAAAAGGATCAAACAAATTCGGCATGACTTCTGGTGGAATGGGGTCACCACTGTTTTTAATCTGCACAAATATCACTCCCCCGGCAAAGCCCTCCTCATTAACAAGACGATTGGGGTCGAATGTGGTGATCAAAACAATTTCCCCTGCCTCGTTAACAGCCTGAACCGCATTCAGCAAAATATTCAAAAATGCCTGCACCAGTTTTTCTTCATCCCCCCAAAAAGCCGGGAGATTAGGATCCATAACCCGCGTGACCTTGATCTTTTTATCATCAATATTCATCCGTATCAGTCCCAGCGCCTGCTCTAAAAGTTTGTTCATGTCACAAAAATGAAAATCCCTTTTTGGGGGATGGGAAAAGCTCAGAAGGTTAGTGACCACTCCATTAAGCCGATCAATTTCGCGGATCATGGTCTGGGTATAAGTGCGGGCCTTGTCTCCCTCTTTAAGTTCTTCATCCAGCAATTGCGTCAGGCCTTTAATGGAGCCCAAAGGATTTCTGATTTCATGGGCCAGGCCAGCGGCCATGCCACCCAGCGCCGCGAGCTTATCCGCTCTTTGCATTTTTTCCGTAATTTCATTGGCGCGCGTCAGGTCTTTCAGGGTCATCGCCATTCCCGAAAAATTGTCGTCCTTGTCTTTGAGTCGAGATGTTGAAAACGTCAGTGTTAAACTTCTGCCTTCTGCGTTCACCGCCTCCAGCTCCTTTAAAGAACGCTCGAGTTGATTTTGCAGTGATTCTTCAACCCAGCTTTCCAACAATGGATTGACGCTCAAAACTTTTAACAGGGAGTTGTGAGGCTTGCCGACCAAATCTTCCGACTCGCATTGAAAAATATTTAAAGCACCCCGGTTGACGGAAACAATTTTTCCATGCGGATCCAAAAGAATCCATCCTCCCGCCATGCTATCTATAAAATATTCGTTCAAAGAGGAAACCATGCGATTGAAATCTTTCCCCAGTATTCCCAGTTCGTCCAACCCTTTAATATCCAATCGGCCACTGAAATCCCCCTGGGCAATTTGCCGGGCTCCTGTCAAAATTTTTCTCAATGGATTCAAAATAGCGTAAACGATACCAATACCCGCCACCGCCCCGAGAAAGGAGAACCCTAGAATTTCCAGCTTGATCCAGCGTAACAATTCATGGACTTCAGATTTTATGGAAGGCGCCAGGGAGAGGACATGGTTATCAACTAAAAAGTAGTCAAAAAGAACCAGTGCGATGAAACCAGAGGAAAAAGCAATGAGAGCAACAACAAGAGGAATAATTATATAAAGACTGATGGGCAGTCTTTTTTTGAAGAGAAAATAAAACCAGCGATTTTCCGTACCCGTATTAAAAGCCATAGAAGGAACACCACTAGCCGTGGAGGTAATGAGTAGCCACTAAGCCGCCGATTCTCGCCAGAGAGGCAACTAGCAATAACCCGTCAAGCCAAGAAAACGATTGCTAGCAGTAGGAAGTCACTGCCCGCATGATCCAGCGTCACGCTGGCTCCTCTCCGGAGGGGCAATGAGCAAGAATCCCTTGTGCCAAGAGAACATTTGCCCACAGGATAAAGATATTGACTGTCACTAGCGGAGGTACTCCGCTTACTTGGTAACTATATCAGCAAAGGTTACCCGATTTAACTCATCAACGGTGGTGTGCCCGCCCAGCACTTTGGAAATACCGTCTTCACGGAGCGATTTCATATCCTGTGTTTCCCGGGCTCTATCTCGAAGGCTCATCGGTGCCGCCTTTTGAAGAATGAGTTCACGAAGTTCGTCGGTGATGACCAACACCTCAAATATTCCCATTCGTCCTGAATACCCGCTTCTCTTGCAGGCTTTACATCCTTCTCCGTGATACAGGGTAACAGAAGGAGGCGGGTCTCCGTTGGGAAATAGAACGCTTAGTTCTTTCTCGGTGGCAGCATGCTGAACCTTGCACTGCTGGCAGATTTTGCGAACAAGCCTTTGAGCCAATACGCCGACAATGGAGGAGGCCAACAAAAAGGGTTCAATTTTTAAATCGGAAAGTCGCGATAAGGCGCCCGGCGTATCATTCGTATGCAGGGTACTCAAAACGAGATGACCAGTTAAGGCCGCCTGGACGGCAATCTCGGCCGTCTCCGTATCCCGGATTTCACCCACCATTATAATATCTGGATCCTGACGCATCAACGAACGCAAGCCGGTCGCGAAAGTGAGGTTCGCTTTGGGATTGACCTGCGTCTGGCGGATACCTTCCAGCCGGTATTCCACCGGATCTTCGATGGTCTTAATGTTTCTGTCCGGCGAATTTATCTTTGCCAGGGAGCCGTAAAGAGTCGTCGTTTTTCCGCTACCTGTAGGCCCCGTTACCAGGATAACGCCATAAGGCTTTTCAAGCAGTTCATTATATTTGTTCAAATTGGTACCCATTAGACCAGAGGCCTCCAGGTCCACCATCAGTTTGCTCTTATCAAGAATACGGAGCACCATGTTTTCACCATAAATGGTGGGACAGGTGGAGACACGAAGTTCAATTTCTTTCGGACCCAGTTTGGCCGAGAAGCCACCATCCTGCGGTGCGCGGGTTTCGGCAATATCCATGTTCGACAATACCTTGATCCGGGAAATCAGAGCCGACTCCACCGATTTCGGCGGTTGCGACGCTCCAAACAAGACTCCATCAATCCGGTAGCGAATACTCAATGCGTCTTCGGTCGGTTCAATATGGATATCACTGGCCCCATCATCGAGAGCCTGCTTGAGAATCATTTGCACCAGCTTGGCTACCGGCGTTTCCGTGGTATCCAGTTTCTCCGTGGTCGTTCCTCCACCGGATACGATTTGCTGGGCATCTTCCTTTTTCTTATCCTGTATTC
>CALAGQ010000044.1 GCA_937891765.1 uncultured Nitrospina sp.
ACGGTTGAGGAGCCTTTCTATGTACGACCCGAAGAACATCCGGGCGCAATCTAAGGAGCAATACGACGCTCTGCTGATAGCAGCTTGAATCAATTTGGTTTTGTGGTGGGGCTTTCGAGCCCCGCCCGGAACCGATGGGTTTTGGTTGCGCGGGGGCGTAAACTTTAATTGCCCGTAAACGGTATGCTAACGAGGAGGAAATCCTGTGAGTAAAAAGACTATAGTTTTTTTGATGTTGTTTGCTTTCGTACTTGGTATGTCAAGCGCGAACGCTGCCACCATCAACGCAGTAAAAGTTCAAGGGGAAATTCCGATAAATGCGGATGATCCTTTCTGGACTCGTTATGGTCCTACTTACAACAAGCACGTTGTTGTTGATATGGATCCGCAAATGATCACCAATCCCATGTGGCCTGCTCCGGCAACCAAATGGGTAAACGTTCGAGCCGTCAGCAACGGTAAGGAAATCGCAGTTCGTCTGAGCTGGACCGATTCTACCCGTAATGACATCATGGTTCGTTCTCAACAGTACAAAGATCAAGCAGCTATCATGTTCCCTGTGAATCAGGCTGGCGAAGAGCCTCCTTTCACAATGGGTGGTGATGGTGAGCGTGTTAACATCTGGCAGTGGAAAGCAACCTGGAACAAAGAGGGTGCTGGAATCACTGGCAATGCTGGCATGCAGGACATGGAAGATCAATATAAGTTCATGGCAATGGGTTCAGGTAGTTACTACATGTATGAACCTACTGGCACACTTACTGGTAAAGAGCCCGCTCATGCTTCTGGTTCAAAAGAGACCGGAGCAAAAGATGGTGGAGCTGGCGATATCAGCAAACGTGGTTCTTATGTTGACTTTGGTATGGGTAAAAACGAAGGCGTATACAACCCGGGTCGTGCTACCGGCAATATGCTTTCCGATGCATCCATGCGTGTCTCTCCTGTTGAAGACCTGAATGCAGAAGGGTTTAGTACCCTGACGACGCAGGCTCATCAGGATGTACAAGGTAATGGCAACTGGTCTAACAACCGTTGGTCAGTTGTTTTCAAACGTTCTTTGACCAATAGTGATGCCAATGACACGCAGTTCACCGGCGGAAAAACTCCGATGGCGATTGCGGTTTGGAACGGTCAGAACAAAGAAAGAAATGGTCAGAAGGCGGTAACGCAGTGGAATGTGCTGAATTACTAAGTCTTAACGCGGAGTAATCCGTTAGACTAAAAGAATAAACCCAGGGGAGACGCCGCTCACGCGGTTTCTCTTCCTGGGTTTTTTTTTACATAAAACTTTTAGCGTGCTTACTTTTCTACCGGCCAGCCCATCTGCATCCAGCGTTCCATCCCGCCATTGCCCACACAAACGATATTGTCCAAGCCAGCATTGATCAATGACTCAGAAGCCATTTTGGCTCGCCCGCCCATTTTGCAGTGGACATAGATGTTGTCGTAGACTTTCAAGTCTTCCGCAATAGAACCGACCTCTTCGTGCGGCGTATTTTGAGATCCCTCAATATGGCCTGCTGAAAATTCCTCGGGGGACCGGACATCAAGAATTAAATCGTTCCCACCCATCTGCTGGACCTTGTCATGCAATTCATCGATAGAAATAATTTCCATCACACCCTCACCAAAAAATAGTTCATAAAATTTATTAATTTTCCAAGTGTTGGATTATATCACGAAGAAAAAGATTCTCGATCCAAATGAAAATAGAACTTGGGAGGGAAAAAGCAATGGGGGAATTTTGACTGGGCGAGGCACAAATTACCAGTGAAATATTGACGGCAGGGCAAAAAATAAAACCCAGGTAAAAATAGGGAGAATTGTAACCCTATTGATTAAAAGGCTTTCAGGGCTTATCCTCGATAAGGCCCTGAAAATATTGCCTTTGGTACAAATTTTGCTCTTTATCAGTAAAAATAGAATCCAAAGGATTAAATCAAATGCAAGAAGGAATATTCATTGCGGCTTCGGCAGGAATAAAGCAGAGCAGAAAACTAGAGTCCATCGCTCAGAATTTAGCCAACGTCAATAATACTGGCTACAAGCGGGACCGCCTGGTATTTAAAGAATTGATGCCCCCTTTTCCACCTGACTCCGGCCTGGAAGCTGGGAAAAACTTATTGTTACCCCCTGGCAAATCCAATGCAAATGTCTCCTATGTTGCCGTAACAGATCAATATACGGATTTTACCCAGGGAGAATTCAAACAAACAGAGGGCGCCCTTGATCTGGCCTTGAATGGACCGGGGTACTTTAGCGTACAGACACAGGAAGGGGTTCGGTTCACCAGAAACGGAAATTTCAGACTGGATACACAAAACCGACTGGTGAATCAAAGAGGAGAGTCGGTACTGGATCCTCAAAATCAACCCATAGTCATCGACGCGCCGGGAGCAGACATTTCCATTGATGATGCAGGAAACATTTCGGCGGGAACAGGCTTGGTCAATCTTCCCATCGGAAGCATAAAATTGGTAAATTTTAAAGATCCAGAAACTCTGGAAAAAATAGGAGATGGATTATTTTACCAAAGCGATCCAAAGGCTGAAGAGCAACCTGCCACTGGCACCAACATGAGGCAGGGTTTTCTGGAAAACTCAAATGTATCTTCTGTAGAAGAAATGGCAGATATGCTGGCGACCCTAAGGCTATTTGAAACATATCAGAAAATGATTCAATCTATAGACAGCATGGACGACCAATCAGTAAATAATATTGGAAGGATAGGCTAACTCTTTCAAAGCGATTGATATTTATAATTGAAAGGCATCTAAAAAATGATTCGATCTTTGTACACTGCTGCGACGGGGATGAATGCTCAGGATTTGAACGTGAGCGTGATTGCCAATAACCTGGCGAACGTAAACACTGTTGGATTTAAAAGAAGCCGTCCCGAATTCCAGGATCTCCTGTATCAAAACTTGAGACTGGTGGGAACGCTATCACCTAACGGTCAGCAGGTACCGACCGGAGCACAGCTGGGATTAGGTGTTAAAACAGCATCGATTCAGAAAATTTTTATACAGGGAGACTTTTCACAAACACAGAATCCACTTGATATTGCCATTCAGGGCAAAGGTTTTTTCCAAGTTTCACAACCGGATGGAACGATCGGGTATACCCGGGCAGGTTCATTCAAACTGGACAATACTGGACAGTTCGTAACTTCGGATGGCTTATCTCTGGAACCGGCCATAACTATACCGGCGGATGCCTTAAACATATCCATTGATCCGCAGGGAAGCGTTGCTGTAACCCAGCCCGGTGCTACAGCTCCAACAACGGTAGGAACGATTCAGCTGGCTACATTCCAGAATGAAGCGGGACTCCAGGCTAAGGGGTTCAATTTATTTACGGAAACAGATGCTTCAGGAACACCAACGGTAGGTAATCCGCAGAGTGATGACCGGGGTGCCACGCAGCAGGGTTTTATTGAGCTTTCGAACGTGAGCGTTGTCGAGGAGCTGGTAAATCTTATTTCAGCCCAACGGGCTTATGAAGTAAATTCCAGAACGGTTCAAACCGCAGACGAAATGCTACAAATCGCAAACAACATGAAACGGTAACGGCAAATGATTTTTGAGAGAAAATACTTTTTAATAAATTCGATGCTTTACGTTTGTCTTTGCCTGCTTCTAATTTTTGGGAATAGGGCTAATGCTGCGGAACCGCAGGTTCTGACGGTGGACGAAATTGAGAAAGGTGCGGTGGATCATTTGGCGAGCATCCTGCCTTGGGAAAAAAAATCGATGGAAATCATTGCTGATTATGAAGGAGACGATATTACCCTTCCGCCAGGGAAAAAAGAACTCATCTACAAAATCATGGGAAATGCTCAAAGAGCAGGAAGGGTTCCCCTGACCCTTGTAATAAAGGTGGATGAAACTTATCAAAAAAGATTGCGCATAAACAGCCGGGTAATGGTTTCACAGACCGTCATCAAAACAATGCGCCAGATAAGAAAAGGCGAAATACTTTCAAACGACAATGTTCAATTGGAAACCATTCAAACAGAACGTCCCTGGAAAAATGCAATGGGAAACTTGGAACATGCATTGGGATATGAGGCGGGTAGAAACATGCAGAGTGGAAAAATAGTAACCACAAAATTTATAAAAAAACCAGCATTGGGAAATGAGGGGGACAGGGTCTTAATCTTAGCGGAAAAAGGCGGGATGAAAATAACCGCACCTGGAATCCTAAAAGAAGATGGCTATGAAGATGGCATGGTTAAGGCTTTAAACACGGAATCTAAAAAAATTGTCTATGGAAGATTGGTAGACGCCAATACGGTGAAAGTGAGTTTTTAATGAAAAACAAACCTATAAATAAAATTCCAATTGGCAAGCCATTTTGTTTCGTAACCCTGTGTTTAATGCTTATTCTCCCTGCTTGTTCAACTTCTCACAGAGCGGTAGACAGTACTTCCACAGTGATTCCAAAGCATTTATATGCAAAGAAGAGCAAGCCAGTTTTACAGGAGGGAGCACTTTGGCCGGGGGATACTTCAGAAAATCTATTATTTCAGGATAATAAAGCTCGCAAGGTGGGCGATATCGTCACGGTGACGATAAATGAAACGGCAAATTCAAGTCAATCGGCAACTACGAATACCTCCAAAGATACCACGATTAATATGCAAGCCCCTAGTATATTGGGTTTGCCGGCCAGCCTGGGAGTGCAGAATTTTTTAGGTATGGGTAGCCAGTTTGACCCGACGGTCAGTGCCAGCGTCGCTAACTCCAGTCAGGGAAACGGAACAGTAAGTCGAAACGGGTCTTTGACGGGAACGATCTCGGCACTTATTACAGAAATTTTGCCAAGCGGAAATTTCAAGATTGAAGGCCGGCGTTCGGTAACAGTGAACCAAGAAGAACAAATTCTGGTTTTGCGGGGAATCGTCCGACCTCAGGATATCAATTTTGACAATACAATTTTATCAACTTTGGTAGCGGATGCGTCGATAAGTTTAACAGGTGAAGGGGTTGTGGCCGATGAACAAAGAAAAGGCTGGCTGGCTAAAATCTTGAGTAAAGTCTGGCCGTTCTAAATGGAAATTATGAAAACCATAATAAAAATTAAAAAACTGACACTTGTTTTACTAATTGCAGGTGGAATTTTTTGGGGCTGCCAAGCAGTTGTAGAAGATTTGACAGGCCCCAGTAGTCTCGGAAATAGGTTAGGAATACAGGGACTGTTTGGAGGTGCTGGAATTCAAAATGATGGTGCCAGTCAGGCAACGATAAAGGTAGAAGTATTTACGGTGGACAATGTTCCGGTAACCGGTGCCACGGTTACATTGACAACAACCTTGGGGACTTTGACAGCCGCTACTCTTACAACCGGAGCGTCTGGGGCGGCGACTACAACACTAACTTCTGGAACTACTACGGGTATCGCATTTGTGACGGCCACGGTAGACAATGTCACCGCAACCACTTCGGTTCCAATAATATAAAAGGGCTAAATGTCTAATTTTATAAAAAACTCCATAGAACGATTGAAGAATAAAGGGAAGGAGGGGATTCTTTTCCTTATTTTATCTGTTGGGGTTTTTGTAGCTTGCCAGGGGGCGCTTGAAGATGGAACCCCATTTGGGCCTTCAACTTCTGTGTTCAAAATTCTACCTTCCACATCCATTGTGACAACGGGAGCTACTTTGACTTTTACACCTTTTGGTGGAACGACACCCTACTCCTGGACCAGTTCAAACACTAGCATCGGAACTATTATCGTGAACACAGGTGTATTCACGGCTGGTACAACACTGGGCACGACTACTGTTACGGCTGTTGATGCGGTGGGCAATGTTGCTACAGCATCGGTAACTATTCCTGGCCTTGCTTTGACCTTTGATCCTATTTCAGTAGTACAGGTTGCTGTAGATACAGATAATGTGATTACGGTAACCGCGAATAGCTCGGGAGCGGGTTTTACGGCCACTGTTGTCAACAATAATACCGGATCAACTTATCTATTAAAACCAACGTTCTCAACAACTACAGGAACAACGTTTACGATCACTTCGCCAGCGACTTTACCGACTGATGCTCTGGGCAACCAGACTTTCACGATTACGGTTACGGATCCGGGCAACAGCAATACGGCTACGTTCACATATGTTGTACAGAAAGACACAGTCTAAATCTAAAACTGAGGAATGCATGTTTAATTATCATTTCGGACAAAAGTTCTGGGCAACTTTCATACTGGTATTATTTCTGGCAAGCCCGGCTCATTCTGCGCGGATAAAAGATTTATCCGGCATTAAAGGAGTCCGAAGCAATCAATTGATCGGTTTGGGGTTGGTCATTGGACTGACGGGAACCGGTGATAGTGCGACCAACGTATTCTTCTCCATTCAGACGATTGTCAGCATGCTGAAAAAGATGGGAGTCACAGTTCCCACCGCAGAAGTTGACCAGTTGAAATTCAAAAATATCGCAACGGTTATCGTCACGGCAAATCTTCCCGCATTTGCGTCACAGGGGGATCATATTGATGTAACGGTATCTTCGCTGGGCGACTCTAAAAGTCTTCAGGGTGGAACGCTTCTAATGACACCACTAAGAGGTCCTGATAGTAATACCTATGCGGTGGCTCAGGGTCCCCTATCGATTGGGGGTTTTTCTGTCTCGGGAGGTGCTCGGGGAATTCAGAAAAACCATTTAACGGTCGGAAGAATTGCAAATGGTGCTCTGGTCGAAAGGGAAATTAAATATAACTTCAATGTCAAAGATGAAATCATCCTGGCATTGAAAAAAACAGATTTTACCACCGCAAGCAGAATCAGTAAGGCGATCAATGATGATATGAAAGACTCTCTGGCTGTAATGGTTGATGGACGAACGGTTAGGGTAGAGGTTCCCGAGCTGTATCGGAAAAATACTTCCAGTTTTGTTACAAGAATTGAGAGTCTCGAGGTCACTCCAGATTCGGAAGCCAAAGTTATTATCGATGAACGTACTGGAACCGTAGTGATGGGTGAGAACGTAAGAATTTCAGCCGTCGCCGTCGCTCATGGAGCCCTGTTCATCCAGATTAAGGAAGAAGCTATCGCTTCTCAACCTGCCCCTCTGGCACCGGAAGGAGCCGAAACGGTCATTCTTCCCCGAACCCGGTTGGCAGTGGGGGAAGGGCAAGACAAGCTTCTCGTCATTCCTAAAAGTGTGTCTCTGGGAGACGTTGTTAAGGGGTTGAACTCCATTGGGGTCACACCAAGAGATTTGATCGCGATCCTGCAGGCCATCAAAGCTTCAGGAGCCCTCCATGCTCGCTTGGAACTTATTTAAAGTTTTAATGCGTTTTCCCCCGGAAAAATTTTCCCCTTTGTATCCGGAATCTACAGGATTCCCCCGTTCCCCTGCCGCCACTACATTTTATAACCCTATATATTTAAACGTTTTATTGGCTTAGATTCTAATATCTGGGTTTGCCGGGGATTTTGGTACGGTGCTTGCAAAATTTTATTAAAGGGATTTTAAAACGAGGACAATATGGACTCCATCAACTCTACTCAGATCCAAAATACGCTATTCAACCAGTTAACAGAGAAGAATCTGGAGCGTATGAGAGGCCAATCTGAATTCGGCAAACTTAACTCCAAAAAGGATATGGAAAAAGTTGCCCGAGATTTTGAATCAGTTTTTGTTAACAAATTATTAGAATCCATGAGGAAAGGGATTCCTAAATCTGGCCTTTTGGATAGTCATGCTATGGATATGTATCAGTCCATGATGGATCAGGAAATGGCTAAGGAAATGGCTAAGCGTAAGGGGATGGGTATGGGGGAAATGGTTTATAAAGATTTAAGCCGGATGAATAAAATACTCCGAGGCGAATCGATTCCATCGCCATCTTCCCATATACCTATGACTCCAAAAACCGGAAATGAATTGGGAGAATAAGATATGAACCGGTTATATAAGAATCTTGAAGATTTATTAAAGCAAAAAATTAAGCTTTATGAAAATTTTATCCAGCTTTTAAAGGACGAGTGGAGTTGTGTGTCCAAATATTCCTATGATTCTTTGCAGGAAATCATCGCCAAAAAAGAAGATCAGGTGATGCAAATGCA
The DNA here is from genome assembly GCA_937891765.1 of uncultured Nitrospina sp. GTDB lineage: Bacteria > Nitrospinota > Nitrospinia > Nitrospinales > VA-1 > LS-NOB. Next base: position 8,081 of record CALAGQ010000044.1, read on the forward strand.
GGCGTTAGAAAACAGTCGTTCTTGTTTAATGAAGAAAATAGCAGAAAAATTACAAGTGCGACAATCCAGTTTGACTTTAAAAAAGCTCATTCAAATAAGGGATAATCCCTATAAAAATAATCTAGCTCAGCACAGAGAGAAGTTACTTTTTCAAATTAAAGAAATCAATAAGTGGAGTGAGAAGGCCAAAAGTCTGATGGACCATTCATCACTATCATTAAAAAAATCGTTGGCGTATATTCATTCTGCCGATGAAAAGGCATATTCTCCTTATCTGGCGAACGGTCGGGTGAAGGAGGGGCGTGTTGAGGGTCGAATGGTGAGCATGGATGTTTAGCGGGATGGGCAATAATTGTGATGTTAAACAAATGGTTTTAAGAGGTCTAGTTTAATGACGTCCAATATATTCAGCATATTGAACACCGCGAAAGCGGGGTTACTGTCGCAGCAGTTAGCCATTGAGGTTACGGGGCACAACATTGCCAATGTGCAAACCGAAGGGTATTCCCGTCAGGAGGTTAACTTTGAAGCCATGAACCCCAGGAGTTTCAGTCTGGGGCAACTCGGAACCGGAGTCCGCGTAGCAGGTATCGAACGCTCCCATGATGAATTCTTATTTTCACAAATTTTAGGTGAAGGCGACGGACTTGGCAGGTTTCAGGTACGAAAAGATGTTTTTGAGCAAATTGAAATACTGCTGAGCGAAAGCAATGGACAAAGCCTCAACAAATCATTAAGCAGTTTTTTTGCAGGAGTCCAGGATGTATCCTCCAATCCCACTGGCTTGCCGGAACGTTCCAGCCTGCTGGCGGAAGCGCAAAACCTTGCTTCCACTTTTAACAATCTTGGCGAATCATTGTTTCAGATTCAGCAGAATCTAGATTCTGCAGTTTCCGTGGAAGTGGCAAAAATAAACAGCCTCACTCAAGAAATTGCAGCATTAAACAAATCCATCCACGCCAATGAGCCGACCACATTCAGCGCCAACGATTTGCGCGATAAGCGGGATCTAAAAGTCAAAGAGCTGTCTGAAATGATAGATTTGAATTTTGTTGATGAAATGGATGGACAAATCAGCCTAACTCTGAATGACGGGACCCCGCTGATATTGCAGTCTACAGCTTTTACTCTTGGTACTTCCATTAATGGGAATAATAAATCATTCCTCGATGTTGTTGTTCAGGATCCCAATGGAAACACCACGAATATTACCTCGTCGATCACCGGGGGAAAGCTCAAGGGTTATCTGGACATGCGGGATACGGTAGTGGAAGAGGTGAAAGACAAGCTGGATCGGATGGCGGCAGGATTCGTTCAAGAGTTTAATGAGATTCATCAACAGGGGTTTGGAATTGACGGGTCAACGGGCAATAATTTTTTCAATGCCCTGAGAACGACCGTAGTGACCAATGTTAATAACACTGGTTCGGCCACGTTGACAGCGGCCAATGGGGACCCTTCGAATATTTCCATAGACAAATATGAAGTCACTATAACAGGCGCGAATTCATTTTCATTGACAAATTTGACAACGGGAGCCAGCTCGGGAGCATTCACTTTTTCGTCAGGTTCCACTTTTAACCTTGCCAATGGATTTGCGGTTACGATTTCTGGGACCCCGGCGGTGGGGGACAGGTTCAAACTTTCGGCTTCAGAAAGTGCCGCTCGAAACTTTTCAGTAGCGAGTGGTGTTTTGTCCAATACCAGTAAAATTTCAGCTGGATTGAATTCCAACACAGATGGTGGCAATGCTCTGGAGCTGGTGGCACTACAATCCAAATTAGTTTTCGACAGTATTACGCTTGATCCTTCAGGCTCGGGGACGTTTACGTTTGATGAATTTTATAGTTCTTTGGTCAGCACGGTGGGAATTCAGTCTTTTGCCTCTCAATCTACTTTTTCACAGCAGGAAGGTATCCTTCTACAATTGGATACAAGGCGGGAAAGTATAGCAGGTGTCTCGATTGATGAAGAAATGATCAACATGATTAAGTTCCAGCAAGCTTATAATGCCGCCGCCCGGCTCATAGGGGTTGTGGACGAACTTCTGGACACCGTAATTTCTCAAGTCTAAGGTATTAACGATTTATAAATAGGGAGAACCGGGATGGTTACACGCGTTACCAACCAGGCGCAGCAAGCCAATTCGCTGCAAAACATATTCCGGATTACGGAAAATCTTTTTAAGGCCCAACAGGAAATTGCTTCGGGAAAGCGGATCACTAGACCTTCGGATGACCCGGCTGGTATCAGGGACGCTCTTTTGCTGCGCACCAGCATTTCCCGTACGAACCAGTTTATCCGAAATATTGATAGCAATCGCATCTATCTTCAGGCAGGTGATTCTGCTTTGGAGTCGGTGGATATATCCTTAATTCGAACCAAGGAATTGGCTGTGAGTGAGTTGGGGGGGTTAGCCACTGCGGAAACTAGAGGGTTTGCTGCAAATGAATTGGATCAAATAATTTCCCAGGTTTTTGAGTCGGCCAATACAAAAGTAAAAAACCAGTTTGTCTTTGCGGGGACAGAGTTTAGAACCCAACCTTTCGAACAAAGTGCATCCGGAGCGGTTTACTTTGGTAATTCAGAAAGATTCAAAATCGTGGTGGGGTCAAACACCAACACAGATTTTACACTTCCTGGGTCGGAAACGCTGGCGAATGATTTAAATCCACAACTAACAACCGCCACTCAGCTTTCATCGCTAAATGCCGGATCGGGAATCACGCCCGGCTCTTTCAATATTACGGATAGGTCAGGAAACTCAGGAACGGTAAACGTAACCTCAGCGGATACGGTTGGCAGTTTAATTTCAAAAATCAATGCACTGGGGGGCAATATCACCGCTTCGATAAATTCAAGGGGATCGGGTCTCCAATTAACGGATGGCAGCTCAGTCATCTCCCAGCCTTTGACGGTAGTGGAAGTTTCAGGGGGAAGTGCTGCCTTGGAGCTTGGAATACTGGGCCAGAGGGATGGAAATATATCTGGCTCGGACCTGAACCCGATGGTTACTTCATCGACATTGATATCCGATTTGAATGGTGGCGATGGATTGACGTTAAATCAAATCGGCATCTCCAATGGTTCTGCTTCAGGAACTGTTACATTAAGTTCGGCAACGACTATCGGAGATGTTATAGGCCTGATCAACAGTTCGTCTTTCAATGTCACGGCATCTATCAATAGCGCGGGGAATTCCCTGCTGGTCAATTCCAATAGTTCTGCAACCACTGCTATCGTAAAAAATGTGGGTACGGATGAAACGGCAGAGAATTTAGGTCTGGGCGGTGGAAAGAACATATTTACAACTTTATTCAAATTGAGGGATGCCTTCAATAATAATGATAGTTTGGCAATTCTGGCATCCCTGGAAAACCTGGACTCAGGCCTTGCCTCCATCAATAATAACCGGGCGATTGTTGGAGCTTCACTAACTCGGGTTGAGGCAACAAATTCCATCCATGAGCAGAATATTGTGAATGAATTTCAGCAATTGTCGGATGTTGAGGATGCGGATGTCGTGAAAAGCGTTTCGGATCTCGCTAATCTGGAGTTTGCGCTCCAGGCAACTTTGGGTGCAACGGCGCAGGTTTTGCAACCCACTCTTTTGGATTTTCTACGTTAAAATTCAGGGTGGTGAAAAGCAGGTGACGTTGATCCTGCGAGGTTTAATAATGCTATTTCCGGATGGGCAGATCGATCACAACAGTAGTTCCCACACCAAATTCGCTTTCCACGGCAAAACGGCCGCTATGTTTTTCAATAATGGCATAGGAAACCGATAATCCCAGTCCGGTTCCTTTTTCCTCAGGTTTCGTGGTGAAAAAGGGTTCAAATATTTTTTCAATATCTTCTTTGCGAATTCCCGATCCGGTATCGTCAAACTTCAAACGCATAATTTTATCTGGACGGACTGTGGTCGAATCTTTTTCCTGATAATAAGACCAGTCTGCCCCTGATGTTACAATTTCTGTGGAAACGGTGAGAACGCCCCCGCCATGCATTGCGAATTTGGCGTTATTGATAATGTTAAAAAAAACCTGACGAATCCCATCTGTATCAATATAAACCGGCAAATTATTTGAATCGAATTTTCTGACTGCTTGAATGCCTTCCAACCGCATTTCTTTTTCAACCAGGGAAAGAACAGATTCGAGTTCATTTCTAATATCTGATTTTTTGAATTCCATACTTTCCTTGCGGGAGAATTTCAAAAGGCTACTGATGATTTTTGAGATGCGCTGGATTTCCTCCATGATAGAGTCTAAATCCTGACACAATTCCAGATCGTTGCTTTTTTCAATCAGCAGAGATTGGCTATGCCCGGATATGATATTAAGGGGATTTAAAATTTCGTAGCAGACGCCGGTAACCATTCTCCCAATGCCCGCCAGTTTTTCTGAACGGAGAATTTGGTTTTGGGCTGTTTTAAGTTTATCCATGGACGCTTGAAGCTCTTTGTGGGCAAGAGCTAGATCCGTATGTGAATTTCTCAGCTTTTCTTCCGCCCGTTTTCTAAGATCCACTTCTTTTCGAAGTCCTAGCGCATATCGGATAGACCGGGTGACCGACTCGATGGATAATTTTCCCTTCGTAAGATAGTCGGTCGCGCCAGCCTTCATGGCTTCAACAGCAACTTCCTGGTCTCCTTGCCCCGTAAAAGAATGATGGGAATATCACAACCCTGGTCGCGAAAATTTCGCAATAGTTCGATGCCGTTGATTTCTCCCAACCGGTAATCAAACATGGCTAGATCATATTGGAAAGGATTTAACTTTTTGAGACTACTGCTGATGGATGGATGATGGTCGATTATGGGAGCCGGTTCTCCCAAGCCCTCTTTAAGGAGGTCCTTGATATAAAAAGCATCATCTTCATCATCTTCAATGATAAGAATTTTGAGAGATTTTGGAGTCATGGCTGGGAAGCCTCAGGAGGGTAGTTTTACAATGTCTAGCCAGTACTTTTGCAAGGCCTCCATTGTAGACTTGAAAACTGCATACTTAAAAGGTTTTTGAATAAACGAATTGGCTCCTAATTTGTAGGCCTGCTCGATGTCGGAGTCAGCCTACGAAGTAGTGAGAACGATAACGGGAATATTTTTGCGCTTCGGATTGGTTTTTATTTCTTCAAGGGCTTCACGACCATCTTTTTTTGGCATATTAAAATCAAGAATAATGAGGTTGGGTTTTTTCTCCTGAGATTTATTGGACGCCTCACAAGCATCCAGATAGCCTAACAACTCTTCCCCATCTTTTACCCAATGAATGAGGCCTATATTTTCTACCTTCTTTAAGGTCTCGGCAATTAATAAATAATCATCCTCATCATCTTCAGCGATTACAACATTGAAGCTCTTATGTAAATTACCCATCGATTTTACAAGTTGCTCTTGCTATTGAAGGTCAATGGTTTCAGAAAACAAATAAAATATTACTTAATCGGACCTGCTTTTGACTTCTTGAATAAACTTTTCTCGGTCAATTTTTAATTTTTCTTTAAACTTGTCAATACCTCCGTATTTATTAATATAGTGGTTTCTGATTTCATCAACGGTCATAATTTCTGATCCTGTATCACCCACAAGGCAACGACCTTCTTTGTCACAGGTCCAAATGGGGTAATCCTTCCCAACTTCTTTTTTTAAATCATCGGGGATATTATAAGAGTGTGGCAAGCTGGAATAATTGGGGTCTGCCCGCTCTTCAATGCGGTCGATTTCTTTCACCAGATCATCAATGCATTCCCCATCCCAATCGCCGACATGGTCATCCCCATCTGCTGAAAAAATGCGGTTTTTAAGTTTCGGGTCAACCGACACTTTTTCGAGCGAAAAACGTCTTCCTATTTCTGACATTTTTGGAGTCCTAATTTTCAATGTGATAATGTGATATTGGATGAAAATATATCATATAAACTATATGATATGGCTAAAATGTTTGATTTTACATGAGTAAAAATGACACACTCATTTCCCTGAGAGCAATATTTCTGTGGAAGTAAGTATAAATATCAGGAAAATGGATGGGGAAATGGGCAAGGTATTTGAGTACGAGTTTTCTACAGTTTTAGCCGAAATCCGTTACGAACCATTGAAAATCTGGTGATTCCTTGCAGATTAAAAGTGGGCGGAGGCAAAGTATAGGCGATAAAATATCAAATTATAAACCGGAGTCAGGTATAAAATCTGGATAGGCCAATCACAAATATTTTTTTTGAGTTGTATAGGTCAAAGGTAGTATGGTAATTCTTTACGTGGTTTTGAATACACCAACCTTAAATATTAGGAGTTAAACATGGCAACGCATGAACAAATTATTTCTGCTTACGAAAGCTACCTTGCGGAAAATGAGAGTTTTGAAACTAAAAGTGTGAAAGCTGCTGCTGCCCGCGCTCGCAAAGCTTTGGGTGAACTTGGAAAACTGGCAAAGGCCAGAAGAGCGGAAATTCAGGATAAGAAAAATAGTTTATAGAAAGTTATGAACACAGAGCCCCGCCATTTGTGGCGGGGGGCATTTAATATTTTTCCGGCAAGAGTTCTCCAGGCCTTATGAGTTGTTGCGCGTTGCCTCTCCGGCTGGGAGTGGTGGGCGGAGGGAGGAACCTTTGTTGGCCAGCGTGGCGCTGGCCTCAATGTTCTTTTTAAATTTTACCGGGTTGTGTGTGATACGTGCCCTTGCGGCGGCAGAGGAACCTCCGTAGATGTAGATGACTTTCCTAGGCCTTCATGAGCCAGTCTTTACTTTTTCTTTGCCCCAAATTTTTTCGTATAGTAAGAGATAAAATTCTTTATCGAGATAATCCCCATAGTTACTCCTTCCTCGGTAACAGCAATGTGCCGAACATTATGATTGCCCATTATTACGAAGGCGTCCATCATTGATGAATCACCATCGATGCTGATAATGGGTTTGCCCCAAAGTTAGTTGAAATTAGAACATGACCTCACGTAAGTTTGAGTG
>CALAGQ010000045.1 GCA_937891765.1 uncultured Nitrospina sp.
AGTCTATCGTCTAAGTCATAGAAGGTGAAGTTGTCTGGAACGACACAGCCATAGAGGGTGAAAGTCCCGTAACCGCAAATGATATGATCAAGTGACTAACAAAGAGTAGCATGCGTTGGAAATCGCGTGTGAATAAGGGAGGCATAAACTTCCAATCCTAAATACAGTTCGAGACCGATAGTTTACAAGTAACGTGAGTGAAAGCTGAAAAGTATCCTTAGCAGGATGTGAAAAGTACGTGAAACCAGTTGGGTACAGGCTGATAGGGCGTGAAAGCGAAGATATGAGCAGCGTCCTATCGTGCGTTTCGAAAAATGCCCCAGGGAGTTTTGATCAATGGCGAGGTTAAGGGGTTGATCCCCGAAGCCGGAGGGAAACCGACAAGTCCGCAGCCTTAGGGTGAGGGACGAAGTGTGCTCGCTTGGAGTCATTGGTGGAAGACCTGAAGCCCGACGATCTATGCCTGGCCAGATTGAAGCCCGTTGAAAGATGGGTGGAGGATCGAACCGTTGCTGATCTGCAAATCGCTCGGATGAGCTGGGTATAGGGGTGAAAGTCCAATCGAGTTGGGCAATAGCAGGTTCCGCGTGAAACTACTCGTAGGTAGACGTTAGAGGAGATTGATTACGCTGTAGAGCACTGATTGCGCATTTAGGGGGAGCGATTCCTCGATGCGCTGCCAAACTCCGAAGGTGTAATCGTCGTAGATACTAGCAGTGAGTGATGGTGGGTAAGCTACCATTACGCAAGGTGAACAAACCAGCCTGAAGTTAAGGTCCCTAAATATCAATTAAGTGTCACAGACAAACCGTGTCCGTGGTCGAAAACAACTAGAAGGTGGGCTTAGAAGCAGCCATCCTTGAAAGAGTTCGTAACAGATCACTAGTCTAGCTTGCGGGCCGGGAAAAGGGACGGGGCTAAAATTGATTACCGATACTTCAGACCATCGAAAGATGATGTGGTAACGCGGCGTTGTGTTTGGATAGAAGGTGGGCTTTGAGGTCCACTGGACCGAATACAAATGAGAGTCTTGGGAAGAGTAGCAGCACAGTGTGGTGAGAATCCGCACCGCCTTATAAACCAGGGTTCCTCGGCACTGTTCATCAGCCGAGGGTTAGCCGGTCCTAAGGTCATTCTTAACCGAAATGATCGAAAGGGAATGACGTTAATATTCGTCAGCCTCCTGTACAATATATGGTGACGGCTTGGGCAAAACTTGTAAGTCATATGTCAGGCTTACTTGCAACTATATTCTGGAGAACTGTCACAGTGAGAAGGAATTAAAGTCCCAGGTCCCATGAAAAGCCGTACAGAGTCCGTACCGAGAACCGACACAGGTGTTTTTGGGTGAGTAGCCTAAGGCGTATCGGATACAAATATCGCGAGGGAACTCGGCAAAATAGCTCCGTAACTTCGGGAGAAGGAGTGCCAGATTAGAGATAATCTGGTCGCAGTGACTAGGGAGCTCCGACTGTTTAATAAAAACATAGGGGACTGCCAGATCGAAAGGTTGTGTATAGTCCCTGAATCCTGCTCAGTGCTGGTATCTTAAATCGGGTTTCAACCTGACGAAGGACCAGTAAACAGCGGGGGTAACTATGACCCTCTTAAGGTAGCGTAATACCTTGTCGCTTAATTGGCGACTTGCATGAATGGTCCAACGAGGGCTCCACTGTCCCCGCGATAAGTCCGGCGAAATTGACTTTACTGGCGCACAGTCCAGTACATTCTACCCGCAAGCGAAGACCCCATAGAGCTTTACTGCAGCCTGTCGTTGCATTGTCGCTTTCCATGTACTGTGTAGGTGGGAGACGTTAATCTCTGAGACGCTAGTCTCGGAAGTAGTCGAAACAAGAGACACCACCCTTGGAAGGTAACAATGCTAACTCTTTATGAGAACACCGATTGGTGGGCAGTTTGGGTGGGGCGCCACGCGCTCGAAAACCTAACAAGCGTGCCCAATGGTCAGCTTAAGTGGTTCAGCACTCCACTGTTAACTGTAAGGGGAAAAGCTGGCTTGACGTGGATCCGCACAATGAGGATCGACGATGCGAAAGCAGGGCCTAACGAACCTACCAACCTTATTTATGAGGGTGGTAGATAACAGAAAAGTTACCTTGGGGATAATTGAGTTGTCACCAGCAAGAGCTCACATCGACCTGGTGGCTTGCTACTTCGATGTCGTCTCTTCCTATCCTGGGCCTGCAGCAGGGCCCAAGGGTGGGGTTGTTCGCCCATTAAAAGGGATCGTGAGATGGGTTTAGACCGTCGTGAGACAGGTTTGTTGCTTGGTGGTAGAATCGCGTAAGGTGTTTGATGGAAGAGGTCCTTTAGTACGAGAGGAACGAGGGCTTGGGGCCACTAGTTTACCAGTTGTCTGACAAGGCAATGCTGGGTAGCCACGCCCTGATGGATAAGAGCTGAAAGCATCTAAGCTCGAAGCCACCCCAAAGACGAAACACCTCAGAACGCTCGTAAAAGACGAGATGATAGACTGCGGATGTAAGCACGAAGCTTCGGCGACGTGTTCAGTCCAGCAGCACTAATGTTCGAGCATCTTTTTTTCGTGTATAGTACGACCGCACCATGAGTGCCCTTCGTCTAATAGTTAATGCCAATTCATTGCGACGTTTTACGTCGCACCCAGATATCCGATTCGAAGGAAGATGGGTGCACGGTCATAGCGTAGGTGTTTACCCGGTCCCATACCGAACCCGGAAGTCAAGCCCTACTGCGTCAATCCCTATACTGTGGTACGAAAGTCCACGGAAAAGGATGTCACTGTGCCCCTCTTCTTTCACTCGGAAGTCGATCCTCAAACCTCTACTTCGGTAGGGCGCTTGGCCGCTTCTCCATTTTGGAGTTGCGGCCTTTTTTGCGTTATATTTGTTTTTTTATGTTGATTTTTAAGCCATTATCATGCTAGTTCTTCATCAATGCTTAGATAGTGCGGGCAGTGGGGCGGTTTGATAGCAATGCCAATAGACACCGCTAACATCTTCGGCAGCGACCAAGTTGGAACACATTTGGCGACTATCGGCAATGTTGTTTTACATCCTCCTGAACTTCCAAAACCAGTTTTAGAGATCATTGAATATTCTTTATCACTTGAAATGTGTGCAATCTCAATTGGAGGTTCAAATTTAGTTGGTGCACTTGTAGCTGGTAATAGCAAAGGTATGGCCGTTGCAGATATTGCTACTGAACGAGATATTG
>CALAGQ010000046.1 GCA_937891765.1 uncultured Nitrospina sp.
CCACAACAGAAATATATCAACGGCTCACTGGTACATTATTACTCCGCCGTTCTCATATTAGTCGATCCACCGGGCGAGGTATTTTGCATGGCTTTAGATTGTGTTAAGAAGATAGATGCCGGGTTAGAACAGATAAAACTTGGGCTGGCTTGGCATTATAAGAAGTATCAGGGAGAGCAGAGTGAGGAAGATAGATTGATATACTCTGAGGCAGAGAAACAAGCCATTAGCAATAAGGTTGGCTTGTGGAAGAATGAGGAATCGATGCCACCATGGGAGTGGAGACAAAAAAATAAAAGAGGGAAGATAAATTGATGTGGAGAATATGTGGAAACGAAGATTCCGTTAGATTATGGGTAGCCAAATCTGGTTTCCCAAAAATAACTGGAGACGCCTTACATCACGAAGTATCTACAAGCTCTTACTATAACCCTACTGGGGAGAACGAGGAGAAGATAAAGCCATGGTATGAAGAGAAAGCACGGTTTGATGAAAACTTGTCAGGGCTAGAGTTGTCTTGGAGCATTAAACCAAGTAACGCCAAAGAAGCAGATATTTCTCCATATGACCTTAGTGAACCAACCTTGTACGAACGTTGCCAAACAAACCCCGAATTAAGTCATATTTTTATAAGAGTCTTTGATTTCACAGATGACCTTGAAATACTGCGGAAAGACCGTAATAAATCTTTGAGCGTTTCTATTGTTTTGCCGCCAGATATTTTTAACAGAGTCTGGAACCTATTTAACCGAGTTCTTCTAGAACCCGGAATCAACTACCAGATGTGTATTGACTTTCACGGCTGGATGAGAAAAAGACATGAAGATGAACCAGAAGACTTAGTTGGAAAACATAAAGATAGTTGGCTGACCATGGAGGAATTTGCAGGCGAACAATCCTATTATTGCAATGATATTGATTTCTCGGTTTTCAGAGAAAAAATTAAACCCGAAGAAAATGAAAATGCGGCTGAGGAAAACCCTTTACTATCAAACATGGGCGAACAGGATGCACACCCATCAATAGAAGAATTGGCCCTACAAGAGTTGCTACCCATCCTTTCAACAATAAAACGTTCTTTAAGGTGGATTACATTTCTCCTACTTATGATTGCCGCAACATTGATATTCAAATAACTTTTCACCCCTTCACTGACACACCAATTATCCGAAGAATTTTATAATCTTCCACTTTTCCCGGTTTCTCTGACCGATCAAAAGTCTCTTGCAACGTCTCGCTTTCATCCTTTGCGATAAGAAGAAGGTTTCTTTTTTGCGGGCTGTATTGTTTTTCCAAAGCATTGAGCCTTTTCCCGAATTGTTTAATCATAATCGCTCCTTATCGTTGCCCATCCTTGATTCCAATTCATCAAGCCGCCGCTCGTGATCCTCTGTCTCGATGCTCTTTCTACGGGACTCTAAAATATTACTGAGTATTTGCCCATCCTGAGGAGTAATCTCTCCATAGCCCACAGCTTGAACCACTGCCGCCTGTGCCTCAGCAACTCCTACTGCTGTTTTTGAATCAGGTAGATCTAGGTATATAGGTAGCGACTTTCTTGGTGGACAGATTCTGTCCAAACATAATCTGAGTGCTGTTAAATCACCGTCCAGAGCGAGGTCAATAGCTTTGCGTGTCAGTTTCTCACCGTCATCATCCAGAAGAAATTGGACGGCAAGAGTTACCTTGTTCAAACGCCCCTTTGGTTTTCCAGATGGATTGCCAGATACCCCTTTCCGCCAAAGGTGGCCACTGTTCTGTTTTTTATCTGTATTTTCAGACGTATTAGTTTTTTTATTCATGAGATTCCTTTTCTAATCTATAGAGTTTATTCGTAAATTCGTTTATTTCGTAGGACGTGCTATGGGAAATAGGACGTGCTATGGGAAAGTGGAACTGCTATTTTCTGCCAGCGGTCACGAATTAAACGAATTTACGAATTAATTGTCATTAGTCATGTTCCCTGATTCTATTGAGTCCGGTATTTTGTTGAAAACCATTTTTCCGCTGGCCTACCCAAATCACCAGTCGTCTTAGACTCAAATATGAATCCTGATTTTGCGAGTTGATTCAGTTGTCTGGTAATGTTTTCACTCGATGTATTGCGATTAAAGAGATTGTTGGACATTTCTGTGCGTGATAACCCTTCCGGCTTATCATCCAAGGCCCTCTTGATGGTTTCAGCAACGTTATTACCTGTTGATGTCCCAAATATAAATTGAGCGGACTGCTCACTGTATGACCATAGGGCCAATGCCGCTTGAAGGTGTTCAACCCTTATGGCCGTGGATAGGTCAAGGAGAGCATATAAACAAGCCAACCTCATTGTCTGAGCCTCTGACCTTGCTATAACCGATCCCAATAGACCCGGCTTTCCATCAGATAGTTTCCGGTAAACTTCATTCCATAGATTCCCAGCTTTTTCATCTCGGCGAAGTTCTTCGGTGTTCCTTGAAAACTCAACCACCTCCATCACCCTTAACATAAGAGGCTCCAAGTCTAAATCCTGCAATTGTCCACCGTTTGGAAGGTATTTTGACCTTCTGGCACAAACCCATAGAAAGCGGTTGGCAAACCCATTCCCATACTCATTGGAGTCCAGATGGCGAGTAAGTTCGTCACTGGTGATATGGGCGATTATTGATATATGTGGGGAAGTCGATGTGGCTGGACTATTTTTTGTTAATAGCTTCAAATTCTTGCCGTCCCACGCGTTACGAATTAACGCACTTAACGTATTCCCGTCACGTTTCATAACTTGCAGTACGCTTGCAAACTCTGACTCAACTGCAAGAAGCCGTTTATCAGATACGCCGGGGTCAATGATTACGTCCTGATAATCATTAATTATTCCGCTTTTCTTTATGGGTTCCGTTTTTACAATTTCATCACGGATTGCCCAGACCAACCCTTCACCACTTGATAAACCGGAATGAATACAATCTTTGACCCATGACTCATCAATGATTTTAAACATCCGCAAAACGTGTCCCCATGACGTACCCTTTTTTGCCTTTGCAGTTTCACCAACAATACATAGATTGAGATTGGTAAAGTGCTGATCAGCTTCCGCAACAAAATATGGGCCACGCCCAACAGCATTTCCAAATGCAGCAAGAAATTGTGTCAATAGGGCTACAGGATCGGATTCGGAGTGTGGTTCGATCACACCAACTATTTCACCAGCAAGACCGAACAATGCTTCAGGAGGTAATTCAGGCCAAAGCTGATTGTCTACTGGCTTGTACCGAGACACAGACTTAGCAATTGACTCAACTTCTGATTCGTCTAGCGGTGGATTGCATTTGTTCTTATTGACTACAAGGAGAGCGGCTTCAATAGCATTAGTATCCATGCCAATTCGTCTCAGCTTTCCGGCCTCTGAGGTAAGATAATCATTTCGACTACCTTCTGAAACTCCCCCTGATTCTTTGTCATGGGAAGCTGTCCGGTTCTTCTTACTCGCCAGTCTCTTAACAATCCAATCTGGGACTTCAGCTAACTCAATTTCACCGGGTTCATTATCCAACCATGAATAGGTTCGACCAGAGATATGATTGGAAGGTTCAACAAGGATATAGCCACCGTCACCTCGTGTGTCGATACCAGAAGATATTATTCCTGCTGAATTTTTGAATCCTGTTGCAGGGTATTTAAAAATATAATGGCGACCTCCACCCCCTGTCTCTGCAATCAAAGTTTCAGTAATAGCTCCAAACTCTGATTCAAGCAGATCAAGATTCTCAATCCCGCCGCTCTTAACATCAATATCCAGCACTGCAAGTCCTGAATCTGGCCCTGTGGTAACAGCAACATTGGCATCCGGCCATAGTGTCCACCATTGTTTAATAACCTGTGGATCAATAGAAGCATCCCTTAGACCATTCATAGTCCGTGGATGTTTGCCGGGGCTCTTACAAGCTGAGATACCGCATCCACAATGACCATTGATGATTGAGTAACAAGGTAGTACAGGCCAACCTAACTGGGCATATTGCAGAGCCGCTTGCAGTACGTTATTTAATTTTGATTCATTATTCTTAATCCCATAGGATGGTTCTTGGATAGTGTTGCTCTCAATACATCCATCTTTATGGCCTCGATCACTCTGGTCAGTGATCGGGGCTTTGTTTGCTTCAGTCATTGTTTATAACCTCCTTCTTCCCCGAAACATTTTGCTGAGTATCTATCCAATTAAAATATTTGGACTCATTAATAAGGACACGTTTTCCAAGTCTGACTAAAGCCCCTGATTTTTCCAAATCATTTTCCTTAGAATTGAAAATTTGGAATCGAAGCCCGCCTTGAGAAATGAAAGGATGCCGCTCAGAAAATTGGGCAACTGTGTGCAGGGTGGTGGAAGGGGTTTGGTTGTCTGTTGCGGTTTCCATATTTGCTCCTGATTAAGATTTTAGAGAACGGCACACCACTGTGCTGTTATGTCTAATATAAAATCAGAAGAAGAGAATGAACATTGCTGTCCTAGGCGGGTGACTACTCACCGGGCTCAGACAGTAGTCGTGAAGAGGAGCTAGAGCTTTTGTGGGGCTCGGTAATTTTTCAAGGTTTTTAATTCTTCTGCGGAAAGAGAGGGAACTTCAAAGTCAAATTCTTCAAGTTTAAAATTCTCAGGAGGCAACCATATTTCATCTGGTGGGAGTGTTGAGGTTCTTTGAGCTCTTGGGATATGGCTTATCCCGAAAAGCCGGAACTTCTCTGATAATGAGATAAACCCGGACAATCTTAAACTTGCAATCCCTCCATATGGCGACCACTTTTCTGGTTCTCCCGATACATGCCAATGATTCCAAGCGGCCCATAAATGTGATACAGATTTATATTCCGCCCATAATTGACGAATGAACTTTTCATTGAAAGGATATTCTTGGTTTATTATTTGGTCCCTTTTTTTTTCTAATAATAAAGATATTGCCTTATTGACACTACCCTCACCGCGAATTTCACTAACAGATATTTGCCAAATGTAAGTCAAAACTTGCCCAGCAAGCATACCTTTAAAGCTGCTAAAATTTAATTGCTTCATAATCTCTGCATGTGTCGGAGAGTTATATAAAGTTGGAATTTCACCGCTTTTTAAAAACAGGTTTTCCAAATCTATCTTTGAATACTTCACAAATTTATCTGCAAGCTCTTTCCATTTTTTGCGAGATATTCCTTTTGGTTTAAGGCCAGAATCTTTAAGTATTTCCTCCTTAATCTCCGGTGAAAAAATTTCTGCCATTATCTTCGAGCTGCATGTGGCTTTATATTGTTTCCTTAAATCTTCATTGTTTGGATACGCCATCACAGAAATCAATTCCATATTAGCGTAGGAGTTCATAAAATCATTTATGACAGCATCTAATACTGGCATCACCCGCCTCCAAATATTTTTTCGTTCATTTTAGATACCACACTAGCCGTGTGTTGCTCTGAAAGGTGGCTATATCGTTTAACCATCTGCAGAGTCTTATGCCCCAGAACCTCAGCAATTTCCGCTAATGAGGCACCAGACATCGCCAGATATGAAGCTGCTGAGTGACGTAAATCGTGAAACTTAAAATCTTCAATCCCTGCCTCTTTTAACACTCGCTCCCATGCGGGTCTTATCTCAATAGGTTTCTTTCCTGTTTCATCAGGGAATAAAAGGTTTGTATCAATACGCCTTATCTCAGCCAATTTCTCCACACAATCCAGAGCATGACCGGCTAAAGGCAAGGCCCGTCGTTCATCGTTTTTAGTTTGGTGCAAGATAGCGACCTTTCGCTTAAGGTCGATATCCCCCCACGTCAAACCCAATAGTTCCCCACGCCTTGCCCCTGTAGAAAGAGCGAGGACGACAAGAGGATAAAGATATGGGGCCTTGCTCTGTTTGCAAGCAACTAATAATATTTTCCGCTCATCATCGGAAAGGAAACGCACCCTCCCGCGTGGCTCCTTCGGTTTTGAAACTTTTCTCAAGGGGCTGTCGTCAAGCCACTCCCACTCTCGAACTGCAACGGAGAAAGCATGGCTTAAAGCCGCCATATATCTCACAACAGTTGCGGGGCTTCTAAGCCTGTCTTCTCCCCTCGCCAATTTATCTCGATACTCTGCAAGTAGTGAGGGCGTGACATCGATAAGAAGTCGTCCACCTATTTGGTCTTTCCACCAAGTTAGGTGTCGCCATCGAGGTTTCTGCATAACCTCTGATTTCCCGGGAAGAGTGTCCTTGAGGTAACGGTCAATCAATTCCGCAAGGGTATGGCGTTTTGCTTCGGCGGTTTTGAAATGCCGCCCATCTCGAATATCTGTTTCAATTTTCGCTGCCCACTTCTTGGCATCGGTCAGTCGCTTAAAAGTCGCTGTCTCAACCGGGCAACCTTTGAGGCGAACCCGAACCCGAATGACAGTTTGACCTTCTTTCGTTTTTCTTTTCTCAAAATTTGCCATGAAGTCCTCTAAGACTATCTTCCTCAACTTGCAACAACCTACAATAATAATCTACTACAATCCACAATTCCCGTCAATAAGGGATTAAAAGTCCCTTTTATAGCCTTTAAATACAACAACTTATATAACTAAGGGCCAATATTAGGCCAGATAGGGATAGCAATGGGGCCACAGAGGGCTAAATTTAGCTTTTTATTGGAAGGATGAGCCGTTGGCCCAGAAGGGAATTTTATTGCCTTTAATTGCCAGTGAGTGGCCCATGAGTGGCCCACAAAATAAAACAGGGAATCATGAAAAACCATGATTCCCTTGATATAACTGGTGCCGAGGGCCGGAATCGAACCGGCACGGGGTTACCCCCGAGGGATTTTAAGTCCCTTGCGTCTACCAATTCCGCCACCACGGCATACGGTTAGTGCGCTTAAAAAATGCTCCGGCGATAAATGGGGGCCGCCAGAACTCACGCGAGACGAATGTTAACAGTTTCCACTAAAAATTCCAACCGCCAACAGTCGTTAAATCTTATAATAAGTATTTTACGTATCATTAGGACGAATGGAGGGAGATTTTTTGCGGGAACCTAAACGAATATTAAAAAAACTGCTGGGCTCGGAAACCGAAGTCGAACCCTTCGCCGCAACAGGTGAGCCTTTGGAACAGGCAGTCGAAACCTTGCGCGATGTGGTCCGATGTCGAAAAATTCGCACCTACGTGCAGGAACAATTCGGTTTAGACTTGGCCCTTTCACCTCAGGTTTTCCATAGCCTGCTGGAAATCCCGCAAATCAATTATATCGAAACCACCAAAAGGGATCTGGAAGTGGAAACGGTTTCTTTAAAAGAAACCCGTGCCCCTGACGACCCGGTCAGCATCTCTAATTTAAATTCAGTCCTGCGCGAACTTTATGCCAACGTTTTCCTGATCAAAGAACGCGTCAGCAAAGATTACCCCAACGCCGTTTTAATCGGAGAAATGCAGGCGCAACATATCGACCGGGTTCGGCAACTGGTTAAATCCATTTCAGTTTTGCACGGCAACCTGACCGGCTATCTATTCACCAGTTGGAAAGCCAGCAAAATCGAAAAAGAGTTCCTCTCCCTTTTCCCCAACTCGACAAAAGCGCACCCTCTGCGAAGCACCTTCCCTCTCATTGAGCATGAACTCGAACTGTATCTGGAAATTCTTAAAACTCAGAATAAATGGCAAGCGTTACAACTCGACCTGTTCGCCATCCTGCGGAATCCGCATGGACTCAACCCGCTGCTCGAAAATATTCAGGAAATGGGTAACAGGTTGTGGCAAATCATTTATCAGAGTTCAGAGATAATGCAATGCGTGAACCTTGCGGGGATCGACTTCGGAGATATCCAGCCACTGTTCGACAACGATAAAGTAGCCCTCAACCCTTTGGGTTAGCCACTCGGCGCCAGCGTAACTCTGGACCCAGTGAGCAATGGCTTTTACTGAGAAGCAAGTGGTTCTCTCGGCCTAATAGGCTGTCGCGCCAGCGTCACCGCCCTACTGCCTCCCTCGCGAGAGTGTTAGCCTTTGACTTGGAAGCCTTCTACTTTGTCTAATAGCAGGTGTTTGACAGTAGACAGTTTTTGCGCTTCTCTGAGGGCATCTTTTCCCTCATCTTTAAGCCGATTGAGACGCAAATCGAGACGCACCAGATTGGTGAATAGAGGTAGAAATTTCGCTAAAAGCAAAGCTCCTTCATCGGTGATTTCATTATCCGTGAGGACCAGGTTCTGCAAGCTCAAAAGATTGTCAGAGACTGCAATATATTTAACCCCTTCGTTGCCAAGCCGGTTGTAGAACATATTCAACGAGGTCAAGTTAACCAGCACTTCTGACTGGGCGATATATTTCGCTCCCTTGGGACCGCATAAATTCGTCCCCAAAGACAGATTGGTCAAAGGCCGTAAAAACTCCATGCGGGCGATGTCCTTGGCGCCGTATTCCTTCAAATAAGTGGCAGTAAGATCAAGGGTTTTGCCATCTTTGCTCAAATTCATCCGAACCATCGATTCGGTTTCACCCATGGCTCTTTCCTGGCCCATGGAGGTCTTATTGCCGCTGTAATCCATAATTCTCTTTCTCCAACAAATGACAACCCAACCCGGATATCCCAGATATGAGTCTATGCCAACCTTTAACGATACCCCGATTATACACTGGTTTAACTCCCTCAAGCAACTACTCGCCCACTCCCGTGGGAGGGGATAGGCTCCACGCCTTCGGCCGTTGCGTCACCAACCCGAAGAGGAAACCAAACATTTCGCGCCGAGATCACCCTTTTCCAGCCGAAAAAGCCATTGCCAGCTGGCCCCACGCCAAGTGGCGGCTAGCCTATTCCTTCCCATGGAAGTGGGTGGATTTTTTGCTGAAAATAATTTAAGATACGGTATAAACCTCAATTCATGGAGTAGATGGCATGGCTGGACTATACAGAACCGAGACAGAGATGAGTCTGGGGAATAACGTGATCGTAACGCAAATGACCCAGGCCATCAACTGGGCACGAAAATATTCTTTCTTTATCTATCCCTTCATCACCGCATGTTGCGGAATGGAGTTCATGTCTGTAGCCGGTCCGCGCTACGATCTGGATCGGATGGGTGCGGCGTTTCCCCGGTTTTCACCGAGGCAGGCCGACCTGCTCATGGTCGTCGGTACCATCAGCCATAAACAAGCTCCTATTCTCACCAAAGTCTATAACCAGATGACCGAACCCAAATGGGTGGTCGCGTATGGTGTGTGCACCGTCTCCGGCGGATTCTACGACAACTACTCCACCGTGATGGGAATTGATACCCTGATCCCGGTCGATGTCTATATTCCCGGATGCCCGCCAAGACCCGAAATGGTGATCGATGCGCTGATGAAACTACAGGATAAAGTCCAAGCAGAAACTTTGGAAGACCACGTCAAAGGTCCCGCTCTAGTAACCCCCGCCAGCAGACTCTAACCGATGCCACTAGGCGTGGAGCCAGCGGCGAGCCGCCGCCGGCAATGAGGCGGTGACGCTAACGCGACCGCCAAAAACATGTCATGCTGAGGCACTCGAAGCATCTGGCCGTTTACTCCCTATTCAGGAATACTATCCAACATTCTTAAGGCGCCAGCTTTTTCAATCGGGGTGAGTTTGGGGGAGTCTGCCATTCTGGCCAGGTCACGGCGTTTCTCTTCAACATAGCGTTTAAAATCTTCCTCATCCGGCACCACCAGTTTCACTTCTCCATCCGCCCCAATAAACCGTTGCTTTAAAAACCGGAAATAAATTCCTAATCGGGTTGCTGTATCCTTCAACCGCAAATGATAGGTCAAGGTCATCAAAGCCTCGCGTTTACGGTCGATGCGGTAGCCCAGCCGGGTATTATCGAGTTTGCTGAACTGCACCTCCAGAACAGAAAACCCCTCTTTCAATGCCGCAGGAGCCAACTCCAGGGGTGGGGGCGGCAGAGTTTTCGCCGCCGCGATATCGAGCAATAACGAAAACGCATGCGTCTGCTCGCCCAGATAAGCCGACTCCAGGGGATACATCCGGTTCAGGCGCGACACTTCCTTTAACACCGGCTCCAGCTTTTCGATTACCGTTGCTACCTTACCCAGCGCATCGTCTTCAAAAGGCATTAAAAACCACTGCACCTCTCGGGGCACAGTCATATCTTCTCCGAGAACACTCGATTTTTCTTTTACCTCGCGGGCAAAAAATCGGTTGAGCATATCGGGAAACTCAGGAATAAAAAATGCCGTGACCGTGTCGGAAAAATAGGGGTAATTCAAAAGTAGAAATTTGGGGTCGGAGCGGATATTCAATCCATACGCTTCCAGCTCATTGGCAATGCCCAAAAACGGCTGGGTCAAGTGCAGGGACTCATGCAGGTGCGTGGCGTTTCCATACACCCTGCTGTCTACCAATATCGCGGCCGGGAAAATGCGGATGGTGTCGAAAGTGGTGTGGGCAAACTGACCGGGACGCAACCATTCATCCGCTCCCGATTGAATGATGAATTGTTTTAACGGTGGCGGAGGGAGATCGGGAAAAATAGCAGCCAAACGTTCCAGCGATTGCCGCATTCGGTTGATCGACTTGTCGAGCAGTTCTTCCGACTTGTGGCACTCCCCGCAACCATAAACTTCGAATCCGGGAATAGTGAAAACCGTTTCTTCGCTTTCGGGCAAGAGCTTTGCTTTTTTGGAAGGGGCTGCAATGCTTTCTTGCCCTTCCTGAAATTTTTTCGGCAGGTGCAGTCGAATCAACCGGTCCAACTCACCCAAACCGATTCGCTCCTCGGCCATTAACGGCGATGTTATACAAACAA
This sequence comes from uncultured Nitrospina sp., assembly GCA_937891765.1. GTDB lineage: Bacteria > Nitrospinota > Nitrospinia > Nitrospinales > VA-1 > LS-NOB. The sequence continues at coordinate 10,761 of CALAGQ010000046.1, forward strand.
CGATAAGGGCAATGCAGAATACTTTTATCAAGGTTTCGGTTTCTTAATATTGAAGCGTTGCCAAACACTGATCACCTTGCGTCCGTTCCTGTCTTCCTTAGCCCCATCCCAGATGGCAAACGCCATCAGGGCCGGGTCGATGCGTTCAGCAAAGTCCACATCCCATTTACCGGTTTTCGGCATGTCGCGCAGAAAGACCACGGTCCACACCCCGTCTTTCCATTCGCCGGAGCCTTCTACATTCTGGTTTTCAGGCGGTTGCGGCGTGACCGTGCCGAATCCTTCTGCGTTCAATTCTTCAACAGGGTTATCGCCGGTCGCATTTAACTTGGAAACCGGATTCGACATGATGCCGCCATAGATCAGTGCGTCCATATCCACACCACCGCCGGCATATTCCAGGTCGTCCTCGGCTTCGAGCGCTTCTTCCAGCCCGGCTTTCCAATGCCAGATATTGACTGGCTTGTTGCGATTGCCCATGCCAAAAAATGGTTCATTATGTCCATGAGTGTGAAGCGTCACCGCCCCCAGCGCAAACTGCACCGCCGCGCCATCGCGAAAGATATCCGAATGCAGCTCAGAAAACGCATCATGAGTCGGGTCGTTCCATTGCAGGCGCACCGCCAGTTGCTCGCCATTATTCACCGAAGCAACATTGATGAACTCCACCGCCCCCCGCCTGGCCGATAACGGACGCAACACCAGGCTTGTCGTGGCAATCCCTTCCCAAACCGGGCTCAATGGGTCGGTGCTCAGTTCCACGCCAACAGGAAGTGAATAAATATCCGTTTCAAATTCCGCTTTTTTAAATTCTTTCACAAATTTTGAACGAATATAATGCACCAACGCCCATCGGTCTTTTTCTGGAACATGAAGGTAGGAACCCATAGGCGTTCCATCCAGTCCAGAGGTGATGGTTCTGAAAAGGTCTGTCGGCTTGTGCCCACTCTTAAAATAATGCGGGTTGGTGATGTCATGCACAAACACAGCATGCTTCCAGGCATCCATGAGCGATTCGGCCAGTTCACCATCGCCTTTCAAAGACTCGCCATGGCAGCGGAAACATTTCAACTCCTTAAAAAGTTCCTGGCCTCGGGCCACCAGTTCCGGCGAAGACTCAAGAGGTTCGGCAACCTCAATTTTTTCACCCTGCGGTTCCTTTTTGAATCGCGGAGAAAAGTTTTTAATGTGATTGATCAGCGCCCAAGTATCTTCGGGACTCAACGCGTCTCCCCATGCGGGCATGGAGGTGCCGGGAATACCGTTTATGATGGTGCGGTATAAATCTTCATCGCGGGGAAGAGTGCCTGTCGGGGTGGAGCGGAATTTAAAAATTCCTTCTCTGAAATCTCTTGGCCAGGGATACAAATATTCAACCGCCTGGCCACCGCCATTACCGTCTTCCCCATGACAGAACACACACATATGCATGAATATGTTGCGGCCACGAGCCAGTAGACTTTTGGCATCCATATCTTTTGGTTTGGATTGTTCTGCCTGATCATGCGATCCCCTGGTGCGGAACAAGCTGTCACCATGATCGACATGATCCAGAGGCTCACTCCGGTATTCTCCTCCGGGTATGGAGTGATCCATCGCACCATGATCCATTTTATGTTCCTGCGCCGTCGCCAACGAAGCACACAAACCCACCAACAGTAAAACAAACCCTGATTGAATAAATTTTTGTTTCATATAATTATTCTCCTAACCGGCGAACCACCGGTGGCTGCTAGCCGCAGGGGCAATTGGGCAATAGCGTTTCAAGCCGATATAACTCTTTGCTAGCCAGAGAAAGCGACGGCGCACTGGCCCCACGCCGAGTGGTTGCTAGTTGGCCTCACGCCCAGTGACCATTTTGACACCTTGTTCCAGGTCTGCCAGATCTTTCAGGTTAAAATAGTTTTCTTTATGGCCCAGACCAAAATACCAGGCATGGTCCAGTCCGCGCTCGTCCCCGGTCCAGATATAATAACTGCCACCGCCTGCAAACTCAGGAGGAAGCCCGAGGGTTTCCTCATCCTTGCTTTTTATCTTTCCCGAAGATATCCATAGACTGTTCAATTCTTTCCGGGTGGGCAGACGCCAGTTATCGTTGCCCGCGAACTTTCCCAAATTTTTTCTGGAGATATATTCCAACGCCTCATACCAGTTGAGTCCTTTTTTCAACTCATGAAAGGAATCGCCTTTCTGCCAAACCAGGCCGGTATTGGAATCCGTTACGGTGCCATTCTGGTTGTCGGCAAAACCCGCAACCGGAACGACGTTGAGAAAAAAAACAAGGAGGATTACTGAAACAAAATTTAAAATAGCTGGCATGTACTCATCCCTTTTTGCAATTGAGCAATTACCCATAGATTATACCGGAGAAAAAAAACGGAAAGAACCCCTAACCGTTAATTTATCGGGAGCAAAATGTTTTCAACGAGTTCCACTCGACGCCAGCGTGACGCTGGACCCAGTGAGCAACCACTCCGCGTGGGGCCAGTGGTTGCAGAATATTTCCGACTTGGGTATTGTGATTGCCGCAGCTTGGGGTAAAATCAGAAATTCATTTAAAATCTGCGGGGTAATCTTTGGACACAACACAGCTTATTGACAGCATCAAAACCTTTATCACTGCCCTGCCGCCCTTGCTACAGTTGTTGCTCGGCATCTTCGCGACCATAGGGTTTCTCCGGCTGTTCATGTTCGCGGTCGACTTCATCGAGGACCGAAGAGAAGGCGAAAGTTAAGCCCACTAGGCGTCAACGTGACGCTGAACACGCCGTCACCACCTGCCTCCACGGCTATTGGCCGCGGGAGCAGGACCTTTACAATTCAAACTGCATGAGGTCCTGAGCCAGAACCAGTTCGCCATCATAAAGAGCAGATACAGTTTCGCGCATGGTATCCAAATCACAGGGCGGATAAAAATGAGTGAGGCAAAGTGTTTTGCAATCGGCTTCTTTCGCCAGCTTGCCCGCCAGAGAAGGGACCAGATGCCCCGCAACCTTATCTTCATCGGGAAAGGCACATTCCAGAATCATGAGATCTGCCTGCCTGCCCAGTTCGATCATGCCCTGGCAATAATCGGTGTCTCCGGATAATACCACCGACTTTCCTTTCGGACTCTCAAACCGGTAACCCCGGCTCATCTCGATATGCTGGACTTTTTTGAACGTTACTTGATAAGGACCAAACTTTTTTGATCCTTCATCAATTTCCGTAATGCGGAGTTGGTATTCAGTGGGGATCAACCAATGCTCGAACGCAGAAGTGAGCTTGTCGAAAAACTCCTGGAATCCAGGCCCAGCCACAATTTCCAGATCTTTTGTTCTGGCAGAGGGGCGGTAACGGGCTCCGAATAGAAACGGAATCAAATCGCATATGTGATCCGGGTGGTTGTGAGTGAAAAAAATTCGGTCAATATCGTGGTAGGTGATTCCCAGATGCAGAAGTTGTTTCAGGGTTCCATAGCCAAAGTCGACCAGGGTATTCGTGCCTTCTTCCTGAATGAGCACACCGGAGGAGTTGCGCTCCAACGACGGTACCGCAGTACCTGAACCCAGTATTGTGACATTCATAAATTCACCACTCCACTAGCCGCAGTTGGGCAAAGGCCCGTTGAGCCGAGATAAATCGTTACTAGCTGTAAGAAGTCATAGCTAGCTGGACCCAGAGTTACGCTGGCCGAGTGGAGCGGAGTACCTCCGCGGGTAACTTGCAATGTCTTTATTTCGCGGGCAATCGGTTTCTCGGCCCAACGAGTCATTGCTCATTGGCCCCATGCCGAGTGGGGCGGAAGATGCCGAATGAACTGGTGTAGCCGTGTAAAAAAGTAGTCTTCCCCACCGGCCCAATCTCTCCGTTACAGAAAAATCCTCCCAGAGGAATTTGTCCCAGTTTTCCCAGGAACATATCGGTATCGTGATTGGGTTTGCCGTACAGATATTGACCGCGCCCGAGACAGGAAAATAACAAAGCGCCTTTGGCGTTTTCGGCGTTGCCCTGATTCAGATAACGGGTCAACATTACATCCAGGTCTTCTGCCGACATCTTTTTATCGCGCAGATGAAACTGCACCAGTTGTCCGTTTCTCAACAGAGCGCCGATAGCCACGGCTCCGCTCTCCCGGTCAACGCCCATCAAATTACGGATGAGAAAATCCCCCTGTTTTGGATTGTCTTTCATCGGGTCCATCTCTATCCCCAGAAACAGAGAGCTTTGGATCAGTTTTTTGTCGGCGTCGGATAAAGTTTCGTTCAGTTCCTGCAGCACTTCCAGCGGCGGCTTTCCCCCCAGTTCCTGCAACAGGTTGTGCTCGCACTTAGTGATTTGTATGGGTTCACCGATAGGACGACATCCTTGCGCCACAATCGTATCGACCTCAATATCACCGCTCAAGGCGATGCCGATCAGTCCGCTATTATAAATTTTGTCACCGAGATACATGGCATTCCCGCCCTGGGCCTGAGCACCACTGGCGAGTCCTCCAACTTTTTTACTGTTGGGGTAGGCAAAATCGACTCCGGCTAGAAACTCTTCGCCGCGGAATGAAAAGGGGTCTGCCAGAAAAACAAAATGGGGGTTGTCCTTCGCATTCACCTGCAACCACTCGCGCCAAACAGAAGGCGAAGTATCCTGATCCGGCAGGTTGGTGGTCTCAAGCTGGATGGGCTGAATTTTCACACCCGGCAGACTGGCACAGGTGATACTGATCGCCGCCTGTTGCTCCGCCTCTTCGCCATTGCCGATGATCCCTCCTCCGGAACAACCAAAGAGCAGGCCGGGTTTGAAATAGCGACTGATCAGATCGGGAACCCTGTCGTAGAATTCCTTGAATTGGGGAGAAACAAACACAACGGTCAAATCGGACTGGTCTTCACCAAGTTGCTGCATGGCGGATTCGGCCGCTTCCTGAATCGCGCCATCAATATCGGTTTGCCGGGAAAGAGCGGAAACCCACTTCATGAGAAACTCCTTGTTTAAATTATTATAGCTATTAGATGCTAAGTTTCCGCTTTGGATTTTCCTGTTAGTAATTCAATCGCTGACTCGGCCGCCTGGGTTCCATTCTGGATACAGTCGGGTATGCCGATGCCGCGGTAGGCGCTGCCTGCCAGGAAAAGTCCCTCTTGTAATTCCTGCATGATGGTGTCAATTCGTTTCGAATGGTTCACCTGATATTGCACGTTGGACTTTCGGTTGTGGAAAACTTTGCAGAACACGGGCTCTTCATTAATTCCCATTATTTCCCGAAGATCCTGCTTGACCAGAGTCGCCATGGTTTCTTCATCTTTTTCGGCGATCTCTTCCTGCAAGGCCCCTCCCAAATAACAGCGCAGCATGACATAGCCTTCGGGAGCCCGATGCGGAAACTTCGACGAGGTCCAGGTGCAGGCTAGAATGCTGCGGCCTTCGCATTTGGGCACAACAAAGCCGAACCCATCCAGAGCGTGGGAAAAGCCTTCCCTTTTATAAGCAATGGTCACGGTAGCGGTGGAAACATATTTGATCTGCGCTAAAAGTTCAGCAGCTTTGGGTGTGACCGATTGTAGAAACCGGGCGGTGATGTTCCCAGGGGTGGAGAGTATGAGCGCGTCGGCTTTATGTTCGCCACCGCCTTCCAAACGTACCGACCAGTCGCCGGCTTTCCCGTTAATGGATTCCACTCTTGCCCCGGATTGAAATTTGACGTTGGGAGATTTTTCAATCACTGCTTCGACCATTTCCCCCAAACCGTCTTTCAAAGTCATGAACAAACTGAAATTACTTTTAGGGCGTTTGTTGGCGTTTAAAAGCATGGCTTTTTTTCTCGCTAACATTCCCAGAATGAGAGATCGGTATTTGCGCTCGGTCTCAACAAACATGGGAAAGGTACTGCCGATGCTCATAGTTTCGGGATCACTGGCATAAATGCCAGCCAGCATAGGCTCGGCCATTTTGCTCAACGCTTCTTCCCCCATCCTCCGGCGCACAAATGATGCCAGACTTTCATCGCTGTCATCAGCTTTTCTCGGGATTAAAAGATCGAACGCCATGCGGATTTTTCCAGACAGGCTGAACAGAGGCGTCAGAGCAAACGGCAAAAACTTGGTGGGAATCATCAGGCTCAACCCATCTGGCATGGTCACCAGTTTGCCACCGGTGTACACATAGGTGTTGGGGGTTTCCAGATTAGTTGAGACCAAATGGTCTCCAATGCCCAGTTGTTGGCAAAATTGAATGGCGGCGGGTTTTTGCGAAATGAATGAGTCGGGACCCCGCTCGATGACGAATCCCTCAGACCTTTCTGTGGCGATTTTCCCGCCAAAACGGTCCCCTCCCTCAAGCAGGGCGCATTCCAGCTGGGCTCCTTCTGATATCTCTTTCTGGATACGGTAGGCCGCCGCCAGACCAGCAATACCACCCCCTACGATGACAATTTTTTTCATGGGCGCATTATGTCAGGTTTCCCCGGCTCCCGCAATATGGCACAGATTCGCAATTCGGTAGATAAGGTTATTGCTATTTGAGGGGAGGATTTGGTATATTTTTGAAGTTCCATTAAAATACTTATGAAGCTAGCCCATTAATTTTGTCAGGAGAACCGACAATGTCCAATTCTGCCGTGGCGTTGAGAGAAGCCGTTGAGTTTGAGAAAAAAGCCTTGGAAAAATACAAGGAGGCCGCCGCTTTGGTGAAGCATCCTGAAACCAAAGAATCCCTTGAAAAAATAACTGCCGACAAAGCACAAACTATCGAGTCCATGCATTGGATCATCATGGCGGAAGCGGGAGAAATTGAAACCGAAAAACCCGCACCAGCCGTCGAAGGCGAAGAACCCAAGAGTGGAGCCAGCAAATGTCCCTTCTCTGGCGCTTTAGCAGAAATGGGCATTGATATTACTAAAATGTCCAAAGAAGAAGCCATGGAAAAAATGGGAGATATGTCAAAAATATTCCCGGATGGCTCAAACTCATAATCCCGCCATGAATCCAGAGACTCCTTTCGACCTGTTGATGGAATGCGGAGGTTGCGGGCTTGAAAATCTGCTTTCCGCATTCACTCCCGGGGCGCCTGCTATCTGCAACCAGTGCAGGGAAGACCTGCTGGCTTACGATTTGGCCAGCACCCATCAAGGCCATACCTGCGACTCATGCCAAAGGGCTTTGCTGCTCAAAAAAGAGACGGATTTTGTGAATGGAGAGTCGGAGTGCCAATGCGGGGGCCAGAATTTCACAGAACTGGATGTGGAGGATTTCGCCAGCAGGATGGCCAAAGCCGAGAAAATGGATTTGGAAAATATCGATGACGAACCCGATTTCGATTGGTGTCGCCCCGAACAGGACCATTTGCCCTCAGAGGGCTATAACGAAATCTTTGATGACGACCCTGGGTTTCGCTAACCCCTTGTTTCTAAATTTGCATAAACACTGAAAATTATTAGATTTCCCTTCCCCAGAAAAACCCGTTCTTTTGCACTCAGACTGTTAATTTAATTGTCAAATTCTTTGATACCCTTTATACTATTCTCTAAACTTTCAAAAAATAATCGTCATTAAGAGTTCTTATGAAACAGAAAAAACCCATCAACGGATCGACTTGGGAAGCCAACCTGAGCCAGGCCGTTAGTTTAATAAATTCCAGCAATAGTTTTTTATTCAGCGGAGATATCGACCCCGATTCGGTCGGGTCCATGTTATCACTTTCCCTTTATTTGGACCAGTTGGATAAAAAAGTTTTCATAGTCATTCCCGGACCGCTTGGGGACAACCTGGATTTTTTTGAAAAAATCATCCACCACAACTCCATTCGCATTCTCAGAAGCCAGGAAGATATTGAGTCTGTTAAGGATGAAATTGAAGCTGTTATTTTTTGTGATACCGCCAACACAAAACTGGTTCCGTTTTACCCCTATATTTCAGAATCCATATTATCGAAAAAACCCAATGTCATAGAAATTGACCATCACTTCGGGGCAGACAGCGAAGAATTAACCGACTATGGCACCAAGCTGTTCCGCAATGCCAATGCCAACACCGAGATCATTGGGGACGTTCTGAAAACACTCCACGATGAAAACCCGGAAAGACCCAACCCCTTCAGCCAACGTAATATTATTCTGGGACTGATAACAGGAATACTCGGTGACACTGTCGGAGGCAAAGTAATCCATTATCAGGAAGACTACGACTACTGGATGGAAAAACTAGGGGAGCAGTTGAAAAACATTACGCGCTGGCGAGATTCTGACGGCAAAAGGTCAGAGGATTGTAAAACTGCAAAATTTGGCGCCCCGGAACAGATTCTGGATTATTTAAACAAGCTGACAGAAGATCAGGAAAGCTGCTTAAATTTATTGAACGCCCGCATTGAGAGCAAAGGAAGTATGGGGTTTTTAAACCTCCTGCCCTCAACTTATCAGGAAGTACATGGAACCTGCCAGGCGTTTGAATCGGACTGGTTTGTCGATATCATGGGTCTACTGCTGAACTCGGTACCGGAAAAATCCGGACATGCCGGAATTGTTATTTTTGAAGGCGCAAATGCCGAGGGAGAGGATTGCATTTTCATTAAGATTCGACGAGCTGTAGATTTTACCGGCGTCGATCTACGCGCCGCCGAAGACAAGATCAAGGAATTATTTGGCGATCTTTATATGGGCGGAGGGGGTCATGCCGGAGCGGTGTCCTTTCGCATTCACCGGCTTGAAGAAAAAGAACTTCTGACACGGCTGGACAATCTCTTCGATTTTTTTAACAGTGCTATTACAGCAGGCACAAGCTAACAAGAACGACCTCTCCCCACATCCGCTTCATCGATAGACCCCCAGTTAGAATCTCAGGGCTTCCAGATCATGAAATTTAGGAAAATCGGCGAGGAATATAAGATCCGCTTCCTTAAGTTTATTGCGACGAAGATCCAGCTTTTTTAACTGCGGTAATTTGGAGGAGTTTGCTAGGGAATCCAGGCTTTCCCGGGTGATGGTGTTGCCCATGGCTTCCAGCTCTTCAAGTTGACTTAAATTATTGGACTGGACCAGAGCCTGAAATCCGGAATCACCCATCGGAATCCCGGAAGCTCTTAGCTTAACCAGGTTTTTGAAGTTTCCAGAGTCCGCTAAAATACGCAGACCTTTTTCTCCCAGATTGTTGCCACTCACATTAAGCTCTTTCAATCGACTCAGATGCGGCGATTGCGAGAGGGCCAGAATTCCCAGCGCTGTGATTCCTGCATATTCCAGATTCAAACTTTCCAGTTGAGACAGGTGAGCAGATTCTGCCAGCAAGAGAAGACCTTTATCTCCCACTGCATTGCTCATCAGGTTCAAGGATGTCAGGTTTTTAAGAAACGAGGAATTAGCAAGGTCCTGAATCCCGTGGTAATCAAAATGGTTGTTCCTCAGCGAAAGAGAAACGATCCCATCCAGCTTTTCGTATTGCGCCAAAGAAGCAAGGTCTTTGTTATCCAATCTCTGTTCATTAAGGTTGAGGTTATTTTCTACCCTTTTCTTCGCCACCAAAATCCGCGACCGCATAACCCGGAGAGCAATTTCTCCAGCCCGGCTATAATTATTATCCTGCATATAAAGCTGAGTAAGATTATTCAAGTGCTTGGACCCGGCAATATCCAAAGCTCCAGGATCACCAATATGATTGGAGTCGAGAACCAGAGTTTCCAACCGGGCTAACGTGGGAGAATGCGCCAGAATACGGGCGCCCTGATTGGTGATTTGATTCCAGCCCAGGTTCAGTTGCACCAGTTTTTCAAAAGCACCGGCCTGCGCCCAGTCAGCAAGACTTTCATCGCTAACAAGATTGCGGCGAAGGCTGAGGACGCGAAGTTTGGAAACCACAACACCGTCCGGAAACCGGGTCAGTTTCTGCTGCCCCACCTTGTTCATTTCCAAATCAATGAATGCAAGGTTCAACAGGGATTGCGACTTCACAAGGCTCAAAGCGCCAAAATCGGCAACCTGGTTATTGACCAACTCCAATGTCTCAAGTTTGGGAAGGTTTTTAGAAGTTGCCAGACTTTTGGCCCCCTCATCGCCAATCTGATTGGCATTGAGAACAAGATGTCTCAACTCGGCCAGCGAACCCATGCCAGCAAGAACGGCCAATCCTTCATCGGTGATTTCATTCCAGCTCAAATCAAGTTTTTGAACGTGCGATAAATCTTTATTGCGCGACAAAAAAACGATTCCCGCATCGCCCATTCGATCATAGGAAAGATCCAGAAGCGGGTCCTTGCGAATTAATCTATCATTGAGAGTCTGGATAAAATTCAGGTCTTTAATTTCAGGCCTCATCAATCACCGGATTGTCCGTTATCACCGCGCTCATTTCCCGTAAACGTTTGGACTCATGCAAGAGTTCCAGCCCCTGGGGATTGATCAGGTTATAAGACATGTTTAATTTCTCAAGGTTTCGCAATCCGGAGAGTTCGGCCAAAGCCTGCATTCCCCTGAAGCCAATACGGTTGGCATCAAGATGCAATTCCTTCAAATTTTTAAGATGGGTCGAGTTCGCCAGAGCTTCCGCTCCGATGTCCCCAATCCGATTAAACGAAAGATCGAGTATTTCAAGCTTGGCAAGGCTTTTAGAGTTTGCCAAAGCCACGGCGCCCGCATCCCCAACTTTATTGGTATATAAACTGAGGTAACGCAACCGGGTCACAGCATCGGATTCAGCCAGAGCCTTGGCTCCGTCATCCCCGATCAGGTTTTCATACATCCAAAGTTCTTTAAGCGGTTCAAAAAACTCCGACTGGGCCAATTCTTCCAGACCCATATCTTTGATTTTGTTGGTATGGATGTAAAGGATTTCAATATCAGGAAGCGCCACGTTTTCAGCCAAGTCCATAGCGGTCTGGTTATCGATGCCCCTGTTGGAAAAATCCAAGGTCTTCTTATCCTTACTCAAGCCACGCTTGATCCATTTTCTGATATAGGAAATATCGTCCGACATGACTTCCCCTGCGATAGGTAAAAAACTCCATTCTATAAAGGTGCGGGGAAAAGTAAAGAGTTAAATGATAAATCAGTGAAATTCCCTATTTTTAAGGGACTATCTCGGGCTTATGACCGGCACCTGATCTGAATTTCACAGGACGGTAGAAGTGTTTTTTTGCAGCAAAACTGACATAATACGATCCGATTTAGAGTAAAGCCTCATATTCAGGGTCCTTTTTCAATAAATAGAAACTAACGATCATCATGAAATTGAAAAACACCGTTTTTTCTTTCTGGTTGCCGGTTGCAATCTTGCTTCTCACCTTGATTCTCATGGGCTGCAGTCCGTCTTCGCCAACAGACGAGTCTGTTTTCCGCATGTCCATAAAAAACGAGCCCCCCACCCTCGACTGGAACCTTGCAACGGACAGTGTTTCTTTCACGATTCTCACCAACATTATGGAAGGACTCACCCAGTACGATTCTAAATTAAACGCACAACCCGCCATCGCCAAAAAATGGGAATATTCAGAGGACGGCCGAACCATCACCTTTTTTCTGCGTAACGATGCCACCTGGAGCGACGGCAAACCGGTCACCGCAGCAGACTTTGAGTATTCCTGGAAACGGTTGCTGGCGCCCGAGACCGCGTCGCAATACGCTTACTTCCTCTTCGACATTGAAAATGCGGCTGAATATAATTCAGGAAAAATCACCGACCCCAATCAGGTCGGGGTGCGGGCACTGGCACCGGATGTGCTCGAAGTCCGATTAAAAAAACCCGTGGTCTATTTTCCCAGCATCACCACGTTCATGGTCACGTTCCCAATGCGAAAAGATGTTGTGCTCAAACATGGTGACTCGTGGACAGAGCCGGAAAATATTGTCACCAACGGCCCCTATACTCTTGAAGAATGGCAGCACGAATATAAAATGGTTTTGCAGGCCAACCCCAGCCACTACGAAGGCAAACCAGAAGTCGATACCATCCGCATTTTTGTGGTGCAGGAACCCACCACCGCCCTGACCCTTTACGAAACCGGAGAGCTGGACTATATCGAACTGCCACCTGTGGCTATTCCACATTATAAATCCAGCTCCGAATACCGAAATAAACCTCAACTGAGAGGTTATTACTACGGCTTCAATGTGCAAAAGCCGCCCTTTGATAACATGCTGGTCCGGCAGGCATTTGCCCATGCTATTGATCGGTCGCGCATTCCAAAGTTCCTCAAAGGCGGGGAGCTGCCTGCTTCATCATGGATTCCCAAAGGCATGTTCGGGTACAACGAAGACATCGGCTCAAAGTTTAATCCGGAAAAGGCCAGAGCCCTGCTGGCTGAAGCGGGCTATCCCAACGGCAAAGGGTTTCCGCAAGTGACCGCAGTCTTCAACACCGGCGATCTCAACCACTTCATCGGGGAATTCATTCAGGCGCAATGGAAAGAACACCTGAACGTGCAGATTGATTTCGAAAGTCAGGAGTGGAAAGTTTTTCTCAGCCGATTGGACCTCGACCCGCCGCAGATTTTTCGACTTGGATGGGGAGCAGATTTCCCCGATCCCGACAACTTCATGAACCTTTTCATTAAAACCAGTGGCAATAACCGGCTGCGCTGGTCGCACCCACGCTACGACGAACTGATCGCCCTGGGCTCTGCGCTGAAAAAACCGGGAGAACGGCAAGCGGTCTACGATGAAGCCCAGATCCTGCTCACCGAAAAGGAAGTCCCGATGATCCCGCTTTTTGTTTCGGCCCAGAATCTCCTGGTCAAACCTTATGTGCGGGGACTCGAGAACAACGCCATGGAACTTTTATATCTGAAGAGAATTCGACTGGAAAAGCCTACTAAATAAAGGAACAACAAAAGCAAAGGCTCATTGAGCGGAGCTAACTCTTTACCCACCAGAAAAAGCCATTGCTATCTGCCCGCGGAGGCTCTCCGCATAAAAAAAGCCTGCCGGCAAATGCCGACAGGCTTTAATAAAAATAAATTTTATTCGATAGCGAGGAATCCGCAGGCCTGGTAACAGGCGTTGCAGTTGATGCACAAGTCCATATCGATGTGCGCCGCGACTTTACGGGTTCCACCGGTGATCGCCCCTGTCGGGCAGGGTTTGATGCACGCGCCACAGGCTACGCAATCCTCTTCCTTAACGTAATAGCGATAAAGCCCCACACACCGCGCCGCATCACAGATTTGATCGACAATGTGCCGCTCGTATTCTTTACGGAAATATTTTAAGCCTGTCAAAATCGCTTTCGGTGCCGTTTCACCCAACCCGCATAATGAAGTCTGGCTGATCTCCTCGCACAATTCCTGAAGCTTGCCGAGATCTTCAAGTTTGCCCCGGCCTTCGGCGATATCCGTCAATTTATTTTTGATCAGTGTCAGGCCAATCCGGCAGGGTGTACATTTGCCGCAGGTCTCGCCTTCGTTGAATCCGATCGAAAAAAGTGAGAGATCGATCACGCAAGCCGAATCATCATAGGCCGCAAAACTGGCCTGACCCATCAACACGCCCGCATCAATCAAGCTTTCGTAGTCCGTTGCGGTGTCGGCTTTTTCCGGAGGAAGGAATCCGCCCGTTACACCGCCGACATGGATCACCTTGAGTTCTTTTTTCTTTTGAATGCCGCCACAATAATCGTTGATGGCTTCGCGGAACGTGGTTTTCATATCCAGTTCCATCAATCCGTTGTACTTGATGTTGCCAGAAATCGCCCAAACCTTGCAGCCCTGAGCATTTTCATTGCCCATCGCCGCATACCAGTCCGCACCTTTCTTGATGATCGAGGGAACCGTAGCCCAGGTTTCGGCATTGTTTAGCACAGTCGGTTTGCCCCACAACCCGGCATCGCAGGAATGCGGTGGTTGCGCTTTCGGGAAAGGACGCTTGCCCTCGACCGATTGCATCAACGCGGTGGACTCACCACCGATGAACGCCTCAAGCCCTTCATGCACTCGAACGTTGATGCTGAAATCCGACCCCATAATTTTGTCGCCGAGAAAACCTCTCTCCCTGGCCCGCTCAATAGCCAGGTTCAGCCTCCGAACCGCAATGGAATAGTCGGAACGTGTGTAGATGATGCCTTCGGTCGCGCCGATGGCATATGCTCCGATCAACAAGCCTTCAAGAACCTGATGCGTAGCACCTTCCATAACGCTCCGGTCCATATAAGAAGCCGGGTTGCCCTCGTCTCCATTGACCATGATGTAGCGCGTGCCTTTTTCGTCCGTCGGGGCTTTGGCTGCCTTTTCCCATTTGTTCGCTGTGACAAACCCACCGCCACCTTTGCCTCGCAAACCGGATTTCTTAACTTCCGCGATCACTTCTTCCGGTTTCATCGTGGACAGAACTTTTTTCAAAGATTCATAGCCACCGACTTTAATGTAATCATCAATATTTTCAGGATCGATAGCACCGCCGTGCTCCAGCGCCACACGGGTCTGTTTACCCAGAGTCTCGTAATAATCGTCTTTCGATGCGGCCTTTTTGAATACCTTGCCGCCGACAATGTGGTCGTTCAGAATGTTTTTGACCATCTCCGGTTTGACTTTTTCATAAGTCACACGCGGTTCGCCAGGAACATAAACGTCTACCAGAACATCGCGGCTGCAATAACCCCGGCACCCGACCTGCCCCATCTCACATTTGCGTTCACCGAGTGTAGCACTGGCTTCCATTTCGCCAATCTGCTTCTGGAACTCGTCATAAACATCCTGACCGCCTTCAGCGATTCCACTCAGGCTCAAGCATACGGTTATTTTTATCTGGCCCTGTTTTTGAGCAACAGCCTGGCCCTGTTCTTCAACGACTTCCATGAACGATCTCCGTTATTCGAAAAAAGTTTCTTAATCTATAAATTCGCTATCCAGTCGGGTGAAACAGCTTCCGCCAGATTTATCAATGTCTCACAAAACTCAGGAAAATTCCAGCCATTCTAGTGACCCCCACCCGGATTGTCAATCCTTGCTTTCCACCTGATTTTGCAAGGCTTTGGGGAATTTTTTAAAGCCCCTGTTTTCAACTTTCTACCATTCAGGGCCAAGCCGGATTTTCCTCCATTCAGGGCGTGCAGGGCTTTCATAATAAAGGGTTTAGCCTTTCCATATTTACGTCCCGGCCGAAAAGAGTCACGGACACAAAACCGACAATCTATCCCACCCCCTTTGATTGACAGAAAACTCCCCCCCTCCCGCGAGGCGGGTCATCGCAAACTCTACACGGAATATGAAAATTGAGGTTGATTGCCAATGAGCATAAATATAGACTGCCCGCTAATGTCAATCGACCTTCCCTTATAAAAATATCCCTTATGATAAAAATAAATCAGAAATCCGATAGCCTTCTAGACCATAAAACCGAGTGCCTCATTCTGCCCTGCCTGGAAGAAAAAAAACCAGGAGGAGCGGTGAAAAATATCGATGCCGCCCTCAACGGCGCCATCACCGCAGCATTTGAAAACAAACGCTTCGCGGGGAAACCCAACCAGACCCTTTTGCTCAACTGTAACGGCAACTTGAAAGCCGACAACCTGCTCTTGGTCGGGGTTGGCAAAGCCAAAGACGTCAGCGCCGAAATAATCTGCAAAGCGGCAGGAGCTGCGGCGACGCTGGCAGAAAAATCCAACTTCAAATCCGCATCGGTTTATCTGAACGATAGTTGTTTCGACAAAATCGCCAAAGGTCCGCGCTATGGTGAACTCGCCGGAGCCGTAGCCGAAGGGGCAGGTCTCGCCCTCTACCATTTCGACGCCTACAAATCCAAAGATGAAAAAGATGATCCGCCCAGCCGACTGCAAACGCTGACCCTCGTCCCGGCCACAAAAACCGCCATTTTGAAAAAATCCATCGACCGGGCTGAGAAAATCGTCAGCGCCGTGCATGCTGCGAGAGATTTAATATCGCATCCCGGCAACACGGTGACCCCGACTTATCTGGCCGAGCACGCTAAAAAACTGGCCCGCAAATCCAAACTTACCTGCAAGGTGTTGGGCAAAAAGGAAATGGAAAAACTCGGCATGGGCGCCCTGCTCGGCGTTTCGCGCGGATCGCATGAGCCCCCGGCACTGATCGTGCTGGAATATTTTGGTGCCGCTAAAAGCAAAGCGCCCACCGTCATAGTGGGCAAAGGCGTCACCTTCGACACCGGCGGCATCTCGCTCAAGCCCCCAGCCAGCATGGACGAAATGAAGATGGATATGTCCGGCGCTGCTACAACGCTTTCGACCCTGCAAGCCATCGCCGACCTGAAACTGCCGGTCAACGTCGTCGGCATCGTGGCCGCAGCAGAAAATATGCCCGATGGATTGGCCATCAAGCCCGGCGACATTTTAAAAAGTATGTCCGGCAAAACAATAGAAGTGCTCAACACCGATGCCGAAGGCCGACTGGTTCTCGCCGACGCACTGACCTACGCACAACGCTATAAACCGAAAGAAGTGATCGACCTCGCCACCCTGACCGGTGCCGTGCTCATGGCGTTGGGGCACCAGGCTGCCGCTGTTATCGGCACCAGCCCGGCAATGATAAAACAGTTGAAGGAATCCGGCACCGCCACCGACGAACGCGTGTGGGAACTGCCACTGTGGGAAGAATTTGAAAAAGCCACCAAAAGCGATATCGCCGATCTTAAAAATATCGCGTCACCGGGAGTCGGTGCAGGCAGCAGCATGGGCGCCGCGTTTCTCAAAGCGTTCGCAGGCGACCAGCCCTGGACGCATATCGATATCGCCGGTACCGCATGGGGATACGATAAACCCTACATTCCCAAAGGCCCATCCGGTTACGGCGTGCGCCTGCTCATCCATTATCTCGAACACCGTAAAACCAAATAAAAATCTTTTCGACTCTTTCTATACATGACCAACGTCATCATCATATTCATTCACCTGTTAGCGGCAGGGGTCGCACTCGGCAGTAGCATCTATTGCCTGAAAGTCTATCTGCCCGTAGTCGAAAAAGACCAAGGCGAACGCGATGAAAATTCGCCAGCCTATAAAATTCTTGACCTCATGGCACCGACCGTGTTCGCCAGCCTGCTCATGCTCGTTGGAACAGGAGTCTACTACCTGCTGGAAAACTATTCGGCGCAAGTCGGGCTCAAACCCGGCTACTACAACCTGTTCGGGATCAAGATGGTGTTCGTGGCAGGGGCGTTTTTCACCAGCATGTATGTGACCTTCTCACTGAGAATCCATATCTCCGATCTGGATCTGAGCCCGCAAAACAAAAAGCTGGTGCCGCAAACCCTCAAAAAAATAATCGGCCTGAGTAAGATGACCATGTGGATGATCGCCATCGCCCTCTTTCTCGGAATATGGCTGGCAAGGTTTTAACCACAGATAAACAAAAATGGACACAGATTCAGAAGAAATCAGTTTTCCCTTCTCCCCTGGAGGGAGAAGTTTGGGATGAGGGGGAATTGATTAAATCAAAAATTTTAAGTACTATGCAGTACAGAATTCTTCAGGAGACCTGAGCATGAACGACGAACAATCCCCACCCACAGCAGAATCTTTGAGCAACGAAGTTGCAGAAGAAGAGAAGATTTATGCGCCGCAAAACAAACTGCCGTTCCCCGAAACAGTAGACCTGAACCAAGTGTTCCCTGAAGAAGAAAACGACCTCAACGACCTGTTCCCGGATGAAGAAACAAAAGTCCTGCTGAAAAAAATCCAACGCAACAAAAAAGACCTGCACACTATGACCGACCGCTTCAACGAAGAAACCTGGTCCGGCGCCGACAACAACATCGACGACGCAGAGCAACCCTCTAAGGAAGAGGAAGAACCCTCTAGCGAGGGAAGCAACGAAGAACCCAGCGGGGATGCCCCCGCAGCCAACTAGTCGGTCAACCGGCCGTCACTTCTTTCGTTTAAATACTGCTTTGATACGTTCCCAGGCTTCTTTACCCAATAAAGCAATGGATGCCACGAATGCCACCTCAGCTGAAATTATTGAAGCTGTCGTCGCGCCGGCTAATTGCCCTTTGGACAAATCCAGAAATGGGAAGAGAGGAATGATAGCCCACCCCCACGAATGATAGAACCAGACAACTATAACCAATCGTTTTCTTCATTCAGAATCCCTCTTCGTCAAAGGTTTCCAAATAAAAGATGAGATTGTCAGTATCTGGAACCCCACTGCCAGGCAGGGCATGAATAATGTGGAATCAAAATCTTCCAGATAGATAATCCGGTTGAGCCAGCTTGTTATGAAGGAACCTTGATAGACCGGACTTTGCCTTAACGTTTCCTCCCAGATGGTCAGGGGGCAGGGGATTTTCAGAACCATCAGCAGAGCGACACCTGCTAATGTGCTGACGTGGACGATGCGAAACAGGCGGTGGTCAACACCGTGATCACCACGCTCGCCTTCTTTTTCTTTGTGGTTAAGGCGGTGGTGCGATGACCTTCAAAGAAATCACTGCCACAATCTGGAACCTGATCGGTGCTGGTATTTACTGGTGCGTCGGAATTGGCGCTGTGTTTCACACGGTTTTGGGGTACTGATCCTTCGAGTGCCTCAGGATGACAAATAGAGTTTTTGGCTTAAGATGAAATGCCCCAAGTGCAAATTTGAACAGCCCGCCTCAGAGGTTTGCACCCACTGTGGTGTTATATTTTCGAAATACAAGGAACCGGAGAAAACATCCCGCCGTCCAACTTCCCCACCCAAAAAAAACAGCCATGGCAACGCCATGTTCTTTGCAATGGGAACCCTTTTTCTTCTGGTGCTTTTTGCCCGAAGCCTGTTTTTCCTGCAGTTCCCTGCGTTTCTCGACCCCTATTTCAGAGTGTTGATGCTGCTTGCCATGTGCTGGCTTGCTGTCCAGATTGTCCCCCGGGCGGGCAATGTGTTGGGCCGGTTTGAGGTAGCCAGCGACAAAAAATGGGGGCTGGATGGATTTAATGTGTACGATAAAAAGGCCATCTTCATTTTTATGGCGTTGGGTTCGGTTATGCTTTTGATCCTTGCAGAGTCGGTGCTCAGCGGCAGTATCGAATGCTTCGCAGGCAAGCACCGCACCTGCCATGCCATCTATGATTCGGTTTCCGATACGGGAGAATTCTGGATAACCGCTTTAATTGTATACTGTGCAAGTCTGCTCGTCGTGACGGTGGGTTATATGGGATTGCAAATAAGACGTAACATGCAATAAAAAATTTCCAGCGCGAGAGATATAATATCACTATGAATTATTACGAATGGCTGCCTCTGGCGGAAGAAGGGGTTGCCGAAGCTCAATATAACCTTGGGCTGATCTACAGCCAGGGAAAAGAAGTCTCTCAAGACGATAAGGAGGCCGTCAGGTGGTATCGGCAGGCGGCGGAACAGGGATTTCCCGAAGCGCAAACCAACCTCGGCTTGATGTACGGAAAGGGTCAGGGCATTGAACAGGATTATAACGAGTCGGTCAAATGGTATCGGCTCGCGGCCGACCAAGGATTGGCTCAAGCCCAGCACAACCTTGGGGTGATGTATGGCAGGGGCCATGGCGTGGTACGGGATTTTCTGGATGCGGTCAAATGGTTCAGGCTGTCGGCCGAACAGGGATATGCCCAGGCCCAATACAACCTTGGCTTGATGCACCACCGAGGAGAGGGAGTCCCTCTCGATGATAAAGAAGCGGTCAAATGGTACCGGCTTGCCGCCGAGCAAGGGATACACGGTGCGCAGTCTAACCTCGGTCTGATGTATGAAAGGGGCCAGGGAGTCGAGCAGGATTATGTAGAAGCCCACAAGTGGTTCAACATTGCTGGTGTGAACGGCAATGAAACGGGACGCAGAAATACCGACATTGTAGAAAAGAAAATGACCCCCGGTCAGATTATCGTTGCGATCGGTCTTGCCCGAGAGTGGCTGGAGAAACTGTAACCAAGAAGAGGCTGCCAACACACGCCACCGGCGGGCGGCTCGCCGACCACTAGCCGTGGAGGCAACCAGGCAGGAGCATTTTTAGCCGCCCATACTTCCTGCTAGTCAGTGTGAGATATTGCAAGCTGGATCCAACGTCACGTTGGCGCCGGGGAGGGGGTGTTATTTTGGCGTTATGATAGAAAACTTGGATCCTTCCAGGGTGAGGTTGTACATCAATCCCTTTTGACCAAAGATGAAGGCCACGATCGGGTCCTTCACATTAGTGGTGTCCAGAGAATCTCCCATTCCCAGAGTTATTAAAGCCACAGACCCGTCGACACCTGCTTCCCATCCATCACTTTTTTGGAAAGTTTCCAATGCTTTTTTCTGGGTGAATATCAGGATGATGGATTTAGCCTGGGCTCCGAACTGAAACCCGATTGATGCGGCGGCTGTGCTGTAGTACTTGATGGTTTTTCCCGCCACTCTTAATGCGCCTTCGCCGTATTCAGCACCGATTCCAATTCCGGCCTTATAGACATTAGGGAAAGTGAGCGCACCTGAAGCTTTACTCAAAAACAATTCAGCACCGGGCACTTCCTCTTTAAAACGATCCAGTGTGGCGTCAACGCCGACATCAATCTCTTTGGCAGTGTTCACTGCCGCTTGGGAGGGAAAAGAGAAAGCCAGCACGAATAATACGAGGAATATCGGCTTGAAAGAATTTCGGCAAATTTTCATTTGGGAGACTCCTGTTGGACAAATTTTAAAGATCACTGATCTCGTTTCCTGAAACCAGATACTCTTGCTGGTTACTTGTTGCGACCTTTTTTCTTCCCCTTGCCTTTTCCTTGCCTTTTCCTTCACTTTCCCCCCGTTTCTTGTCCTTATCTTTGTCCTTGTCTTTGTCTTTGTCCTTATCTTTGTCCTTGTCCTTGTCTTTGTCTTTGTCCTTATCTTTGTCCTTGTCTTTGTCCTTGTCTTTGTCCTTGTCCTTTTTTGCCTCTGCCGTTACTGGAGATAAGGTGTCCATGCCGGCAAATTGTAATGCGCCCCCCATGATGAAGGTGAAGACAATTAAGAAGACGATTGTTTTGCTGAAAAAAAGCTGCATTGTTAATCTCCTGTTATTTTCGACTCAGGTTTTTAGCTGACTGGTTTGATTTCTATATAATGAGTAACGGATTGAACACCCTTGGTGTTGCGAATGATTTCCAGCGCATAGTCACGTTCCAGACTATCCTTGGAACGCCCAATGATATAAATCTTGCCCTGAACCGAGCGCCAACGGTAATTCAAAGATGTTACATTTTGGGCCGTTAACAACTGGGCCTGGATTTTGGTTTCGATCCATATATCGCTGACGGTATCACCTGCGCCGTCTGATTCACCGCTCTCTTCTTTTTGTTTGCGGCGGGCTTCCTTTTCTTCGGTGGTCACAATCTGGACATGCTCGTACAGTTGGGTAATACGAGAATCTGATTTCACAATGGCTATCACTTCACTATGGACCTGAGCGCTGTCCAGAGTTCCTGTCAGAAGAACTCGTTGTTCCCAGACATCCACGCCAACGTCCAACAGGAGGCCTTTGTCTTTTGCCGATAACTGGTTGATGATGCTTGACGCAATCTTGGCATCAAGAACCTGATCCTCCGTAGTACGATCTTCCAATGCTTTTTTTGCCGCTTCGGTAACGAGCGTTGTACAACCTGAAAAAGACAGCAGCGAATAAATGAGCACGAGAAGGATTGCCGTGAATGACAAAGCTTTTTTCATAATTTGTTCCTTAATTGAGGTTTTGAAACTGGGAGTTTTATAAAGGGTCAGTCTTGCTATAGTAAGTTATCATTTGGTTCTCAGGTTTGCAAAATAAGCAGACCAAAGTTTTTGAACCAATTTGAACTCATCCGATATCAGAGGCTCTTCCTGCATCTTTTTCCCATGGCTTTCGTAGATCTTGATGAAATTATCAATACCCAGCTGGACCTCAACAAGATGATCATTCATGGTGTTCAGGCGAAAAATCAGAAGTTTGTTGAACCGGGCATGAAACTTGTTAACGATGGCAGGATTTAAAGCCTGGAAACTACTGGCATCCAGTTTTAATACAGCAACGTCCTCTTTTGCAATGACATTGGTCAATCGAGTTGAATTGGTAATTAAAGGGCTTTCTCCAAAAATGGTACCGGGTTTGAGTTTATTCAATTCAATTTTTGGAGCCTGATTTTTGGTTATTTTAACCTCGCCTTCAATTAAAACGAAAAGGGCTGAACCGGTTTCTCCCTGCCGAATGATAAATTCTCCATCTTTGTAATTCTGCAGAGCTCCATCGATACCAAAAAGTTCCTGAATTTCTTCCTCGAGAAAGTCATCAAAAACGGGAAACTTTGGAATCGTTTTTTTCGCATCCATCGCAGTTGTCCCCATATCCAGAAAATGCATATGCCAAAAATTTGAGGCATGAGAAAAATGATATCAATGAGGATTAAATATACAAAGCGCTTTGTAAATCCCTCATTCAGGGGGGGAGACTGCTAACTCAAGATTTATCAATGCATTTCATTAAAAGAAAGGTTCATGACTAGTTAAAGCCATTAAAGGTGGTTTAAGCTTCAGTTATGACAAAGAGTTACGCGATTTTGAAACGTGCCCGAATTTCGATGAAGAAATTCAGGGAAATTTTAAAGTATTTTTCACTGGATATTGAGGCAACCAAGATTGCCCAATTAACGGGTTTAAATCGAAACACGGTTAATAAGTATCTGCTTCTTGTCCGTGAAATAATTGCTGAAGAATGTGAAATAGAATCTCCATTTTCTGGCGATATCGAAGTCGATGAAAGTTTTTTCGGAGCCCGGCGGGTTAAAGGAAAAAGAGGTCGCGGAGCCAGTGGCAAAACCATCGTCTTCGGGTTGCTTAAACGTAATGGAAAAGTATACACAAGAATCGTTCCTAATTGCTCCAGAGCCACACTACAAGCGGTGATCCGGGGAAAGGTGGAACTTTCAAAGCACAATCCACTCCGATGGATAGAAAGGCTATGATGGCCTCGTTGACCTGGGTTATAAAAAGCATTATCGGGTTCAACATGGCAATAACGAATTTGCAAACAGCAAGTCCCATATTAACGGAATTGAAAACTTCTGGGGCATCGCTAAAATGCGGTTGGCCAAGTTCCGAGGTTTGTCTAAATCTACTTTTTATTTGCATCTTAAAGAATGTGAGTTTAGGTTCAATCATAGAGGTCAGAACCTCTACAAATTACTATTAAAAATTATCAAAAAAACGTCTCTTAACTAGTCATGAACCAAAAGAAAATTACCCGGAGGGATAAAAACTTTACCGCCACAGGACGCGGCACTTTATATATATATATGAAGGCGTCATACCCCACTTTGCCACCGGCGGCTCGCCGGGCACGCTGGTCAGGCGTTGTTGAGTTGGGTTTTTCTTCTTGCGAAGACGACTTTCATATTGGCTTTGAAGAGAGCGTTCTGATTGAGAACGGATTTAAAGCTGGGTTTGAGCAGAACGAAGCAGGTCGTGTCGGTCAGTGCGGTGACGGTCGCGGTTCGTTTAGAGTCTGAGACCAGAACACTTTCGCCAAAATAGTCTCCGGATTCGAGAACCGCGACTCTTTTTTCCCGAAAGAAAAACTTCTTCACGGAAACCTCGACCGAGCCCTCACGAACGATGAAAAATAAATTCGCCGATTCCCCCTGATTCACCAGCGTCGTTCCGGCCTTAAAATCGAAACTCCTCATTTGTTCAGAAATTTTCAGGAGTTCTGCATCGGAAAGGACTGAGAAGGCTTTGACTTTTTTGAGTTGGTAGAGGAACCAGTCCGGGTTCGCTTTGACTAACGATTTCATATCTACTTTCATGATTCACCCACCTATATAAGTAACATTCATAATTTTGCAAAATCGGGCCACTCGGCGTGGAACCAGTAGAGCGACTCCTCCGCCAGACACCCCAAAACTACGGAGGCATCCATACTTATTAAAAGCAATTTGTATGCCATTTATAGACAGAACGGTGCAGGCCAACACTTAAGCCATTGAAAATAAATAATAACTTTTATTTCTGGAAATAATAAGGTAAGTGGACGGTTGGGGGAGGGGGGGTTGAGGTTATAAAAAAGTGCTCAAACTGTATGAAATTTCGGGGCCACCGGGCGTGACCCGGTTAAGCCGAGACAACTCTTTGCTCGCCAGAAAGAGTAATTGTAATTTGAGTCCAGCGTAACGCTGGCGGCTAGCGGGGTGGACGGTGGTTTTTGAGGGCTTGTTGGCACTGGGTGCTGAAACTATTCTGGTTGCGCACATGCATTGCATCATTTCGCGGCTGGGCGGCATATTAGCACAATATCTTTTGCGGTCGGCTTCGCAGTATTGGCGTACGGGATCGCTGCCTCTTCTCATTGATCCTCTTTCATTCCCGCCCCCGCGTTGCTGGTTGCGGTCGTAGTTTGCCGATGCCGGTGTACCCCGATAGCACCCCAGCACGAAGGGAAATTTTTCTGTCGTGTGGTAGTGGCAGCCCCGGTTACTGTCTGTATGGCCGTTGCATTGATCCAGATCTTTTGGAGGTTGCCCTCTCTCACCCAGAAGGCCGTGAATTTTGAACCCGTCAAAAGCATAGCCGATCACCGGCGAATGCTGGCGGGACAAGTCCCGATGCACGCACCCCGGTGTGCAGTGATAATGATAAACCCCGGACGGGGCCGGATGTGCCCCCGGCATGAGTCGAGCCCGTGATTTTCCAAGGCGATTTTTCCTTCCTGATCTTCGGGGCCGAAGAAGACCACGCCGTTGATAGCCACGGCGATAGGACCACGGGAAGGCACTGCGGTAGTGCGGGAAGCTTTTTGCGGGTGCCTGGGTATTTTAAAATTAAAATTCTGTTTGGACGGACGGTTGGGGTTGGGGTTGACCTTTTCCCACTTATGATCGGGATAGCCGTTTGTAAAAACTTCCAGGTAATCTTCCGTTACCTGGACGCGCACTTCAGGATTGGTGAAGTGATGCTCCTGAGCTTCGACCGAAGGGGTCCATGATAAAAAAATACCCAGCGTGACACTGAACACAATAAGCGCCAGAGCTTTATTTTTAAAAATCATTTCGTGCGGTTGAAGGCGATTTTTACCTCCATATCCTTTTTGCCAGCTTTGAAACTGGTCCAGATGTGGGTCATCCTGTCATCCCCTTCAAACTGGATAGCTGCAGAAAGGGCCTAGCAAAAAAAGCCAAGCCCTTAGAGAATGCAACACCGGCCTCTCAAACCGTGACAATTTTTTTCCACCAAATGGCCAGCAGTTAATCCCTGAAGGCGACTCCATGGGTTTCACCGTCGGTATCGATCTTGGTGATGATACTGAGGTCGGCGGCGGAAACAACAGCCAGTTTGTTTTCATCACGAATAGCAACATAGATGGTTTTTCCATCTGAGCTGATAGCAATCATGTCTGGACGTTGGCCCAGTGCTGTGGTTTTAGTGATCTTGCGGCTGGCGGTGTCGATCATGGCGATCTGGCCCAGTTTGCGTTGCCCGACGAAAACAGTTTTGCCATCCGGACTGTGCACCAGTCCATGCGGTTCTCCCGGCACATCGATGGAAGTTTCTCGCGCACCGGTGCGAGCGTTCAGCAATAACAGTTTATTATCATCTGGTGCGGTGAGCCAGAACCGGTCCCAGCTTGCTGTCGGTTTGATAGCCATAGCACCTTTGGCGCCCTGCCGTGTCTGGGTGATAGTTTTGGATTTCACATCCACCACCGAGATATTCGCATCCCCGGCGTTGACCACATATAACGTGTTGCCATCGTAAGAAAATACAGCGGTGATAGCTTTCTTACCTGTTGCCATAGTGTGAACGGCTTTTCTTGAGGCAACATCGATAAAAGTGATGTTGCCCGCGCCGACATTACATACAACGGCGGTCTTACCATCGCGCGAGACAGCAACATCGTGAGCCTTGGTATCTGTCACGATATCGGCCAAAACTTCTTTCGACATTGCGTCTATGACGGTGATGCTGTTCGTGCCCAGATTAGCAATGTAGGCCAGCTTGCCATCCGGACTGAAGGTAACATTATGCGCCCCGGCACCGGTGGCTATGGTCTTGATGACTTGATTAGAACTCGTATCTATAACCTGGACGTTGGCACCTTTCATATTAGCGACCCACACCTCACCTGCCATGCACGGCACCGCCACCGAAAGGAACAGCACTGTAAACAGAAACACCCCTAACCATGATTGCCGTCTTTGTTGAAACGTGTTTTTTATTTTCCTGCCAATGGAATGAATCTTTTTATCTCCGCACATATTTTTCCTCCAGGGAAAATATAAAAGGTGGATGATTTGCGTTTAATATCTTGGTGCACCTTTAACGGTGCTAAATGCTTATAGGTTAGAGTTGCGAGGCAGGAAATAGGATTCAAACTCTCTGGCAGGGAGTGCGTGTTGAGCGCCATCTTATTGAATTTATTGCCCACTCCACTGGATCCAGCGTCACGCTGCTGGCCCCACGCCTAGTGCGTGTTCAGGTTCTGGCCACCGCGAAGCTTATTGAGGACGGCGGTCATGTGGTCGTAGCCCATTTGGTTTTCGAGAGCGGAGAAAGTATCACGGGCGCGGGTATACCAGATAATGGCTTCGGGAATATTTGCTTCTGTCTTCCAGTAGATACGCCCCATATTCTCGAACAGGACTGCCTGGATCTGGTGCGGAGGAACACCTTGCACCAGTGCCACGCCTTTTTTGTACCAATCACTTGCCGGAGCATGTTCACCACGTTCCATAAACAAGTCGCCAGCACGGTTCATGGCTCGGGCTTCGCCCAGCGGATTATTGATTTTGTGATGGTATTGCATGGCGAGGATGTATTGCGCCTCGGCTTCCTGAATTCTTGTGCGGAACTTATACAGGTCGCCTAAGGACTCATAAACCTTCGCAGCTTTTTTCAGTTGGTTTTCTTTTTCATAGGCGGTGATAGCCTTGCCATAGTTCTCAATGGCGTGGTCAAACTCGTGGTAGAAAAAATCTTCCGACGCCAGTTGCAGGTATCGCCCGGCCTCTTCTTTGGCGTCTATCGGGGTAGTGATGGAAACGGACTCATCTCTATTCTTTTTTCCATTCGGCAGGAGCCAGACGGAAAACCCCATCGCCAATGTCACCGCAACAATGAGGAAATATTTCAGCGCTAGTTTGAGAAAAGAGCCCATGAATCGTAAAACCTGATGTTGAAGTGGAACCCTTTCACCAGATTAACACGAAATAAGGCCAGAGTGATCCGGGAAGAATTTCACGGCTGCGGGGAGTCCCCGGCTTATTCGCCCGCGGTCTCTGCTGTGGATTGCAGCAGAACTTCATGAATTTTTTTATCAAAGGTTTCGGCGTTGAACGGCTTGACCAAATAATGATGAATACCCAGTTTCGCCGCATCCGCTATTTTCATTTTACAGCCTTCCATAGTGATCATGATGAAAGGAGTATCTTTCAGGTCTGGATCGGTCTGCATGCCGCAAAATAATTCCAGTCCGTTCAAAGTAGGCATGTACCGGTCGGCAATAACCAGTTGCATCTTGGCTGAACGCAGGGTAGCCAGAGCCTGCTCGCCATCATCGGCCTCGAAAATATTTTTGATTCCTAACCGCCTCAAATGATGCCGGATGATCCCCCTCGCAAACGAGTCATCATCCACAATCAGAACACTACAGATGGAAAACATAGAGCATCCCCCTCCTTGGAAACCGAAGTACTGATATTTAGTTGAAAAATATAGCGAAATAGTATCATAAATACCCGGAAATGAAATCTAAATATTTGCACAAATATCAGATTTGCGATATTTGATACAAATAATTGCCGATTTGTCAGTAATTTTCAGACAATTCTTATACTGCTGTTTATTTTGGTCTTACAGCCCCTTGCGTTGTTTTATTTGGCTATTGGAGATTTCGGCGGATGAGTATAGAATACATCCGCCTTTCATTTGGGGCGTTGTTCCGAGCATTGCCAACCACCCAGCTTGTTTGGAGGCTCATCGCAACCGAAAACAATCGACTCACTTTCCTGAAAAATGTCCTGTCCTGAAACAAGCCTCATTAGAATAGGATCCTCTTCGTGTTGAATTCATTAGCCAACAGCTATCGAAAATGGGTGATCGAAAAGCCCCTTGCCAGCCTGATGATGGTTTTGCTGGTGGTGGCTGGTTTTTCTTATTACATCCCGAGTTTCAAACTCGATGCTTCCGCCGAATCCCTAGTCCTTGAAAACGATAATTCTCTGCAATATTATCGGACGATTAGTAAATCCTACGGCTCTGATGATTTTCTAATCATCACATACGCCCCGTTCAAAGATTTGATGTCCGATGCAGTGCTGGCCGATTTAAAATCACTGAGCGATGAGCTTACCGTTCTCGACCGGGTGCACTCGATAGACAGCATCCTTAACGTTCCTCTGCTGAACAGTCCGCGCGTTGAAATTTCCAAGCTCGATACAGATATCCGCACTCTCGAAACTGCCGGCGTGGACCGGGAAATGGCCCGCAGGGAATTTCTCGAAAGCCCTATTTACAAAAGTCTGTTGCTGAGTCCGGATGGGAAGATCACGATCATCCGGATCAATTTCAAGCGTGATGAAAAATATTTTTCATTGATGTATCGGCGCAATGACCTGCGCGACAAGAAAAAGGAGTTTGGCCTCGGCAAAGAAGAAGAGGTGTTATTCGTCAAAACCCGGCAGGAATTTCGCGATTACCACGCCCAAGTGATTGATGATGAAGACCGGCTCATAAGAACCGTTCGGGGCATCATGGACCGGCACCGCAATAACGCTGAGATGTTCCTTGGCGGGGTACCCATGATCACGTCCGACATGATCGGGTTTATCGAACACGATTTGGAAACATTTGGTTTGGGGGTGCTGGCTTTTCTTATTCTGATACTCAGCCTGTTCTTTAAAAAATTCCGCTGGGTGGCCCTGCCTATGAGTTGTTGCATCATCACAGTGCTGGTGATGGTGGGCTTTTTAGGATTAATGGATTGGCGCGTGACGGTGATCTCATCCAATTTCGTTTCGATTCTGCTTATCATCACCATGTCACTGACCATCCATTTGATTGTGCGGTACCGGGACATCAACGACAGCAGCCCCGGCCAAAGCCAGAAGGAACTGGTCTGGGAGACCGTTCGCCTCATGGCCCAGCCTTGTTTTTATACCTCAATCACCACGATCGTCGCGTTCATTTCTCTACTTATCAGCGGCATTCGCCCAGTGATTGATTTCGGCTGGATCATGACCATCGGCATCGCTCTGGCGTTCGGACTGAACTTTATCTTTTTTCCGGCGGCGCTGGTTTTATTGCAACCGGAGCCCGCCGGTTTCGCCAAAGACGGCACCCGCAACTTCACCCTCGCCATTGCCGCGTTCACCAACCGTCATCGTAAAGCCATCTTGTATGGCTCGCTACTTCTGGCTGTGGTGAGCGCTATCGGGATCTCCAAGCTGGAGGTGGAAAACCGTTTCATCGACCATTTCAAAAGTAACACCGAAATCTATCAGGGAATGGAAGTGATCGACCAGCAGTTGGGAGGCACCACACCCCTCGACATCGTGATGAATCCCGACCAGAAGTATTTTGATTATCTAAAAGAAGCTAATGCCAAGGGCAAAGAAGACACTCTTGCTGACCCTTTCGCTGAAGCATCGGAAGAAGTGGAAAACAATTATTGGTTCAACTCCAACATGCTTGACCGGGTAGAAAATATTCATGACTACCTGGAAAGCCTGCCAGAGGTGGGCAAAGTCCAATCCATATCCACTCTGATCAAAGTCTTCACCCAGCTGGACAAAGGCAGGAAGCCTGACGATTATGATCTGGCACTGATTCGCAAACTCATGCCTGATAATGTTAAGGATTCTCTGGTCAATCCTTACCTGTCTCCAGATGCGAACCAGATTCATATCAATATGAGGCTAATCGAGTCAGACCCAACCCTGAGACGCTCGCAGTTGATAGAAAAAATCCGCACTCATCTTGTTGAAGAATTGAAGTTCGATCCTGAGACCATCCACTTCACCGGGATGGTGGTGCTTTATAACAACATGTTGCAGAGCCTGTACCGGTCGCAGATTCTCACCATCGGTGTGGTTTTTGTTTCCATCATGTTCATGTTCATGATTTTGTTCAGAAGTGTGTCGTTGGCTTTGATCGGCATCGTTCCCAACCTGCTTGCAGCGGGAACAGTATTGAGCCTCATGGGCTGGATGGGAATTCCACTGGATATGATGACCATCACCATAGCCGCGATCACAGTGGGGATCGCGGTGGACGATACCATTCACTACATCCACCGTTTTCAAGAGGAGTTCAAGGTTGACCAGGATTATCTGGCCGCCATGGATCGGTGCCACGGCAGCATTGGCAAAGCCATGTACTACACCTCGGTGACCATCACCCTCGGTTTTTCTATCTTGGCGCTTTCGGAGTTCATGCCCACCATCTATTTCGGACTGCTGACCGGCGCAGCAATGGTGGTGGCCCTGATCGGCGCCCTCACCCTACTCCCACTCTTGATCGTAGTATTCCGCCCCTTAGGCCAGCCCACCCACTAGGCGTGGGGCGAACTAGCAACTACAGTGAGTGAACGGGAGACGAAACGGAAAGGAAGGACCTGGCCTCCTTTTGATGTGAGTTCTTCTATTACGGATTGTTTTTGGGCTGGCGGCACGATGAAGGCAATACATCCACCCCCGCCTGCCCCACAAACCTTGCCCGCCAACGCTCCCTTTTTCAGGGCAGCGCGGATCAACCGGTCCATCTCGGGAGTGCTGATGCTGGGGGCCAACTGTTTACGGGCTTTCCATTCCTTGGCAAAAATCGGGGCCAGACTTTTAAGTTGTCCTCGGCTCAATGCCCGCTCCATTTCTACAGCGCAATCGCGAATGGATTTCAGGTGACGGATCACTGCTCGGTTGCCATCTACCGCTTTTTTCGTCACCTCCCAATTATTGATCCCCGAGTTTCGCGGTTTGCCGGTATAACACAACACAAAGTGCTGGGTCAGTTCAGCGGGACTAATTGAAAACTTTTCGGTCTCGGTGTTTCGGACTCCGGGAACAACTTTTCGCACCCCTCCATACATCGCCGGAAAATAATCCTGGCACCCTGCGGGAACCTTAATAACCTGGGTCTCGATATTTTTGGCGATTTCAATCATCTCGGCCTTACGGTACCGCCGACCGGTAAAACGGTTTAGCGCCCCGTGTAGAGCAATGTTCAAAGCGGAAGAACCGCCAATGCCCGAGCCCTGCGGGGCCTGACAGTCTGTCGATATTTCCAGTCCCGATTTTGGCGCGTAGAACTTCAACGTGCGCATAATAAGTTCCAGAGGGTGATTATCAGGAAGTGCATCCAGAGAAGGAAAGTTGTCGCTCAAACCCAAATCGCGCGAGGTCAGGATAATGCGTTTATCTTTTCGGGAAATGATTTCAACCGTGGCATAAAGGTTGATCGCCGCGTTGAGAGTGGGAGGATTATCAAAAAGCAGGTGCAACGGCCAGATATCCAGCGTGCCCCCAGCCAGATCAATACGGGTGGGGGCAGAACTTTTAATGCGGAGCATCTGAGCCAGATATCTTAGAGGTTTTCCGTATCTGTATCTTGTCTGGCTTCAAGTTTATCGATCTTTTTGATCAGTTTGCTGACCAGAGCCGCGTAGGACTCGGTGCTGATTATTTTGGAGAACTGGGACCTATAATTACGAATCAGGCTAACCCCTTCTATCACGAAGTCATACACCAGCCATTGGCCATCATCCTTGAGCATTTTGTAATCAACATCGATCACGCCATCCTTGCGGACAATCTGGGTTTTGACCATGGCATAGTTCCCCTTAACCTGTTCATCCACATAGTTAATGGTCTCATCCTGATAATTCTCAATTTTGCTGGCGTAGGAATTTTCAAGTAATTTTTTAAAAAGCTCGGTGAACACTTCGCGCTCCTTGTCGTTCCGGTCATCATAGTTCTTGGCCAGAGAGCGCATCACCATCTGCTTATAATTGAAACGCAGGCCAATAACCTGACGCAGTTTTTCTCTTCTTAAGACCGGATCGTTCTTGAGGTTCTTGTCAGAAACAATCACCAGAACCTGATCGATGGTTCCTTTCAAGTCCGTAGTGATTTGCGAGCCTGCAAACGCCTGCCCTGAACCCAAAAGCAAAAAAACCGCCATCAACAAATAAGCCCAAGTATATTTTCTGTTCATCAAAAAATCCTCACAGTTGGTTTTATCCCGTCTTTTTAGCAACTCTAACAAATATGGTATTTCGAATCAAGCACCCAACCCTTCTCCATCAAGATAATTCCTCACTTATCCCGTTTGAGGAAAATACCGATAAGTTATAGGAGAATCAGACCCCTTTTCACCTGTTAAAGCGATAGTAGGGAGAAAGCACCCCGAGTTATAACTTATTTAAATTTAAACAAATTCTTTAAAAGATTGACAAATTTTGTAGGATTTCATATAGTATGATGAATCTCAAAAGATCAAAATAATCAACAATTTAGACAGGTTACCCATCGTGGGCCATTGCCGTATTTCCCCATTCCTGAATCTATCCCTCGCACTTTTGGGGCTTCTATTTGCCGGGTGTGGCACCGTTGACTTGGAAGTTCGCCAAGGCAATACAAACGCAGCCATGCAACCCAGATCGGTGGCCATTTTGCCCTTCACCCTGGAGGAACCTGTTCATGAAAAAGTTGCTCCCAACGAACTGTTCCGCGACTGTTTTTACAATTATTTCAGTTTTCTAGGTTATGTGGACCTGCCTCTGGAAACCATTGACCAAAAATTGAGTCAGGCAGGCCTGACCGACAATAAAAAAATTTTAGAGTTGAGCCCTGAAAAGCTGCGGAAAATTCTCGGCGTTGATGCAGTGATTCGCGGCCGTGTTCTATCCGCCAGCAATTTCACCGGCGGTATTCACGCAGAAACTTCCATCAATGCAAAAATTGACATGCTTGATCTGAGAACGGGAGATGTTCTCTGGGAAACGGAACACAAGGAAATGAGCTATTCAGGAATCCTTTCCCCGACAATTGTAGAGATCATTCAGGACCAAATGGACAACGTAAAAGTAAACCAGGCCTACTACAAAACGGCAGAGATGTTTTCGATCAGCATGATGAAGGAAATTCCCGACCCTGCTGACAGTTGGAAAGAGGAAATTCGTCTGCCGAAGATCACCAGCATAGAAACCAACTTGAAACCGAGCCTGAAATTGAAACCCAATGACCGGATATATGTGAACCTGAAAGGCGACCCGGGACTAACCGGGTATTTCGGTATTGGCAGTTGGAAATCAGACATACCCTTAAAAGAAATCGTGCCTGGACTCTACACCGGAAGCTACACCATAAAAGCTTCCGATGAGGTGAGCAGTTCCCTGATAGTCGGCAAACTGAAAAACAAAAACGGCCTCACAGGAAAAAAATTCTATAAAAATGGCATGGCCCAGTTTGATCCTTCACCTGTTAATTAACTATGACTTTAAACATTTCCAGTCTTTGGAGATCTTTGGCGGTGTTGCTTTTGGCAACTCTGGTTTCTGCCTGCGCTTCAGACCTGCAAACCAAAGTCTCCGGCCATCTGAGCGGACTCTCCAAGCATCAAAGAGTGGCAATCCTGCCAGTCGAAGCCAGCGATGCGGGGCAAAAGGAAATGGCAAAAATGTTCCGGCAAGGGTTATATGCCAACCTCAAGCAGTCCAAATTCAATTTAATGGAAAAATATATTGTGGATGGTCTGCTGAAGCAGAACAACTTGAACGATCCAGCAAGTTTTCTCACCATCAATCCCATGCAGTTTGGTGAAATCCTTGGTGCAGATGCCATTGTGTTCAGCCGAATCAACAAAGTGGAGCGCAGTTACTTTATTGTGCATTCCTCCATTGAACTTAGCGTCTCCGTGCAGATGGTGGACACACGCACTGGAGAGATTCTCTGGCGAGCCGAGCAAACGGAACATGATTTTTCCGGTATCGGCAAAATCCCAACCGGGATCATCACCGCCCTGTTCGCTCCCATTCAGTTTGTGACCAACAAATTCAACCTGCGCAAGATGACCTCCAAAATGGTCGACAAGCTGACCGCTTTGGTGAAGAGACCTCAAGACGCGGAAAAAGACACTCAATTTGAAAAAACGGTGATAGCAAAGAATGCCACCACCGACTTGAACAAAATTGAAGAGCTCCAGCAACTCAAAGCCGAATGGAATAAGGCTCTGGCTCTGGATGAAGAAGTTTTACCAGTTGAAACTTATCAGGAAGCCCAAGAAAAAACACTGGCTCCGATAAAAAATTCTTCATCTCCTGTGCCGGTAGGACAAATTCAAAACCAGGTGCCCCTGAGAGCAGTGGTTCGTAAAGTCGGGACCACGGACGCAGAAATGACCCCAGCCACTCCTGAAATAAAAAAACAAAAAACCGTAGCGCCCGGTCCTTTGAGCGCCTATAGAGCAACCCCGATCCTATTTCCTCGCATCGATCATCGATTGTCTCGTATGAAAACTAAATCCGGAAAAAGCATAAATAAAATGCTATATACCGTGCAGGTGGGAGCTTATAAAACTAAAGCCTACGCTCAAAATCTTTCGAAAAAACTGGTGAAAAAAGGCTACAACGCTTTTGTGATCCATAATAAGGTTTATAAGGTGCAGGTGGACAAGTTTAAAGACAAACAAGATGCTCTCAAACTCGCCCAGTTCATCCTGAAAAAAGAAAACCTTAAAAACTTTATCACTCGGGCCACAGCAGGGTAGCCCCTGCGCCTCAATAGCTCCTCAAGCTGAAAACTTCTCTTACCGTTTTGACGCTTCAAATTTATCCAGCAGGTCAAAGAAGCGGCTGACCTCATCTTCGCTATTATAAAAATGTGGCGAGAGGCGGACCAACCCATCGCGGACAGTGAGCTTGACCTTATTCTGCAACATCCATTCATAAAGCTGGCTGATATCCTGATTCATGACGAAGGCAATATTTCCCGAACGTTCTTGCGGGTGGGTGGAACTATAAACTTTCAGTCCGCGCTGCTTGAGCTGTTCAAGAATCCCGTCACCCAGAGCCATCACCCGCTTCTCGATATTTTCAATTCCCGTTTCCAGCAGAAGGTCCAGAGCCGCACCGAACGCATGAATACTCATCGTGTTGAGCGAGCCTTCTTCAAAACGTTGCGCATTCGGCCTGAAGGTAAACTCATAATTCATGAAGTCGGCAGCATTGACCATGTTTCCCCACCCTACCGTTACCGGATAAACCTTTTCCAGAACATCTCTGGAAATATAGAACCCACCAAGCCCCTCGACACTCAGCATCCACTTATGCCCATCGGCAGAGAGAAAATCGATATGGTCCTTTTTCACATCCATCGGCAGAATTCCCAGACTTTGAATGGCATCGACGCAGAACAGGATGCCCTTTTCTTTGCAGAATGCGCCGATGCGGTTGAGATCACAACGAAAGCCGCTATTGCATTCCACCGAACTGACAGAAATGAGCCTTGTCCTGGCATCCACCTGTTTAACCAGATCGTCAAACAACACCCGCCCCTCAACAGCAGGAACCATGCGGGTTTCAACACCCAGACGTTTCAGGTTCCACCATGGGTAAACATTGGCAGGGAACTCAATATCGGGGATGACCACATTGTCGCCCGACCTCCAATCCAATCCATTGGCAACGATGGAAAGTCCTTCAGAAGTATTTTTTACAAACGCCACTTCATCCGTCCCGGCGTTGATGAGTCGGGCAAAACTTTTCCGCGCCTGCTCGATCTCGACCATCCAGGTTTCGTAATGAGCCGTGCCGTAGCGGGTGGCATCACCCACAAACGCCGTCACCACTTTGCGCACCCGCTCGGGCAAAGGAGCCACCCGGGCATGATCGAAAAAGATCAACTCCTCCGTGACGGGAAATTCTTTTCTGATATTTTCAAAATCCATAAAGCTCTGACCTATTGCGAGCGGAGGCTCGCAGCTCGTAATAGGGATTTAAACCCATATTTATGACGGATGCGGTCGATGCCCTGATACAAACCGTCCCAGCATTTCCCGCCTTTATCATCAAACAATTCTTCCTGCCGATGGGGATCAGCCGTCAGTGAAGTGAAAGAGATGCCGATGAGGCGCACCTGTGCCTGATGCGTGAACAGTTTGTGGAACAATCTCGCTCCGGTTTTAAATAATGTATGGTCTTCCGCTGTCGGCATCTCCAGTGTTTTTGATCGGGTCACTGTTTTAAAATCGGCGTACCGCAGTTTCAATGTCACCGTACCGGCAAACAACTTGTTTTCCCTCAGCTGTCCCGCTGCTTTTTCGGTCAGGTAGCTGAGTGTAGACTCAAGAAATAACGGGTCAGTGGAGTCCGTCTCCAATGTTGTCTCACGGCTGATCGAGCGCGGGTCTTCGGTTTCGCTGACGACCGGACTGTCACTGATCCCCCGGGCTTTGCGATAAAGGGATACACCCCATTTACCATAAACCTCTTCAAGAAGTTCAAGCGGTAAGCGGGCCAGATCGCCCACAGATTTAACGCCCATACGTTGCAACTCGGCACCACTTTTGGGCCCGATTCCCGGAACGCGGCGGATAGGGAGCGGAGCTAGGAATTTTTCTTCCATTCCCGGTGCAATCCACAACATTCCATTGGGCTTGCAATAAGCCGAGGCAATCTTGGCCAGAAGTTTGTTGGAAGCGATACCGATGGATGCGTTCAATCCCGACACCTCACGAATCTCGTTGCGAATTTTTTCCGCCGATGTCAGAACCGGACCGTGCAGTCTTTCGCATCCGGTCAAATCAACAAACGCTTCATCGAGCGACATCGGTTCCACCAAAGGGGAATAGCGTCTTAAAATTTCGAACACCTTGGCCGAGTACTCGCTGTACCGCCGGTGCGAACCTCTGAGAAAAATCGCGTGTGGACATAATTTTTTCGCTTTCGCAATCGGCATGGCAGAATGAATACCATACCGTCTTGCTACGTAAGAAGCAGCGGCCACGACACCTCTGCCCTCGGGACTGCCGCCGACAATTACCGGCTTGCCTTTCAGCGATGGATCAAGCACCTCTTCCACCGACACGAAAAACGCATCCATGTCTACATGCAAAATCTTACGAGAACTCAATTCAACCCCTCAATTAACCGCACTGCCCTCTCGCGAAGGAAACAAATAGAAAACGCCGAGACAATCTTTTGCTAGCCCGTCAAAGTCATTGCTCGCTGGCTCCACGCCTAGTGCCCCCGGTGGCTCACCGGTTATTTGTCAAACTTGCGCAACACACCAATGACCACGCCCTGGATGGTGAAGTCGCCTTCACGGACGATGATCGGTTTCATATCCGGGTGGGCAGGTTGCAGACGCACCCGATCCTTTTCCCGGTAAAACCGTTTCAAGGTCGCTCGGTCGTTGTCGATCAACGCCACCACCGTTTCTCCGTTTTCGGCCACATCACGCCGTTCGACGATCACATAATCTCCGTCCTGAATATGGTCTTCGATCATTGAGTCACCTTTAACCTGAAGAACAAAGATGTCCTTGTCTCCAGCATCGGGTAACAGAGCCATCACTTCACGGTGGTCCATCACCTCAATCGGCTTGCCCGCCGCGATATGACCCAGCACCGGATATTCCCGCGCCGGCTCTTCCACCACTTCAATGGCGCGACTCAAATTATGTTGTTTCTTAATCAGCCCCTTCTTTTCCAAATGAGACAGGTGCTTATGCACCGTCGCCGGGGAACTGAGCTGGAAATGTTCGCCAATTTCCACAATACTCGGCGCATAACCTTTTGAGCGGATATGCTCCTTGAGGTACTCATAAATCTCCCGCTGACGTTTGGTGAGATACATAATTTCGATCTCCTTATTTCCCTATACCAGCCAGAGTAAGCGAAAATTAGACGAAAATCAAGCCCGCAACGCCGGTTGGAAACACGGTCACCAGCGTGATGCTGGACCCTATGAGCAATAACGTGGATGGTTGCTAAGAGTTATCTCGGCTAAAAGAGCCGGCCCCACGCTTGGAGGGAGGATTGCTCATTGCTTTTTCCGGCACATGAAGATACAATATTTGTAACTGCAATATTTGTAACTTTAAAGTCTGCCTGTTGTCCGCTGGCGATATCAATAAGCTGGAGTTCAAAATGCCAAGCGTAACAATCACACGCAAGAAATTTCTCGAAGACCCTCAGGGTCGAACTTTTTCCGATGTTGCAAATGATCCAGAACAATATTTCGATGCCGTTCTTGCTTTCTTTAATGATGACAGCAAACAACGCCGCATGGAGGAGTCTGAAATTCATCATGACAGACCTCCCTTAGCGGGTGTCGTCCGGGAACTTGAGTCCCATCCCGCCCTTCATCTGACTCTGGCGGAAACACATACTCAGAGGAGCTTGCGATTGCGACAGGCCATTGGCGCGGTCGCACGCATGATTATGGAGGCCCGAGGTTGGCAGAAAACTGGCCGTAAAGGATCGCTGGGTGTCCGGGCCGAAAAAAATCCATCAAAACCCACCCACAACTCGGGTGGTCTGGCATTTTGGTTCATTCGTGCCGAGCGCTATGTGCGTGCCGAGGGCATGCCTTTCCAATCAGTGCGAGAGCGTTGCCAAAAACTTGAGTCCGCGGTGCTATAACCATCACTAAAGGAAGATTAATGCTAATTCAGCAAAGAATGGTGAACTTGATCAAAAAACAAACACTGTTTGCCCAGCGGGAGTGGAAATCAGAAAAGAAACACAGTGCTGGTCAGAAAAAAACAGCTCTGGTTTACTGCGACAATCAATTTGGTCTGGTAGATGGGAAAACTGCTGCTGCATTAGTTCGGCACTCAGAGATCTATACCATTGTTGGGATTATTGACAGTTCGTTAGCAGGCAAGGATGCCGGGGAAGAGTTGGGTGAGGAAAAGAGTGGCATCCCCATTTTCTCGAATTTAGATGATGCCTTGAGCCGGCTTCCAAAGGTTCCAGATTGCTATGTTTATGGGAAAGCTCCATTAGACACTTATATATGCCATAAGGAAAGAGCCCTGATTCTGGAAGCTATGGAAAAAGGCATGGACATCATCAACGGTCTGCATCAGTTCTTCTCTGAGGATCAAGAGTTTACCGCTATGGCCACACTGAGCGGTATCCAAATTAAAGACATCAGAAAATCTCCTCCGTTAAAAGATCTGCATCTCTTTACGGGCCGAATATCTGAAGTGACGGCTCCTGTAATCGCCGTATTGGGCACCGATTGCGCCTGCGGAAAAATGACCACCGCAGTGGAACTCAACAAAACCTTGAACAATCTCGGCGTTATGTCAGTACTCGTCGCAACGGGTCAAACCAGCCTGATGCAGGGAGCCATGTATGGCGTATCGACCGATGCTCTTGTTTCCCAGTTTGTAGTCGGTGAAGTAGAAAACTCTGTCATTCAGGCGTTTGAAAACGAAAGCCCCGACATCATTTTAGTTGAGGGCCAGAGTGCCGTCAGCCATCCCGCCTTTATGAGTTCTCTTGGAATATTAAAGGGAAGCATGCCCGATGGCATTATCCTCCAGCATCCGCCTGCCAGAAAGTTCCGCTGCGATTTCCCTGGCTTGTCAATGCCAACCGTTGCAAGTGAAATTAAATTGATTGAAACGATTTCTCCAGCAAAGGTGATGGCTGTCACATTGAGCCATGAAGACATGACAGAGGAAGAAATACTGGAAACCATAGTGGATTATGAAAGGCAGCTTCAGCTGCCGACATCAGATGTATTGAGTCATGGATGCCAAAAACTTGTTCAAGCATTACGCGATCATTTCCCCAAGCTGGACCAAAAAATCAAACGGGAGAATTTTAATTTTTTCTTGGACAGACCACCTCGCAGGCGTAACCCGTTGGAAGGAATAAATGCAATCTTTCATGCCAAGAATAGAAATCGCCTTATCCCAAATACAGGATAATACTCGGATACTATCCGAGCTTTATGGGCAAAAAGGTATTTCCTTAATGGGGGTTACTAAAGCTGTGCTAGGCGAACCTTCTATTGCCGAGGCAATGATTCAAGGTGGAGTCAAATTTATCGCCGACTCGCGCATTGAAAACATTCAAAAAATGAAAAATGCAGGGATATCCGCCCCGTTTGTTCTCCTGCGCACTCCTTTAAGTCAGGCAGAATCCATTGTTGAAAATGTAGATATTAGTTTAAACACTGAGATCGAGACTCTAAAAAAGCTTTCCCACTACGCAAAAGCACATAACAAAATTCACCAGGTAATTATCATGGTTGAGTTGGGTGATCTGCGTGAAGGAATACTTCTTTGTGACCTATCTCAATTTATAAGACAAACTCGTTCTCTATCCCATATAAAGATCATTGGCATTGGCTGCAATTTGGCCTGTTATGGCGGAATTAAGCCTGATGATAAAAATATGCGGGAGCTATCCGAACTGGTTAATTTATTAGAAAAAGAATTTCAGATTGAGTTGGAAATAATTTCGGGTGGAAATTCAGCGAACTATGAGTGGTATAAATCTGCTCAAGATGTTGGTAGGATTAACAATCTCCGCCTTGGGGAATCAATTCTCTTAGGCTGCGAAACCGTGAACCGAGAAGCAATTCCAGGTTTACACACACGCGCATTCCAACTCTTTGCCGAAGTTATTGAGTCTAAGGAAAAGCCGTCTCTTCCATCTGGAGAAAGCGGCCAGGATGCTTTTGGGAATATCCCTGACTTTCAGGATAGAGGAATTCATCAGAGAGTGATTATTGCTTTGGGAAGACAAGACATTCAGGCATCCAGCTTAAAACTTCGTGGCAAACTGGAAATACTGGGATCCAGTAGCGACCATATTATTCTCGACAGCAAGAATCAGGATTTGCAGGTTGGCGATGAAGTAAAGTTTGATCTGGATTATGCGGGTCTTCTCGCAGCCATGACCTCTCCATTTATTAAAAAGAAATTCACAAATTGTAAAGGCTACGCAACAGCCTAGCCCGTCAACAACAATATCATCAAGGAACAATATTAAAGTGGACCCAAAAGAAGAAATTGAAATAAGTGATCTCGGTAAAAACATTGACCGTCCGGTCAATAAAATAATTGAAAACCCCTTCTATTTTAATGAGATACAAGAAAATCAGAAGACGCTGGGCAAAATCGTCTAGAATGCAGATAGAATCTGAAAAACCCTAAACTT
Organism: uncultured Nitrospina sp.; assembly: GCA_937891765.1. Classification (GTDB taxonomy): domain Bacteria; phylum Nitrospinota; class Nitrospinia; order Nitrospinales; family VA-1; genus LS-NOB. Next base: position 51,792 of record CALAGQ010000046.1, read on the forward strand.
CCAATCTTGAGGTCATGTCTTGCAAGTAATCGTTTATCAAAATCAGGTCGAGAAAGCGCTGAAAGGTTTAAAACGTCAACTCAGCAAAGAAGGTTTGTTCAAAGAGCTTAAAAAGCGGCGGTTTTATATGAAGCCCTCCGTTAAGAAAAAACTGAAGATTAAAGAGGCCAAAAAAAAGCGCAAAGCCGCCAAGCGTCGATCAAAATCTTTATGGGATTAATAACCGAATGACCAGAAAATGGACGCATCACCTTCCGCTAATTCAGCAGATAGAAGATGATACAGACCCATTAATCTAAAAAAGCAAGGGATGCATTCATCTCCCATTTCTTAATCTTTATAGAAAGGCATTAAAAATAATGAAAGAGACTTTACAAGAATTAATGGACAATTTTACAAAATTAGCGGAAGAGGCTGATGCTCGCAAAAAACTCGCATCCAAAAAAAATGACAATTACAAATTAGAATTTGCAGATGGAGAAAAACATGCAAATGAGGAAGCCGCAAAAAAAATAAAAGCGGCCCTGGCTAAAGTATAAAACTCCTCCCGCTAGCCGTCGGGCAATGCCCGGCAGCAATCAGCAATGACTCATTGAGCCGAGAAAGCCCGCAATATAAAGACATTGCCAGTTTTGGCCCCACGCCGAGCGCCCTCTCGCGAGGGAAGCAAATAGCAAAGGCTTAATTGCGACGAGACAACCTTTTGCTAGACAGTAAAAGTCATTGCTCATTGGCCCCACGCCTAGTGGCGCTGGCCTCCTTCGTCAGAGGGTGGTATTCTGGAGGGGTATGGCAGAGAAACTAAAACTTCTATTTTTGTGTACCGGCAACTCGTGCCGCAGTCAGATGGCCGAAGGCTGGGCCCGGCACTTGAAGGGTGACTCCATCCAGGCGTTTTCAGCCGGACTCCGAAGCGCATGGGCTCAATCCTAATGCAGTTCGAGTCATGCAGGAAGCCGGAGTGGACATCACCGGTCAGAAGTCGCAGAAAGTGGAAGAAGTGGAAACCCTTCCCTTCGATTTTGTGATCACCGTATGCGGTCACGCCGATGAGAACTGTCCGGTTTTCACTTGCGCCACCACAGTCGTGCATTTTGGATTTGACGACCCGCCGAAACTTGCACAAAACGCAAAAACAGAAGAGGAAGCACTGATTCATTACCGCAGAGTACGCGACGAGATATGCACCTTCGTCGAAACCCTGCCCGAAGTTTTATGGTAACCACTAGGCGTGGGGCCAACTTGCAATAGCTCTATCTGGCTAGCAAAGAGTTCTCTCGGCTTAAAAAGTTATTGCCATTTGCCCCTGCGGCAAGCAGCCAGCGTGATACTGGACCCAATAATGTCATCCTGAGACTCTCGAAGGATCTCGGCTTGATGAGTCTTTGCCCATTACTACCGGGCGTGGCCCGGTTGGAGAATCTTATGAAATGGTTCACCTTGAAAATTATTTTTCTCCTGACTCTCGCCCTGTTTGTGAACTATTCCCTCAGCGAAGGCACGGAACGTAAAACAACGGGCATCAGGAAGATCATGGCCCCGTTTCCCCAAAGCACCACCACGCGCATTGCCATCGTTGGTGATACCGGGGTCGGTGAACGGGCTTACGCACCGGGATTTTCCGCCGTGCAAAAAGCCATGCGCGATACCCTGCCCGATGCGTTACTGCATCTTGGCGATTTCGTTTACCAGCCTGAACCGTTTCCCGACTCCTGCCCGGACCGATACATAGAGGAAATCAAAAAAACGTTGGTGGCTCCTTATCCTCTACGACTATTTGTTGCGGGCGATAACGATCTGCCTGCTCATAAGAACAAACCCAAGGCTTCGGGTTGCTGGGACAAAATCGATCCGCTCGATTCCGGTTTTGACATATCTGCTGAGAGCAGTCCAAAAGCTGCACGGGCTTTTGAAGGCACCCGGGTGGTCGGCAATGCATTGATCGGGATCATCCATAATTATCCATGGCAGGACCCTACTAAATGGCTGAAGCCACGCATTGATGACGCTAGAAAAAAAGGCCTTTGGGTCATTCTTGCTGTCCACGAACCAGCACTGACTACCTCCTGGTATCTGGACAAACGCAATACGGTTCTCAAACAATTAAACGCCTTAAAACCCGATCTGGTGTTCGCTGGCAACCAGCACTCCTACGAGCGGTTTCATCCCATAGGCCAGGCCGAAGAAGACGCGTTGAAGATCACCAAATCAGAATCCGGTAAATATCAAAGCAGTGACGGAGTGATGCACATTGTTTCAGGCGGTGGCGGAGCCACCTTCAAACCTTTTGCCGACATGCAGAATAACGAGGAACACACCGCGCCGAAAGAAGTGTTTGACGCGCTGGCAAAAAGGGCGCTGATGCATCATTTTATCACTCTGGATATTTCGAAGGATCTTTTGCAAGGAACGGTCTGGCGAGTATGCGTGACGGATGATCCCGACGACCAACAATACCCGCGTTGGCGAGCACGAAAAAAATTCTGGGACAACATCACTCTGGAATGCGACGGCAAGCCGGAAGGAACAACTATTTATGAGGAATTTGAAATTAAAGGCAAGACCCGCAAACCCTATTCGGTAATCCCCGAACCTCCGCCTCTATAACGCTATCCCGCTTTGAGGATCTCGTCTATTTCATCGCAGGTTTTCTTCACATCCTGCGCCGAGATATCCAACATTGCTTTTTCTTCATCGGTCAGTTTCAACTCGATGACCTTCTCGATCCCGTGGATGCCCATCATGACGGGAACGCCGAAGAAAATTCCACTCCAGTCATATTCCCCTTCCAGATAAGCGGTACAAGGGAGGATGCGACGTTTGTCATGCAAAATCGCTTCAATCATTTTCACGACCGAAGCACCGGGAGCATAAAAAGCACTGCCCGTTTTAAGCAACGAGACGATTTCTGCTCCGCCTTTTCGTGTCCGTTCAACGACCCGGTCAATCTGCTCCTGAGTCATCAATTCGGTGATAGAAATACCCGACACGGTGGTGTAGCGCGGTAGTGGAACCATAGAGTCACCATGCCCACCAAGAACCATTGCGTCCACATCTACCGATGAACACCCCAATTCCAGCGCAACAAATGTCCGCAGACGAGCTGAGTCGAGTATGCCCGCCATGCCGATGATTTTGTTCTTGGGCAGGTTGCCGGTTTTTTTAGCCATGTACACCATAGCATCCAGGGGATTCGACACCACAATGACAATCGGGTCGCGGGAATGCTCCATGATATTCTCGGTCACCGATTGCACAATTTTCGCATTGGTGGCGAGAAGGTCTTCACGGCTCATGCCCGGTTTGCGCGGGAGCCCTGCTGTGATCACCACGATATCGGAATTGGCGGTATCTTTGTAATCATTGGTTCCTGTCACCAGGCTATCGAAAACCTGCAGACAACTTGACTCCTGCAAATCCAGCGCTTTACCTTGCGGCACGCCTTCGACTATATCGATGATCACCACATCGCCAAGGTTTTTGTAAGCTGTCAACTGAGCAACAGTGGCCCCAACCTGACCTGCCCCAACTACCGTGATTTTTTTTCTTGCGCTTGACATAGCAATTCCTCTACGTGAAAGCAAACCTGAACCAGGTCTGATATGAGCCGCCGGGCCACGCCCGGAGGATATTTAGCAATGCTTACTGAGACAAATCTAGCGAGCTATTACTCGTTGCCAGCTCTCCGCATTAATTCAAGCTGTCCAGTATTGCATTGAAAGTCGCGCTCGGACGCATCGCCGCCTCAACCTTTGCAGGATCGGGCAGATAATAACCACCGATATCTTTCGGCTGTCCTTTAGAAGCGTTCAACTCTTCAACAATAGTATCCAGTTTTGCTTCAAGCTCCTTGGCAACAGGAGCAAAACGCGCTTTAAGATCGGCATCATCATTCTGATTGGCCAACTCCTGCGCCCAATAAAGTGTTTCATAAACATGAGTGCCTGCATTGTCCAGCTCACCGACCGCACGTCCGGGAGACTTTTTATTTTCCATCAGCTTGCCAGTAGCCCTGTCGAGGGTGTCTGCCATAATCTGAGCTTTGGCATTTCCCTTTGACCGGCCCAGATGCGCCAGAGATTCAGACAGAGCCAGAAATTCACCGAGAGACTCCCAACGCAAATGTCCTTCTTTGACAAACTGCTGAACATGTTTCGGCGCTGATCCCCCTGCCCCGGTCTCAAAAAGTCCACCGCCATTAATAAGCGGTACGATCGACAGCATTTTTGCGCTCGTGCCAAGTTCCAGAATCGGGAACAAGTCGGTCAGGTAATCGCGCAGAACGTTACCAGTTGCGGAAATAGTATCCTTACCTTCTTTGGCGCGTTTGAGGGAATGGTTCATCGCATCCACCGGTGCCATGGTTTGGATGTCCAGACCACTGGTGTCGTGATCCTTTAAATAGAGGTTCACTTTCTCGATCATTTGAGCATCGTGCGCTCGGTTTTTATCCAACCAGAAAACAACAGGCGTTTCTGAGAGTCGGGCTCGATTGACCGCAAGCTTGACCCAGTCTCTGATCGCGATATCCTTGACCTGACAACCGCGGAAGATATCTCCCTCTTCCACATCAAACTCATGCAGAACCTTGCCAGCGCCATCCAACATGTGGATGCTGCCCTTGCCCGTTGCTTCAAATGTTTTGTCGTGAGAGCCGTATTCCTCCGCCTTTTTTGCCATCAGGCCGACGTTGGGAACCGTGCCCATCGTGGTGGGATCGAACTCACCATTCTCTCGACAAAAATCAATAGCCGACTGGTAAATACCTGCATAACTGCTGTCCGGAACCATGGCCAGAGTATCGTGTTCCTCTCCATCGGGTCCCCACATTTTTCCCGAGGTACGAATTGCGGCGGCCAAGGAAGCATCAATAATGATGTCACTCGGAACATGCAGGTTGGTGATGCCTTTGTCAGAGTCCACCATCGCCAGATCCGGGCCATTCTTGATGCAAGCTTGAATGTCCGCTTCGATTTCTTTCTGCTGGTCGTCGGGCAAACTTTTTATCTTTGAATACACATCGCCCAAACCATTATTGGCGTTGACGCCGAGTTTTTTAAACGTGTCCGCGTGCTTTTCAAACACATCAGAAAAATAAACCGTGACGCCGTGACCAAAGATGATGGGATCGGAAACTTTCATCATTGTGGCCTTCATATGCAGAGATAACAACACGCCCTGCTCTTTTGCTTTCGGCAACTGCTCTTTAATGAATTGTCGTAAAGCCTGACAACTCATTTTCGTTGCATCGACCACATCCCCGGTTTCAAAAGGAACCTTGTCTTTCAATACCGTGGTCTTGCCATCCGCGCCGACGAACTCAATCTTGCCGGTTCCGGCCATGGCATCGGTAATGGTCACAGATTTTTCGTTGGAGCAAAAATCCCCATCCGTCATAGTGGCGATATTGGTTTTAGAGTCTTTCGACCATTTGCCCATTTTGTGCGGATTGCTCTTTGCGTAATTTTTAACCGAAACGGCGGCCCTGCGGTCTGAGTTTCCTTGTCTCAAAACAGGGTTAACCGCACTTCCCTTGACCTTGTCGAACTTGGCTTTGATTGCCTTTTCTTCGTCATTTTTCGGGTCTTCAGGGTAATCCGGAATATCATAACCCTGGGATTGCAATTCTGCGACAGCGGCCTCTATTTGAGGATTGGAAGCACTGATATTGGGGAGCTTGATAACATTAGCATCGGGATCAAGAACCAACTCACCCAGCAAAGCCAGGTCATCCGGTTGTTGTTGTTCCGGCTTAAGTCTCTCGGGAAATTGGGCAATAATCCTGCCCGCGAGCGAAATATCCATCGTGCCCACATTGACACCTGCCATCTTGGTGAAGGATTGTATGATAGGAAGAAATGATCCACTTGCAAGTTGAGGTGCTTCATCCACTTTTGTATAAATAATATCTGGCTGCTCTGACATCGTTTTTTCCCCAAAAAAAATTACTTAATGTGTTTAACTAATGAGTCACAAAAATTATTAAATATCGAATGACAATACAACAGGTAAGCGCAACATAAAATGTCTGCTAGAAGAACGGTTAAGCTAAATTATTACCCCCTTCTTGTCAAGCAATTTTGGTCTGACAAATTTCCATAAAAACACTGAAAAAGGGAATAAAAAGGAACACCGCCAAAATAGTCAAGGAAGCTTTCATATTTATAGGTTCAGAAATGAACTATGCTTAAAATTTGATATAATTGTTTTATTCTTCATTAAATGATCTCCCTGTTGATTTCCCCCTATGGACAATTCTGAAAAACACTACCGACTGGCTATTGATTTCAGCCAGGTGCAGGATATTCCCGCCGACCCCAGGCAGAGACTGCCCTATTTTCAGGCCTTTAAACAATTATTGAAGGATGAGAAGGAAAAAATCAAAAGCTGGCATCGCTCGGGATCGGGCGGACGCGAAATCATTCAGGCTCATACCAGTCTGGTCGATGAGGTCATCCGGCATGTCCTTCTTTCAATGACACAGCTTGAGGTTTATGCCGAAGCCCACGTTCTGGAGGGATTTTCCCTCATCGCGGTGGGAGGCTATGGCCGGGGAGAGCTCAATCCGCTTTCAGATATTGATTTATTGTTTCTTCTTTCCGAAAAAACCCGGCCTCTTACAGAAACTTTTATTAAGGATGCGCTGTCGGTGATTTGGGGGTTCGACATGGAAATTGGTCACAGCTCCCGCACCATTAAAGACTGCGTGAAGCTTGCCAAAGACGATTTGACCATCAAAACCTCCATGATCGAAACCCGATTCCTCATTGGCAACCGAGCCACTTATGACAAGTTTTACAACTCCATCCATAAAAATGTTTTGCAGAAACATGTAAAACAGTTTTTGAATTCCAAATTAAAAGAAAAATACACCCGCTACGGTCAGGATGACGGCGTGGTGTGTCACCCGGAACCGGATATTAAAAACGGGCCAGGAGGATTGCGCGACTACCATAATGCCCTGTGGGCCACCGCCGTGCGTTATGGGTGCCACTCGTTGCGGGAAATAAACGAAACCCATGCGCTTTCTCTGGAAGAAATTGAATCCCTCTACCATTCCGTCGATTTTTCACTGCGCGTCCGTAATGAACTGCATTACCTGACCGAGAGAAAAACCGATATCCTGACTTTCGACGTTCAGAAACAACTGGCCGCTAATCTTGGATACCAATTGTCCACCGACGGCCAACCGGTTGAAGAGTTCATGCGCGACTATTATCTGCACGCCACCAATATCTATACTTTTTCGCAAAACCTTTTCGAGCATTGCCGACAACTCAAAAGGTCGCTCAAAAATGTAATCTCTTCATTAATTAAAAAATCGCTGGGCCATGGATTCCATATCTCAGATTCCGCCCTGATTTATGACGGTGACGCGAAAGAAGATTTCAAAAAAGATAAATCCCTTTTGTTGCTGGCGTTGGAACTTTGCAAAACGCAAAAGGTCGCACCGGACTACAAACTGCAACGGCAAATGCGATTGAGCAAAAACCTCATTCACGCGCAGTTCATGAAGGGCAAGGAGGCTCGGGATTTCCTGTTCTCCATTCTCAACGACAACGGCGCGGAGAAAATCCTACGGTTGATGCATGAAACGCGCATTCTGGAACAGATTCTACCGGAATTCGGACTGGCACACTGCAAGGTGAACCATGATTTCTATCATCATTACACCGCCGATGAACATTCCCTGCGCATCATCCGCTTTCTCGATGAACTGACTACTACCGGCATCACCAATCCCACTGACTTGTCCATCCTGTATCGGGATTACCTGCGTAAAGGGATTCTTAAATTATCAGCCCTTCTGCAATCGGTGGGGCAAATGCCCGATGGCGAACAGAGCAAATTTTTAAAATCTGTAACAGAAAGACTGAACCTGGAAGAGGCAGATGCGCAAACCCTGCGTTTTCTTCTTGCAAACCCTTACACCATGATTGAAACGGCCTTGCATCAGGATATCCACCAGCCTGCGGTGATCCGCAAATTCGCCGAAACCGTAGTGAACCCGGAAAGGCTGAAGGGACTCTACCTCCTCAGTTATGCCGAGTTGCGGGCGGTGGCACCGGGAACTCTGACCGCCTGGAAAAAAATATTACTCTCGGAGTTATATGAAAGAGCCTTGAAATACCTGCAAAATCCGGTATCACTGGAACAACAACCCCGTGCCACCCGGGTGGGGGTTTTCAAAGCCCTGCATCGCGAACTACCGGTAAACGATATCGAAAATCATCTTCGCCAGATGCCGGAAGATTACCTGATGACCGCATCCTCCGAAGAAGTGGCGCTTCATATCCGCCTCATCCGTTCTTTTAAGGATAAGTTGTTTATCCTGCACCACCAGTTCCATGAAGCAGGCAACTACCACAACCTGACACTTTGTTGCCCCACCGGCAGTGAATCCTTTAAAAAACTGGTGGGAACCATCACCGCCAAAAGCCTGAACATTCTCGGCGCGCATATCTACCTCAAACAGGATGGCATCGTGATTGTCACCATACAGGTTGAAGCAGGTACCAAGGCCGGAGCCGAAGACTTCGAAGTATGGAAAGATATTAAAAACACCCTGAGCCAGTTGTTTGCCGGGGAAACCAGTTTGCAGAAAATGTTGAAGTCTCGAATCCGTTACGCCGGCGAGCAGAAAAAGATGGCGATGATCCCGAGAGTGTTTGTTGAAAAAACGGCGGGCAGTCCGTTCACAGTCATCCGGGTAGAAGCCCGGGACCATATTGGTATGCTCTACAAAGTGGCCACCGTCTTTACCGATTTTGGCATTCGCATTCACCGGGCCAAGATTTCCACCCAGGGCGATCGGGCGATTGACGTTTTCTACGTGTCCTTGAAAAATCCAAATTTCGACCTCAACAAAGTGATCCGCCGATTTAAGGAACACATGATCCAGACCCTGATGATCGAAAAACTGGAAGACATTCAATAGTGCAAAGGAAAATTTTAAATGTTGCCCTGTTTTGGATGCTTATCAGCGGATTGGGTTTACCCAACGCATTTGCCGACCCCGCCAATTTAGAAACCGGGCGAGATATTTTCTACAAACATTGCAAAGCCTGCCACGGCGATAAAGGCGATGGAAAAACTTTCGCCGCGAATGTACTGAACCCACCACCAAAAAATTTCACTGCAGAAAAATCAAAAAAAGAACTGACGGAAGAACGGATGATTGAATCCGTCACCAAAGGAAGAAAAGGTACCGCCATGATGCCGTGGAAATCGAACCTCACTCAAAAAGAAATCCGCGCTGTCGTGTATTACATCCGTAAAGAATTGATGCAATTGGAACCACAGATGAACACAGATGGACACCGATGATGACCAATCAAGACAAATTAAAAAATTTTATAACTGAATGCTAATTAGCCTGGATTTCATATACCCACTATAAAGAACTTTTTGAAGGCCAAGAAAGTGACTTAAAACTCTTCGAGGAAGTTTCACCCCGATTCTTCATGGATCTAAATAAAATCTTGATTGATTACTTTTTTATTAAAATATACCGTCTAACCGACCCTACATTTTCTCAGGGAAAAGAAAACTTAACTATGGAGGGTTAATCACCTCAATAGTCGTCGCGAGCGACTGAAAGGAGCGCGGCGATCCAGGTTTCTGGATTGCTTCGTCGCATCAGCTCCTCGCAAAGACGGGCACATTTAATCCGTGTTATCTGCGGCTAAAAAGGTTTTCTTTGAAATACAGGCAGAGTTAAACAGAATTTTGCGGTAGTGGGCAAATATTTTTCTCTACCGTGGACCAGTCGTTCCGGCGGGCGACTTTGAGATCTTAGCGAGACTGCAGGTTCATCCAGAACTCGGCAGTCGTCTTAAAGTATTTTCCCAGTCGCAAAGCACTATTAGCCGTGATACCGCACCGGGCATGAACAATATCGTTGATACGTGCTACAGGGACATCAATATCTATGGCAAGTTTGTTCTGGCTAATGCCAAAAGGTAACAGAAACTCTTCCAGCAGAATTCCTCCCGGCGTAATCGGCTCCAGTTTTTTTCTCATAATCCACCTACTCTATTTAATGCCCTAACCCAAATATTATAAGAAATGAGTAATGGAAAGATTTCATCCATATATCCCCATCATCCTAACCTTCTCCCTCCAGAGGAGAAGGGATTTTTAGCTTCCTCTCCCTTGAGGGGACTCAAGCCTGATCGTCTGAAGACTTGATGGTTGAGGTGAGGGTGATTCAATGATGTTTTTCAAAATACATTCTTGCTTGTCCTTTACCCCTGCAAGAAACCCTCTACTTCTCCACCTCTTTGCCCAGCTTGTTTTCGATGGAGGCGATTTTGGATTCCAGTCGGCCTGACTTGCCCTCCCTGTAATCGATCCTGATGCCGCAGGTGATGCGTTTGCAATCCGTCTTCATCATCTCGTAGCATTGTTTGATCACGCCCATGACCTCATCGAATTCGCCTTCCAACACCGTTCCCATCGGATTCAACCGATACGGCACGCCGCTTTCATCAATAATTTTCAGGGAACGGCTGACCTGTTCGCTGACGCTCTCCCCTTTATCCATAGGACTCATGCTGAATTCAAGCAGTATCATTGGAATGACCTCAATATCTAAAGATGCTATTAAAAACGGACGAAACCCCTAAAAACCAAGGATATCATTAACTTTGTCCTTGCATTCTAAGGCTGAACTATGGAATGATCAACCATCCCAGACAAGAGATTGAGGGAAATCCAAGTAAAGGCGGTATTTGTTTTTTGTCCCAGTTAGATGATCTGCGCCAGCAGATTGACAAAATTGACGACCAGCTGGTAAAGCTGATCAGTCGCCGGGGCCATTTGGCCCAGAAAATCGGCGATGAGAAGTCCCGTCAGGGGAAGATGAACCACTTCCACGTTCCCCAACGTGAGCGGGCGATCCTCGAACGGTTGAAGGAGCTGAACAAGGGCCCTTTTCCCGACTCTTCCATCGAATCCATTTTTCGCGAACTGTTCTCCGCCACGCTGGCTTTAGAAAAGCCTTTGAAGATCGCTTTTCTCGGGCCGGAAACCACCTTCAGCCATCAGGCGGCAGTGCGGCATTTTGGCCATTCCTGCACCTTCAATCCTTGCGGAAATATTGAAAGCGTTTTTTCGGAAATCGAGATGGGCAATTCCGACTATGGAGTCGTGCCGGTGGAAAACTCCATTGAAGGGGTTATCAACCTGACTCTCGACTGCTTTGTCGATTCTCCTCTTTACATTTGCAGTGAGACCCGGCTGCCCATCGGGCTTTTTCTTTTGTCCAACACGACCGACCGGAAAAAGATCCAGAAAATCTATTCGCATCCCCAACCTTTTGCGCAGTGCAGAAACTGGCTGAACAGCAACCTGCCCGGTGTTGAGCAGGTACCCGCTTCCAGCACGGCTCAGGCAGCACAACTGGCCAAACAAAATAAGAACACGGCCGCTATCGCCGGGGAACTGGCCGCTGAGGTCTATGGGCTAAAAATTGTCAATCAAAACATTCAGGATCGGGCAGAAAACCACACCCGGTTTTTGGTCATCTCGAAGGACAAGGCTAAAAGAGCCAAGAAGAATAAAACATCGCTCATGTTTTCCATCGCCGACGAATCCGGCTCGTTGCTCAAAATCTTGCAGCTATTCGCCAAAAACAAAATCAGTTTATCGAAAATACAATCGCGGCCTTTGCGCAACCGGCCCTGGGAATATTTGTTCTATGTTGATTTCATCGGCCATGTTGAAGATAAAGCAGTCGAACACGTCTTAAAAACATTGGGCAAGCAAACTCTGTTTTTGCGGGTACTGGGCTCATACCCCGAGCAGGGGCAACCATGAAACTTTTTCGAAAAATGACGGTGATCGGTGTTGGCCTGCTTGGGGCCTCTTTGGCCAAGGCCTGCAAAGAGCGCGGCCTTGTTGAAGAGATTTCGGGATATGGCAGAAACCGTGAAAACCTGGAAAAAGCCAAGGCTTTAAAAATTATCGACCACTGCCCGGCTGATTTGGGTGCGGCAGTCAAAGATGCCGACCTGATCGTGCTATGCACGCCGGTTTCGACCCTCGTCCCCTTAATGCAAAATATGGCTTCCAAAGTTCAGTCTGGCACTCTGATCACCGATGTCGGCTCGGTGAAAGAACCGATTGTCAGCGGAATCGACAAACTGGTTCCCAAAGGCGTGTTTTTTGTCGGGTCACACCCGATCGCTGGAGGAGAAAACTCCGGGCTGGAAGCTTCCACCGCCAATTTATATCAAGACGCAAAATGCATTGTGACCCCGACAGACGCCACAGACAAAACGGCTCTGGAAAAAATCAGTGCTCTCTGGCAGGCCGTAGGCATGAAGGTCGTCAGCTTGTCGGCAGAAGAACATGATTTTATTTTTGGCGCAGTGAGCCATTTGCCTCATATCGTGGCTTACGCTCTGATGAACACACTCGGGGCCTTGAAAACTCCGGATGGGCGTGAAGTCACTGCCTATTCAGGAGCTGGATTGAGAGACATCACCCGCATCGCTTCCAGCGATCCGGTGATGTGGCGGGATATCTGCCTTTCCAATCGTGAGCATTCGCTGAACCTGATCGATCTGTTTCAAAACAAGCTGGAAGAAATTCGCAGCACCATCGAAAGAGGCGACGGGCAGGAATTGAAAGAAGAATTTATAGCCGCTAATAAATACCGGCTGAGCGTAATTTAATGGAATGATTATCGCAATAGACGGGCCCGCAGGCAGCGGCAAAAGCACAGTCGCCAAATTGGTCGCCAAGCGGTTGAACTACAGGTATATCGACACCGGTGCCATGTACAGGGCCGTGGCCTGGACCGCCCAGAAAAAAGGCCTGAACCTTGCCGATGAATCGGTTATGACCAAGATTGCTTTGAGCCTGAACATTGAATTTGTTCCTGGCGCTGAAGGACAAAGGGTGTTGCTCGATGGCGAAAATATCACCGCTTTTTTAAAAAATGAAACGGTGGGACGAGGCGCCGCAACAGTTGCCGCGCAAAAGTTTGTGCGCGAGGTTCTGGTCGCCCGGCAACGTCAGATCGGCGAGACCGGCAATATCGTCATGGATGGACGCGACATTGGAACGGTCGTGTTCCCCCAGGCCGAGAAAAAATTTTTCTTCGTTGCCGATGCGGAAGAGCGCGGACGGCGACGATATGAGGAGTTGAAATCTAAAAACCCAAGCTTGGATTTGAAAACCATTATTGAAGAAATTCGGCAACGTGACTATGAAGACTGCAACCGTGAAATTTCTCCATTGGTCAAAGCAGACGATGCCCTAGAAGTTGATACCACTCGATTAAGTATTGAAGAAGTTACCGATCATGTTTTTAAAAATATAAATAACCTTTAAACATCCCAAGAGAAAGTGAGAATCAGGAGGTCATGAAAATATCCAAAGAGTTGTTAGAGCAAATGGAAAATGATGACAAGACGGAACTCGAAGAATTAACCGCAACCCAGATCGCCGCTTATGACGAAATGGAAGACTATTTTAACGATAGTCTCGGCCGCTTTAAGGCTTCACAGGTAATCATGGGAAAGGTGATCGCCATTTCCAACGGACTAGCCACCATCGATGTCGGCTTTAAATCGGAAGGCATGGTTTCGCTTTCTGAATTCCCTGAAAACGGCAAGAACCTGCAAGTTGATGAAGAGGTTGAAGTCTTTCTTGAAAAGGTCGAAGACAACGATGGCAATGTGGTCTTGTCCAAAGAAAAAGCCAATAAAATTAAAATCTGGGATGATCTGGTTCAAACTTATGAAGCGGATGAAACCATTCAGGGCACTGTCATTGCTAAAGCCAAGGGCGGATTAACCGTCGATATCGGACTCAAGGCCTTCCTGCCTGGTTCTCAGATCGACCTTCGCCCGATTCGCAACCTGGAAAAACTGCTCGGCGAAAAGTTCGACATGAAAATCATCAAGATGAATAAAAAACGCGGCAATATTGTTCTGTCGCGAAGAATTCTCCTTGAAGAGCAACGCAAACAGGTTCGCGAAGGCACTCTGGAGAGAATGAGTGAAGGCAACCTCATTGAAGGTATCGTTAAAAATATCACCGAGTACGGAGTGTTCATCGACTTGGGCGGAATTGACGGTCTGCTTCATATCACCGACATGTCATGGGGCCGGGTCAACCATCCCTCCGAAATGTTTTCCATTGGCGATAAAGTCACCGTCATGGTTCTCAAGTACGATAAAGAAAAAGAGCGCGTCTCGCTCGGTCTCAAGCAAACCAGTGCCGACCCATGGGTGGATGTCGATTCCAAATACCCGGTCACTACCCAGATCAAGGGACGAGTGGTCAGCATCACCGACTACGGCGTATTTGTAGAACTTGAAAAAGGCATTGAAGGACTGGTCCACATTTCCGAAATGAGTTGGAGCCGTCATGTGAAACATCCGAGCAAAATGGTTTCAATCGGAGATGAGGTGGAAGCCATCGTGCTGACTCTTGACAAAGATAAAAAACGGATTTCACTCGGTATGAAACAAATCGAGCCTAACCCGTGGGAAAAAATTGAAGACAAGTATCCCATTGGTTCTGAAGTTGAGGGCACGGTTCGCAATCTGACCGACTTTGGCGCCTTCGTAGAACTGGAAGACGGCGTGGATGGACTGATCCATATTTCCGATTTGAGCTGGAAAAAAATCAAGCATCCTTCTGAAATCCTGAAGAAAAAAGATAAAGTCGCTTCTGCCGTGCTCAGCATCGACAAGGAAAACTGCCGCATCTCCCTTGGGGTTAAACAGTTGCAACCCGATCCCTGGGATGATATCGCAGCCAACTATCCTATCGGCACCGAAGTCAGTGGCAAGATCATCAAGGTGACAGGGTTCGGAGCGTTCGCCGAATTTGGCGATGGATTAGAAGGCCTGATCCATGTTTCGCAACTCAGTTCTGAAAAGATTACAGATCCTGAATCCGCCGTGAAAGTGGACGATGACATCAAGGCAAAAGTGATTAAAGTGGATACTTCCAGCAAGAAGATTGCTTTAAGCATTAAAGCCTACACAGAAAACCTCGACATTTCGCAAATCGAAAAAGAACAGGTGGATCTGGAAGTCTTTAAAGACGAAGAATAAAACCTGATAAATTCTGGACCCGCAAGGGTCCAGAATTCTGAATATGGAACCTACGACACAACCTAAACGATCTTTCTTTAAATCTTTTCTGCGATTTTCAGCAGGGCTTTTTGTCTTGATGATATTGGTGGGCATCGGCTCTGCCCTACTGCCCGATCGTTGGAAATCCCCTTCTGGCGAGATCGCCCTGATCCGCGTTCAGGGAATGCTCATGGACTCCCGGGATATTGTCCGCCAGCTCTCCGACCATCGCCACAACCCTCAAGTGCGCGGCATCATCCTTCGCATTGATTCTCCAGGCGGAGCGGTTGCCCCGGCGCAGGAGATTTACAGCGAAATCATGAAACTCCGGGCCGACCATAAAACGGTTTATGCCTCCATGGGAACGGTCGCCGCCTCCGGTGGATATTATATCGCCTGTGCCGCCGATTACGTCCTGGCTAACCCGGGCACCTTAACCGGGAGCATCTCTGCCGTGATGGCTTTTAATAATATTGAGGAACTGACTAATAAAATTGGTGTTAAACCCAATGTCATTAAGAGTGGCAAATTCAAAGATGTGGGTTCCCCCCTGCGGGCCATGAGTCCGGAAGAACAAAAACTTTTGCAAAATGTTGTGGACGATGTGCACCTGCAGTTTGTACAGGCTATTGCCAAAGGCCGAAACCTGCCGTTGGCCCAGGTTCATAAGGTTGCCGATGGCAGGATCATGACCGGTCAACAGGCTCTTGAGCTCAAGCTGATTGATGAGGTCGGCGGGCTCGAAAAAACCATCGAACTGCTGGCAAAAAAACTCGGCATCGAAGGAAGGCCCAAAGTCATTGAACAAAAAGAAACAATTCCTTTTCTCGACTGGCTTCTGCAGAGCTCGCTTTCCAGTGGACTGGTCGAAACCTTAATGCCCTCTGCCTACCCCCGCCTGCAATATCTCTGGTTCCCTTAAAAAAAACAATAGGTTATAAGGAACCCCTCGGACAGGAAAACTGAAATACCTTCCCTCAATCGGGTCATAGAACTCCGTCGATCCAGACTCCTGAATAGAACTCCTCAGACACAAAATCCAAGCCTCGAAACCGGGTAAACCCATTAAAATATTGGCCTTGACTTAATTACACCTAATGATATACTTCCCCGAATTCTTTTTTAAGAGGCGGTTAAAATGTTTACCGGTGGGGGGAGACTTTTTAATGACTAAAGCAGAGCTTGTTGAGAGAGTAGCCAATCAGATCAATCTGACGAAAAAACAGACTGAGGTTGTGGTGAATACTGTTTTTTCTAGCATTACTGAATCATTGGCGGAAGGAAAGAAAGTCGAATTGAGAGGGTTTGGAAGTTTCCGAATCCGGCAGAGAAATGCCCGGATTGGGCGCAATCCCAAGTCTGGACAAAAAGTAGAAGTTCCTTCTAAAAAAGTGCCTTTTTTTAAGGCCGGAAAAGAGTTGAGGGAACTGGTCGACGAGCACGAAAAAGCTCAAGAGGCAACTGAGTCCTAAAAGGGATTTTAAAGTTAAAATCCCCACCGCATTTGCATAAGAGCCGGGGCCGCTGGATCTTCTGGCACCCGCACCACACCCCCTCCCCTCCCGAGAACGATTAGTCTTTAGTTTTCAATAACTTTATCTCAAAAATACGCGAGTGAACGTTCTGTTGCCCGGTCGGGTCCCGACAGAAAGAGTTACATTCGACCTATAAATTTATGTCTGGAAGCACGTTCGGAAAACTTTTTAAAATTACTACCTGGGGCGAGTCTCATGGTGATGGTGTCGGGGTTGTTGTCGAAGGTTGCCCGGCCGGATTGCCCCTGAAAGAATCTGACATCCAAAAAGATCTGGACCGGCGACGAACCGGTCAAAGCAAAGTCACCACCACCCGCAAGGAAGGCGACAAGATCATAATCATGTCTGGCGTCTTCAAGGGCAAGACGACTGGCACGCCTATCTCCATGCGCGTCGACAATAAAGATGCCGATTCCTCAAAATATGAATTGATCAAACACCTGTACCGTCCCGGTCACGCCGACTACACCTATGACGCAAAATACGGGTTTCGCGATTACCGGGGTGGCGGACGATCCAGCGCCCGGGAAACAGTAGGCCGAGTCGCCGCCGGAGCCATCGCCAAAAAACTTCTGGCCCTCGATAAAATCACCGTCACCGGGTTCACCCGGCAGATCGGGCACCACATAGCAACAACCATAAACTTCAAAGAAATAGAAAAAAATATCGTGCGTTGTCCTGATGCGAAAACTGCAAAAAAAATGGTGGATGCCATCATGCAGGCGCGCAAAAATGGCGACTCACTCGGAGGCATCGTCGAAGTCATCGCCAAAGGAGTGCCCGCCGGACTGGGAGAGCCTGTCTTCGACAGACTCGATGCCGACCTAGCCAAGGCCGTCATGTGCATCCCTGCGGTAAAGGGAATGGAAATCGGCGCAGGATTCCAAACCGCCACCATGACCGGCTCGGAGTGCAATGATGTCTTTGCGACGAAAAATAAAAAGGTGATGACCCAAACCAATAACGCCGGGGGAATTCTCGGTGGTATTTCCAATGGCATGGATATCATCGTCAAGCTGGTGGTGAAACCGACTTCATCCATCAACAAGGCGCAAGACACCATCACCCAAAAAGGCAAAAAAGCTGAAATCCGCGTTGAAGGCCGGCACGATCCCTGCGTCGCACCAAGGGCCGTTCCTATAGCCGAGGCTATGGTCGCGCTGACCCTCATCGACCATCTGCTGAGAAACAAAACTTCCCGGCTGTGACCCCGAACCCACTATGAGAGTTGGATTCGTTCAAAACAGACCCATTTTTGCAGGCGTTCAGGATAACCTTGACCGGATTGAAGAACTTCTTCTAGGTCAGAGTGCTGACCTGTTTGTCCTGCCTGAGCTTTTTGCCACCGGCTATCAGTTCAAAGATATGGAAGAGTCGCGCAGCCTGGCGGAACTCGTTCCCGGCGGACTCACCACCAGCAGGCTGACCGCCATCGCAAAAAAAAACAACACCACTATCATCGCCGGCCTTGCCGAGATCAAAGACGATCAGGTCTACAATGCCGCCGTTATCACGGGACCGAATGGGTATATCGGGAAGTACCGCAAGTTGCATCTTTTCGATACGGAAAAGAACTGCTTCCAACAAGGCAACCTGCCGTTCCAGCTGTTTGATATCGCCGGTGCAAAAGTAGGCGTCATGATTTGTTTCGACTGGCGCTTTCCCGAAACTGCCCGAAACCTGGCGCTAATGGGAGCCGATCTGATCGCTCATCCCTCCAACCTGGTCCTGACTCACTGTCCGCAGGCCATGATCACCCGTTGTCTGGAAAACCGTGTCTTTGCAATCACCGCTGACCGGGTGGGAATGGAAAATCGTTTAGAGGATGAAGAACAGCTTAACTTCCTGGGCCAGAGTCAAGTGGTAGACCCAGATGGGAACGTACTGATCCGGGCATCCAAAACCGAAGAAGAAGTCCAAATCATCGACATCGATTTAGAAAAAGCCCGCGACAAATTCCTCAATCCCCGCAACCATATTTTGAACGACCGCCGCTCAGACCTCTATCGCTAACCATGAGGGCAAAGAGAATAGCTTTTTTGCTAGCAGGTGCCATGGGCCTTTTTACTCTATAACTCCCTGACATTTCCTCCCACATGCTGGGCTCGCTTTTTAGGCAGACTGACTATAAAGCTTGTCCCAACACCCGGAGTGCTGCTGACAGTTATGGTTCCATTATGGTGTTCGATTATTTTCTTACAGATCGAAAGTCCTATCCCTGTTCCTTCGTAGGCAGTTCTTCCATGCAATCGTTGAAAGAGTTGAAAAATTCTTTCCTTATATTTTTCATCAAACCCAAGGCCATTATCCTCAATTCTTATGGTCACAAATCCATTGTCACCGGACCGGGAGGAAATGTTAACAACAGGAGCAACATCTTCTTTGCGGTATTTGAGGGCGTTGCTAATCAGGTTCTGAAACAACTGACGCATTTGAACAGGGTCGGCCTCTATGTCCGGCAATTTATCCACATTTATGGTTCCCCGAGATAGATGTATCCGGGTCTCAAGATCTAACAAAGTATCCTCGATGATTTTATTGCAATCAATTTTCACAAATGGCAAAGATTGGGTCGTTACTTTTGAATACACCAGCAAATCATTAATAAGGTTCTGCATCCGGACTGTAGCATTCTGCATTCGATGGATGTAGTCACGGCTTTTCTCATCCAAATCCTGATTAAAGTCCATCAGCCTGTCTCCAAACATGCTCACTTTGCGAAGAGGCTCCTGCAGATCATGGGAGGCTATAAAAGCGAATTCGCTGAGGTTTTGGTTGCTCCTCTCCAGAGCAGCGGTCCGTTCTCCCACCAGTCTTTCAAGATTGCCAAGGTGCTCTTCCAGTTTTATCTCCGCTTTGTGGCGTTCCAGTTCGGCCTCAACTCGGTTGGCAAAAACCTGCATAATGGCTATGGTGTTTAAGCTTTCTGATACCTTCGCATCATGCAGGACCGCTAAATGCCCTATGCATTTTTTTTCCTTGTTAGACACAGGAACACCCAGATAACTTTCCACTCCCATTTCAACCAATAACCGGTCCTTCGGGAAAAGCTCTTGAACATTTTTCGGGAAGAAGCATATTTTATTATTCACCACATTTTCGCATGGAGTATCCTTCAAAAAATATTCAATGTTCTCACCCGGCTCTCCATTCGCCCATACTGCAAGGGTCATAGCTTTTTCAAGTTGATCCCCTACCAATTCCCCAATAAAGACGTATTTAACTTTGAGGAGTGTCGCCAAGTGCCTGACTAGTGATTTTAAAAACTCATCTCCTGTGGCTTCAGAGGTTCCCACAACAATCTGCCTCAGCACCTCATTAGCATGTTTGCGTTCGGAAATATCCTTGAAGACCACAACGGCCCCTGCCAGTTCGCCCTCTTCATAGATCGGTGTGCTGGTGTATTCAACAGGAAGGCTTGAACCGTCTTTGCACCAATATACTTCATCCGCCCCGCTGTAAATTTCACCATCACGCAACGAATGATAAATTGGGCAGTCCTCAATAGGATAAGGTGTTCCATCCAGCCTGGAATGGTGAATCAATAAATGGACAGGCTTGTCTTGCAATTCTTCCAGAGAATAGCCCATTAATTTTTCAGCCATGGGATTGAGAAAGGTTACCTTGCCATCCAGGTCCAGACCATAAATTCCTTCTCCTACTGATTCCAGGATGAGACTCCTGGACTTGTTGGCTTTGACAAGTTCAAGTTCAGCAAAATTTTTCTTGATGGCATTTTCTTTAAAAACCTGGAGTGCCTGACCCATCTCCGACATCTCGTCTTTTTTACCTGATATCTGAATCGGGAGCTCCAGATTACCCTTTACAAGCTCCCGCATGATATGGGTTAAATTTTTAAGCGGAATGAGAATGCTGTACACAAGAAACAAAACCAGAACTCCAGAAATCAACAGCAGAAGATTTGTGAGCATCATGAAGAATGCCTTTTGATCATGGAAATGTTTTGTCAGGGCCTGCGCCCGGGCATTAACTATATCCTGAAACTTTTTAATGTTGCCCATGATCAGGGCCTTCTGCTCACCGTAATAATCGCCAAATACCAATCTTCTTGCTTCATCAAAATCTTTTCTTTCAACCGCCGCCATGGCCTTTTCTTCTGTCTTGATCAGGTGATCAGAGTATCCCTTGGCTTTTTCGATGTAGGCCAATTCGCTCGGCAATACTTTAAGTTCTTTCAGTCTTGTAACTGCTTTGTCTCGAGAACGGGTAACATTTACCTCATTCCAGAAATTGTCATAATGGGACATGTCTCCAAACTGCACGTGGCGGCGAATTTCATCCGTTAAATAATCAGAACCCTGTGCCAGTTGCTCCCCCAACTCCCGCAATTCTGCCTGCTGAGTCAACGCCTGATATTGGGCCTTTTCAAGCACATTCATCTTGTAAACAGAAAAACTGACCAGAGAAAACAGAAAAACTATAACGATGAATATGTTGCGGAATGTTGAAAAAATTGACATGGAGGGATTGCGCCTAAATTTCTACCTGATATTTAAGGGAGTTGGGTCACAAATAACTTTTATAAAGTCATGTATTTTAATATAATACGCCAATTCTTACACAACAAGTGAATTACTAAAAAAACTTCTACTGGGTGGGTGAATTTTTGAAATAACCGATGCATCAGTTAAAATGAAGCCTAAAATATAACCTAAAAATATGAGGCTCCTAATTTTCGGAGCTCTGTTATTACTGAGAGGAATAGAATGGGTAACGAAAAATCAAGGTTTTTGAAAAGAGACGATGGAACGATTTACGATTCTCTGACCAGTGTAACCTGGATGGCGAACGACTCGCGGTTGGATCTGGACAAAGAGGTCTCTTACTCGGAAACAGAAGAATACGTAAAAAAAATGAACGAAAAAAAAGTGGGTGGCTACGACGACTGGCGTCTTCCGACCGTCCATGAAGCCTCCTCCATTTTTGACAAGGAAAAGTTGAATAAAGATTTCAAGGGCGGCGATATTCATCTCGACTCTGTGTTTCCTCCCGGCGCGGGCAACTGCACATGGACTTCATCCACCCGCGGCAAGGAAGCACAAATCCTTTTCTACATGAACGGCTGTGCCTACTGGTACGGCAAGGACGATCAAACCATTTCGCACGGAGCACGCCTCGTCCGCCGCGATAGCTAACTGCTCGCCGCAGGGGCAATGAGCATTAGCTTTTTACTGCTGGCAAAGAGCTACCTCGGCTGATGAGCTATTGCTAATTGTATCCCTCCCTTCATAGGGAGGGACTGAGGGAGGGTTGGCTTTTTTATGACCCGCAAAAATAAAAGACGGTTCTTTCTATGTTTCTGGGTGGCTTTTCTATTTTTAAACTGCATCCCTCGCTATGGCCTGGCGAAATGCCCCACCAGAATGGGTTCTATTTTTACCCCGGACCATTTTTTAGTGATCACGCACAGAGGCGCGGTCAGCAAATTCCCGGAAAATACTATTCCAGCTTTGCAGCAGGCTTTGAACGTCGATGGCGCCAACGCTCTCGAAGTCGATCTGTCTCTGACCAGAGATAGAGAAATTGTTCTCTGGCACGATTGGGATCCGAACGACCCGCTAGCACTGATCAGGCAGGAGAAGGGTGAGTCGGTTGAAAAATTCAAGCCCTACAGTCCCTCGTCAGAGTGGAGAAAAAAAGTCAGCAAACTTACTCTGGCCGAATTTACAGAGCACTACGGATACGAAGACAGAATCACCAACACCAAAGCTGCTATTAAAATCCCAACTTTTCTGGATTTAATGGAATGGGCCGCACAGCAGGACAAACTCAAATTGGTGTTGTTGAAGTTACAGATTCCGGCTGACGAGCGTCATTTAGCCCCAATCATGCTCAAAAAGATGCAACTGGCTATTGGCAGCATTTATCCAGCCCCCCGATTTCAATTCATAGTGTCGACTCCGCATAAAGAAGTTTTAAACCTGATCAGGAATCGGTTTGATGAGTTTTCATTTTCCTATGACCGGGAAATCCCCCCGACTGGAATCATAAATTATCATGGCTTCACAACTGTCCCCAGTGCCATGGATTTTAAAAACAGTTTTGCGGGCATCGGGCTCCTCGTCCATACAGGCCCTCCTGACTCCTCAACCCCGGATCCATGGCTGACCTATAAATATATTTTAACGCTCGACTTTAAAATTCGCGATGGCTACAAACAAAGCTCTTCCAACTATATTAAAATTATCAGTTGGACCTTTAATGACGAGAAAAAATTAAGATGCCTGATCAATCTGGGCGTCGACGGAATTGTGACGGACAATCCAAAAATGTTACGCAGAATCGCATTGGACATGGGGAAAATTTTAGATTAATGCGCGCTCTTGCCCGCAAAACTCTTCGTAATTTCTTTCATCTAATAAACTAACCAAAACCTAACCCACCAGAATTAAACTAAGGCTATAATTTCCTTAATACTTAATAATGCGTGCCATGACACAAAAACAGATTCTCGTTGTCGAAGACGAAGAAGACATTCAGGAACTACTCAGATACAATTTAACCAAAGATGGCTATCAGGTGCATTGCACGGGGTCCGGGGAATCCGGGTTGCGGGAAGCCCGGAAGCTATTACCGGATTTGCTGATCCTCGATCTGATGCTTCCGAAAATGAATGGGCTGGAGGTCTGCCGTCAATTGAAGAGTGCTGCAGATACCAATCACATTCCCATAATCATGCTGACGGCCAAAGGGGAAGAATCGGATATTGTGATTGGGCTGGAAATGGGGGCAGACGATTATGTCACCAAACCTTTCAGCGTCCAGGTTTTTCTAAGCCGGGTTAAGGCGGTGCTTCGGCGTAATCAGGAAACAGAACTCCCCGAGTCCGGCATTCTAAGTTTCAAGGATTTGCAAATCCATTTGGGAAAATATGAGGTCCGGGTTAAAGATGAGCTGACAAAATTGACCCGCACCGAGTTTATGATTCTGGAGTTTTTGTCCCGGCGTCCAGGATGGGTTTTTACCCGCGGGCAGATTGTCGATGCCGTGCGCGGGGACGGTTATGCCATCACCGACAGAGCTATCGACTTTCAGATTGTTGGCCTGCGTAAAAAGCTGGGTGATGTTGCAAAATATATCGAAACAGTCCGGGGAGTCGGGTACCGATTCGCGGAAATTTAACGACTGCATAGAATATGCTATAGTTGCTTTACCATCCTTATCTACATGTTGCCAAAATCCGCCGGTTAAAAAATTATGGCAAAAAAAAGAATTCTTTGGCAACTTTTCCCTTCCTATCTTTTGATCACCTTTACCGCGCTTCTTGCGGTCGGAGGCTATGCGCTCAATTCGGTGCGGGATTTTTATTATGCCCGGACAGCGGAAGATTTAAAGGCCCGGGCTTGGCTGGTTGAACACCAGATTACAAGCAAAGCCCCCGATTCCCTAAACACCCTGAGCCGCGAACTGGGAACAAAAACCAACACCCGCATTACCATCATCGACATTTCGGGAAAGGTCTTGGGGGATTCCCATGAAGACCCTTCGCGCATGGACAATCACTCAGACCGGCCGGAATTCAAAACCGCCCTGCAAGGCGAAATCGGCATGGCCTTGAGGTTCAGCAATACCCTGAAGGAACAAATGATGTATCTGGCGGTGCCCATTATTCGTGATGGGACTTTATCCGGCATCGTCCGGACATCCGTTCCTTTAACTTTCATTGACCGGGCATTGAGAACTATTGAGTTGAAAATTGGTGGGGTCGGTTTGGTCGTGGCTTTGTTGGCGGCAGGAATCAGCCTCATGGTCTCGCGCAGAATCAGTAGCCCCCTCGAACAGATGAGACACACCGCTGAAACAATTGCCAAGGGAGAGTGGAAAGAAAAATTGCTGGTGTCCAGCGATTCTATTGAAATCTCAGCCTTGTCCGATGCCTTGAACCAGATGGCAGCGCAACTGGAAGAGAGGATTAAAACCATCACCCATCAACGCAATGAAAGTGAAGCCGTGCTTTCCAGCATGGTCGAGGGAGTTCTAGCCGTGGACGCCAGAGAAAAAGTGATTCGCCTGAATAACGCTGCCAGAAAACTACTTGGAATAGAACCCGGCAAGGCGGAAGGCAGACTCATCGGTGAAGTCGTGCGCAATCCACACCTGCGCGAATTTGTCACACAAACTCTGCAAGGCATCGAAAATGTGGAAACCGGCCTGACCATTGGAAGTCAAAACGAAATTTTTCTTCAGGCTCATGGTGCGGCGCTAAAGGATGTGCAAGGACAATCTATTGGCGCAGTCATTGTTTTAAATGATGTGACACGCCTGCATCGCCTGGAAACTGTTCGCCGTGATTTTGTTGCCAACGTATCCCATGAACTAAAAACCCCCATTACCTTGATCAAAGGTTTTGTGGAAACTCTTCAGCAGGGTGCTCTGGAAAACCACGAGGAAGCCGAGCGGTTTCTGGGCATCATGGCCAAGCAAGTTGATAGGTTGAACGCCATTATTGAAGACCTGCTCAGCCTTTCCCGGTTGGAACAGGGTACCGGAAAACCTGAAGTGGAGAAATCCACGCTCCACCAAATTCTTGAATCGGCCATCCGAGATTGCGAACTGAAAGCTGCTGATAAAAACACAACCATCCAGTTAAATTGTGCCAACGAACTGGAGGTACTTGCCAATCCGGATCTGTTGAGTCAGGCTGTGCTCAACCTCGTCGACAATGCGCTGAAATACAGCGAACCGGGAGGAAAGGTCGAAGTAGAAGCCCAGATAACCGAATCAGAAGTAGTGATTGCCGTTCAGGATTGGGGATGCGGTATCGATTCTCCTCACCTCCCCCGACTGTTCGAAAGGTTTTACCGGGTCGATCAGGCCCGAAGCCGCCAACTGGGTGGCACAGGACTGGGACTCGCCATCGTCAAGCATATAGTTCAGGCACACGGTGGCTCCGTTTCCGTTAACAGCACCCTCGGCAAAGGCAGTCGATTCTCTATTCACCTGCCCATCCCCTAGTTTGCCGAAAAATTTTCTCCTCAAATCGTCCGTCCCGGACGACATCGAATTTCCCTGCCTTTTTATACACTTCTAACCTTTCCCTAATAGTTTCCTAACGCACACTTTGTATCTTTGAAAAAAAATCAGCAGGTTGCTGAAAAAAATCAAGTTTAGGATTTGTAAAGGAGGAGTACGAATGTTAAAGAAAAGTTTTTTAATTTGCGCCTTGGCGAGTTCCATGTTTATCGGCGGAATCTCTTCGGCAATGGCCGAAATGTCAGAACAGGAACTCAGGCTCACGGCATTGGAAGAAAAACAGCAAGCTAACGACCAGTTACTTGAAATTTTAAAGCGGTTCACTTGGCACGGTGATCTTAGAACCCGATACCAATGGGAGGCAACCCAAGGATCTGCCGCAGGTGCCCACAAGTTGGATAGGGACCGAATACGATTACGCTTCAGGATTGGTGCCACGGTTCACATGTCTAAGAATCTGGATATCGGTTTCCGTTTGGATACCCCAGGAGTAGGTACCATCGACTCTGGAAATGCAACCTTGGATGGTGGCTTCGGGAGCAAGGGAATTGATTTAGGTCGAGCGTATTTCAACTATAGACCGAACATCATGGGCCTCGAAACCAGTGTCTGGGGTGGAAAATTTGCGCCAAATTTCATGAGATCGGAAATCGTCTGGGACAGCGATGTCAATCCGGAAGGTTTTGCAGAGAGTTTCTCCAAGAAATTGGGAGACACCAAGGTAGAGGCCAATTTTGGCCAATTTCTCCTTGATGAAAATAATCCCGGTAAAGAAATTTGGTTGATGGGTTATCAAGGTGTGCTGAGCCAGAAAACCGGCATCGGCAAGTTTAAATTTGCGGTTGCGTACTACGATGTGGTGAATAGTGAGGGGACGACTTCGGCTCCAACAGGCTCTTCTGGGATCCTCAACACGGCATCTGAAGTCGAGATGCTTGATATCATGGCCGAATGGTCCGAAAA
Organism: uncultured Nitrospina sp.; assembly: GCA_937891765.1. Lineage (GTDB taxonomy): Bacteria > Nitrospinota > Nitrospinia > Nitrospinales > VA-1 > LS-NOB. The sequence goes on from CALAGQ010000046.1 coordinate 78,382, forward strand.
AATCATGGGACAGAAGCTCAAAATTTTTGGCGAATACGAGCAGAATGTCGGCAAACTGGCCGCAGGGGTCAGCGATCTTGATACGGCTTGGCAGATCGGCGCTAAATACGGCAAGTCCGGTGAAAAGTTTGGCGATTACGACTTGAAAGTAATTTATCGGGTGGTTCAAAGTTCAGCCGTTCTGGACTCGATCTCTGACTCGGATTTTCATGGCGGAAATAGTAATGGTCGCGGTTTTGAGGCCGGTGGCAGCATCGGGCTTCGAAAAGGAGTTAAGCTCGCGCTCACCTACTTCGACACCCGGGATGAGCGAGCTATAGGAGATAGCCCTCAAGAAAATCAAACCTTTCAGGCTGACCTGAAGTTCAAGTTCTAGTAGGCTAGTTCTAGTAAATTGTTGATTTAGCGTTCAATCTCCTCCAAGAATTGAATCCTCAAAGACCGTTGTCCCGGCAAGCTTCAAGCCGGGCAGCGGTTTTTTGCTTTTCTCCTTCCCCTCATCTTTCAACTCCTAACACAAATCTAATACTGAACAGCTATAAATCTAATAAAGAATGACTAGATTGGCTGTATGACAAACAAACAGCCATCTTTTAAGGAGTGCATCATGATCAAAAAATTAGCCATCGTTTTACTGGTTTTATTCTGGGCGAGTTCTGTTTTTGCCGTCGAGGTAGATCCTCAGCTTTCAAACTATAGCAAACAGGGCGGAGTCAGCGGAAACATCTCCAGTGTCGGATCAGACACCTTGAACAATCTGATGACTTTATGGAGTGAAAAATTCAAACAGTTTTATCCCAACGTAAACATTCAAGTCGAAGGAAAAGGTTCCTCCACCGCTCCGCCAGCTTTGATCTCAGCCACCGCGCAGTTGGGCCCGATGTCACGTGCGATGAAGAAAAAAGAAATAGACGCTTTTGAATCCAAATTCGGCTACAAACCAACTCCGGTTCGGGTCGCAGTGGATGCTCTTGCGGTTTTCGTCAACAAGGACAACCCGATCAAGGGGTTGAATCTGGAACAGGTCGATGCGCTGTTCTCCAAAAGCCGCAGACGTGGTCATAAAGAAGTGGAAACCTGGGGCGATCTTGGCGTTACCGGAAACTGGGCAGACCGTCCGATCAGCGCCTATGGCCGCAACTCCGCGTCCGGCACTTATGGTTTTTTCAAAAAACTGGTCATGAAAAAAGGCGACTACAGGGACGAAGTGAAAGAGCAACCGGGTTCCGCGTCAGTTGTTCAGAGTGTCAGCGTAGACCCATTTTCTGCCGGATACAGCGGTATCGGTTATAAAACCTCAGGCGTACGCGCTCTGCCTTTGGCCGAGAGCGGAACAAGTTTTGTGGAGCCCTCAGCGGAAAACGCCCTGACCGGCGAATATCCTCTGGCGCGATTCCTCTACATCTATGTCAATAAGGCACCGGGAAAATCTCTCGATCCTATGACCAAAGAGTTTGTGAAAATGATTCTCTCCAAAGAAGGTCAGCAAGTGGTCGTCAAGGGAGGCTATTTTCCGATTGCTAAATCTGTGACCGATGAAGATCTACAAAAGATCTCGGCGACCATGACCAACTGATTGAATGAGCGAAAACGTACAAACCAAGAAGCCCGATCGGGAGCCTGCAAAACCCGGTCGGGCTTTTTTCGGTAAGAGCCTGATCCAGCGTCAGTTTGCCGATGCCATCGCCCGGGGTGTTGTTACAACCGGAGGCTGGATCATTATCGTTTCCATCCTCGCCATTCTCTTTGTTATTGTCGCGGAAGTTTATCCGCTGTTTAAAACACCTTCCGTTTCCCTGATTGCAGAATTTAAAACGCGAAGCGTTCCATTAGCCATTGGAATGGACCCTTACCACGATAAAGCCTATGCCGTGGAATCCGATGGCCTTCGTTTTTACTCCCTGCAAAAAAAAGCATTTGAGTCCAAACCCGACTTGCCCGACTGGCAGTCCGCCCGGGTCACGGGGGTTTCTCCTTCCACAAAGAACTTTCCTGTTCTCGGTCTTTCAGATGGCAGGGTCTACCCGGTCACTATTGAATTTCGTCCGATTTATAGCTCAGAAAGCAAACGAACCATTGAACCGCATGTAAAAACTGAATCGCCGGTTCAGGTTCGTGCCGATGGTTCTCCCGTTACGTTACTGACCCATATTAAAAATGAAAAAGGCTATCAGATCGCCGCCCAGTCCGGGCCCGGCAGGGTTTCTCTTATTCGTGTCCGTTTGCGCAAAACCATGATGGGAACGACCCGCAAAATCGTGTCGCAGGAAACTCTTTCTATTCCTGCCGAAGGCGAGATCACAGCCATGGTATTCGATGAAGCCTATGAAAGCCTGCTCCTCGGAACTTCCTTCGGCCAGATATTTCGCGTTGATCTGGAAGACTCGCAAAGCCAATTAATCGGCGCAACGAGCAAGCCGGGAATAGGCGTGTCGAATCTCAACTTTGTTCTTGGCGGATACACTCTGGTCGTGACGGATTCCGAAGGCAGTGTCAATTCCTTTCAATTACAGAAATCGCCGGAAGAAAAATTTACCCTGAATAAAATTTATGAATTTCTACCGCATAAAAACCCGCCACAACTTTTTAGTTACTCCCTGCGCAATAAAGGGTTCCTGACCGGGTCAAAAGAAATGATCCGGTTGCATTACGGAACCACCGGAGAAAGCCAACTTGAATTTCCCGCTCAAGGAAATGCAGATTACACAGCGGTGACGTTGGCTCCAAAATTTGATGGCATCCTGGCCGCTGACAGTTCAGGAGTTCTGCACCAATGGGAAATGGACAATCCTTATCCACAAATTACATTCGCCAGTTTGATGAACGAAATCTGGTATGAGGGTTACGCGGGCCCGGAATATGTCTGGCAATCCACAGGGGGAACCGATGAATTCGAATCCAAGTTCAGTCTCGTTCCGCTGATGTTCGGGACACTTAAGGGTACGGTGTATGCCATGTTTTTTGCGGTGCCGTTGGCCTTATTCGCCGCCTTTTATGTGTCGCAGTTCATGAAACCTGATTTGAAAAGAGTCACCAAGCCTGCCATCGAAATCATGGCAGCACTTCCAAGTGTGGTGCTTGGGTTTTTTGCCGCTCTGGTGATTGCCCCCAAAGTAGAAACGTTTTTGCCGGGAATCGTGCTCATGCCATTTGTTGTTACGACCCTGATCGTCATCGCTCTTCTGGCTTATGAAACCTTTCCCCGATTGCAGTTTCTGGCAAAAGACGGTAGGGAAATTTATTTACTGGTCGGCATTACTTTTTTTGGCGGGGCCCTGTCTTTCTATGGAGGAACTTTGATCGAGTCTTCGCTCTTGTTGGGCGATCATCGAGTATGGTTGAAACAGGTTCTGGATGTGACTTATGACCAGCGCAACGCTCTAGTGGTTGGGCTCGCGATGGGTTTTGCCGTCATCCCCATCATATTCACCATCGCAGAAGATTCTCTGTCCAATGTTCCCGATCATCTTAAAGCTTCTTCCCTGGCTTTGGGGGCCACCCCTTGGCAAACGGCTCTCAATGTGATTCTGCCGACCGCCAGCCCGGGAATTTTTTCGGCGATCATGATCGGGTTCGGCCGGGCTATCGGCGAAACCATGATTGTGCTCATGGCCACGGGAAATACTCCGATCATGGAATGGAGCATGTTTAATGGTTTCCGCACCCTCTCTGCAAATATTGCCGTGGAGTTGCCGGAAGCCCCGGAAGGGGGAACGCTGTTCCGCATTCTTTTTTTGGCGGCGTTCCTGTTATTCAGCATGACGTTTGTTATTAACACTCTGGCAGAACTGGTGCGCTTGCGATTGCGCAAACGCTATCAAGGACTATGAGGCACCATGGTTAATGTAGGAAAAAAAATCTGGAAACGTGGAGACTTGTTCATCTGGCTGACCGGAGCCGGTCTGGCGTTTTCCCTTATCATAACTGTAGCGTTGGTTCTCGGAATTGTGGTGAACGCCATGGGTACTTTCTGGCCCGGAGAAATACGAATTCTGCATCTCAATGATGGATCACAGGTTTTGGGCACGCAAGTGGGCCGGGAAGTAATTCCTGACTTCAGCTCGGGTGCTAAAAGAGTAGATATACATCGTATTCAGATCAAGAAAGCCAACCGCGATATCTATACCTCCGACTTTATCTGGGTTGATGAATCTCAAATTAAAAGTATCGAAACCCCGGAAAATGTCGTGGCGGTGGAACGCAGGGAGTGGGGCTATTTTTTTGGCTTTATCAAAGAGATTGTTGATAAAGACAAAAGCCTTGCCCAGGGAACGGCAGAGGGATTAAAAACTGCGAAAAATATTTTGCCCCTTACGAGGGCCCTGAATAAAGAAATAGCAACAATTGCAAAAAAAGAAATAGGTGCTATCAACCACAAAATGGAGCGGGTTCGCCTGAAATTGAAAAAGCTTACTCTTAAGGGATTGACCCAAGGGAAAGAAGTAGATGCCTTGAACCGGGAAGTCCCTGAACTGCAATCTCAATATAATGTGCTTGAGAAAAAACTGCATGAACTGCGCTCTTCACAGACCGGGAAAATAATTTTGCAAACCGTGGAGGGTCAGGAGAAATCCCTTCCGCTTTCACAAATGCTGGATATTTATAATCCCAACCAGTTTTCCCTACTGGACAAAGCTTTGTTTTTTCTCAAAGGAGTTCAAAAGTTTTTATGGGATGATCCGAGGGAGGCTAACACCGAGGGTGGTGTTTTCCCGGCTATCTTCGGCACTGTTTTGATGGTGCTGATGATGAGTGTGCTGGCAACTCCCTTAGGAGTTCTGGCCGCGTTTTATCTGCGCGAATATGCCAGACAGGGAACCCTTGTCAGCATTGTGCGGATCGCGGTGAATAATCTGGCGGGAGTTCCTTCCATTGTATTTGGCGTATTCGGAGTCGGGTTTTTCATCTACATTATAGGCGGCTCCATCGACCAGTTATTTTTCCCGGAAGCACTACCCACCCCGACTTTTGGCACCGGGGGAATTTTATGGGCCTCGCTGACCATGGCTTTGCTCACCGTGCCCGTGGTGATCGTTTCCACCGAAGAAGGTCTGGCGGCGGTGCCCAAAGGCACTCGCGAGGCCTCGCTCGCTTTAGGGGCAACCAAATTTGAAACCACTTGGCGCGTGGTATTGCCTGCAGTCATGCCTTCTATTTTAACCGGACTCATTCTCGCCATGGCCCGGGCCGCAGGAGAAGTCGCGCCCCTGATGATCACCGGGGTGGTTAAACTGGCCCCCTCTCTGCCTATTGATGGGTTGTGGCCTTTCGTTCATCTGGAACGCAAATTCATGCATTTGGGATTTCATATTTATGATGTCGGGTTCCAGTCGCCTAATGTAGATGCCGCCCGACCCATGGTCTTTGCCACAACGTTATTGCTGATCCTGATGGTTATTCTTTTAAACATGGCGGCAATATTTCTGAGGAACCGCCTAAGAAAACAACTCACTGCTTCTGCGGTTTAAATCAGGATATGAAAAAATGCCCGGACTAATCAGAGAAAATAAAATGGACAAACTTAGACCTGTAATTACAAAGCGCCCCTCTAGCGAGAAGCATATGAAAAACCCGAAATCCCAAAGCGATCAAGAAATGATGATCGAAATTAAAAATATCGATTTCTTCTACGGTGAAAGTCAGGCGCTTAAAAATATCAGCATGCGTCTCCCTGAGAAAAAAATCACCTCCTTCATTGGTCCGTCAGGATGCGGCAAGTCCACCCTGCTCCGCTGCCTCAACCGCATGAATGATCTCGTAGAAGACACACGCATGCAAGGGAAAATACTGATCGGCGGAAGGGACACCACCGACCCCGCTTTGGATGTCAGCGAACTGAGAAAAAATGTTGGCATGGTCTTTCAGAAGTTCAACCCGTTTCCCAAAACGATTTTCGAGAATGTCGCCTACGGGCCACGCATCCACGGGATGAAAGACAAAAAGAAACTGGGCGAAATTGTAGAAAAAAGTTTGAAGTCGGTCGCTCTCTGGGAGGAGGTCAAAGACCGGCTCAACTCCACCGCACTGGCCCTTTCTGGCGGCCAGCAGCAAAGGCTTTGCATCGCCCGCGCTATCGCGGTCGAACCGGAAGTGCTACTTATGGACGAGCCCTGCTCGGCTCTCGACCCCATCGCCACTGCACGAATCGAAGAACTGATGGTAGAATTAAAAGAGCAATACACCATTGTCATTGTGACTCACAATATGCAGCAAGCCGCCCGGGTAGCAGATTTCACGGGATTCCTCCTGCTCGGCGAGTTGATAGAATTTGGTCCAACAGAAAAATTATTCACCAATCCTTCCGTTCCAAAAACGGAAGACTATATAACTGGCCGATTCGGTTAAGAGGTTAAAAAGATGTCTCGACATGCCATTCACCTTGAAAAAGCTATTGATGAACTCAAGCGTTTAATACTTGCGCTGGGCGCAGATGTGGAAGAGAGCGTCCGGCTCTCGGTTCAGTCACTGACTCAGAGAAAATCTGACCAGGCAAAAAAAGTCATTGAAGCGGATTACGAAATTGATCAGCGGGAAGTGTTTGTGGAAGAGGAATGTCTCAAAATTCTGGCCCTGCATCAGCCCGTGGCCAACGACCTGCGCTTGATCATCGCCATTTTAAAAATCAATAACGATCTCGAACGCATTGGCGACTTGTCTGTCAACATTGCAGAGCGGGCAGTTTATCTTTCCGCCGAGGCAAAGGTTGAACTGCCTTTTGACATGCAGAACATGGCCGTGAAAGTTCGGTCGATGTTAAAGCGGTCGCTGGACGCACTGGTGAACCGGGATGATAAACTGGCACGGAAGGTTTGTGAAGATGATGACGCAGTGGACGACCTGAACCGGGAAATGTATGGCTGCGTCGAACAAGCTATAAAAAAAGACCCCGATAATTTAAACAGCTATATCCAACTGCTTTCCGCTTCCCGCTATCTGGAACGAATGGCCGACCATGCCACCAATATCGCCGAGGATGTGATCTATCTGGTCACCGGAGAAATCATCCGCCACAATGGCGACGCTTCTAAAGAAGAAGCGGGATTCTAAAAATAGCGAACATTCTAAGTGGGAATGATTGCTCCACTACCCCCTGCAAGTAAGCAGCCGACCCCACCACAAATATTCAGTAAGACCTTGCATTTATTGTTAATAGCGAATTGGACTGGAGGGGCAGCAATTGTCTGAAAAAAATTTCTGCTTTACTTGTAGCAATAAACTCAATTGTGCCCTACCATTGAATTATAAACCTTTGTAAATACATCTCTTCTGAGGGACAATAGTTCATGGCCAAAGCCAAGATCAAATCAAAGAAGGCCGCACCCAAGACCAAGAAAACCAAAAAGAAAACTACAGCCAAAACATCCCGCAAGAAAACAACTATAAAGAAAAGCACCTCCCCAAAAAAAGCAGAGGGTTCCGTTTAGGCGAATAGCAGATCAATCCGGTTGAGCGATTTTAATATTTGGCGACTTCAAGCCAAAAAATGGAACCAGATCATTGGGTACTGACAATTTCCGATACAGGATGTGAAATTCCTCGTCAGAAATATCCTGCTTTAACAATTGCTGGACCTGTTTTGCAGAAACGAACTGTTGTGAGGGTTCATCAAACATGGTGACGCCGACACCCACCCAATGGGTATGTAAGAACTGCTGTTGCACCAAGCTCTCCACACCGGTGCTGTATTCCATCGATTTTCTGATGATGTGCTGGGCGATATAGGCGGGAACACATCGCCCCACCGCGATCACTTTTGAGGTTTCGCCCATGGGGTACACCCTCAAAGCCACACGTGTGGAACCGAGCTCGCCAAATTCCTTGAAGATCTGCTTTCTTTGTTTGCGAAAAGATTTGGAAATATAACCCTCAATTTTGATCTTTTTTTTATCCACCGGCTCGCATTTTTCTTCGGCAAATACGGGGGAAACGCCCACTACCGCCAAAACCAACAAAACAGGTAAACCCTGCATTCGAAATCGCCGCCATAACTCACTGAACTGCTGTTTTTTAAATTGCATCATGAATTTTCCTGTTTCTCCGGTTTGAGACAAATCCTCTGTTATAATAGTTCGACCCCGGTTGCCTGTTGCTCTACCTAGGGGGTCTTGTTTATGAAATCTTCAGCGCTTTGTTCGCTTGAAAAATAATATTCCTTGCCGTTGACGGTTTTTTTGATAGCCTCAGATTTCGGGATATACACCCCATTATTAGGGTCCATGACCATTTCTGTAGGCTCCTCATTCGATGAGCTTTTTGAGGGAAAAATTGCGCGCGCAATAAGAATCAGCAGGACGACAAAAATTCCAAATAGTGCTAAACGGGCCATAGATACATTCTAAAGATTTGCCGTGCAAAATACAACCCGGCAGAAATCAGGCATTACTATTGAAATCTACTATGAACGACGAAACAACCTCAGACGAGCCAGATCACGAGGAGTCCCGGTTACCGGCGGTTCGGTCCAAAGGTTCACTGCTCCCTCTCGACCCTTTTTCGGCTTACCTTCAGGAAGTTCGCAAATATCCGCTCCTGACGGAAGACGAGGAGAAGGAGTTGGCCATCCGTTATAAGGAAACCGGCGATCTCGATGCCGCCTATAAACTGACCACTGCCAACCTCATGCTAGTGATTAAAATCGCCATGAATTTCAAGCGCGAATGGCAGAACCTGATGGACCTGGTTCAGGAAGGTAATATTGGCCTGATGAAAGCGGTTAAAAATTTCGACCCTTTTCGCGGGGTGCCTCTTTCGGCCTATGCCACTTGGTGGATCAAGTCGTATATCCTGAAACATATTCTCGACAACTGGCGGCTAGTGCGGGTGGGCACCACCAACGCCCGGCGCAAACTCTTGTTCAACCTGAAAAGGGAAAAGGAAAAACTCGAACTAGAGGGATTTGACCCGACCACCAAATTGTTGGCCGAACGCTTTGGGGTTGATGAGGGAGAGATCATTGACGTCTCTGCCAGCATCGGCGCGATGGATGTTTCCATCGACACCCCTGCCCACCCCGGTAGCAGCCTGACCCCGGCGCACACCCTTGCACACGGGCAGTCATCCGTTGAAGATAATGCGGAGCTTAACCAGTTTAAAGAAATTCTCAATAAAAATATTGAAAGCTTTAAAACCGATTTGAATGCCAACGAAATAGAAATTCTCGACCAGCGCGTTCTTTCCGAAGAGCCTTTATCGCTACAGGAAATCGGCGACCGGAGAAGGGTCACGCGAGAAGCTGTGCGCCAGGCCGAACAAAGATTATTGAAAAAATTTAAAATTTTTATCGAAGAAAATATGCCGGAAGCGGCGGACTATTTCAAAAACTGAGGAGGAGTATTATGAGTACCCGGATCGAAACCGACAGCATGGGAGAGATCAGTGTCCCGGCCAGCAGTTATTATGGAGCCCAAACCGCGCGATCATTGATCCACTTTGATATTGGCACTGAAACCATGCCACGCGAAATCATCCGGGGAATGGGCATCCTGAAAAAGGCTTCGGCTATGGTCAATGCAGAGTTAGGGCTCATGCCTGAAAATGTCAAAGACCTGGTCTGTCAGGCCGCCGATGAAGTGATCGCCGGGACATTGGACGAGCATTTCCCTTTAAGGGTTTGGCAAACGGGAAGTGGAACACAGTCCAACATGAACACCAACGAAGTCATCGCCAACCGGGCTATTGAAATAGCAGGCGGGACCATCGGCTCCAAGGACCCTGTGCATCCTAATGATCATGTCAATATGGGGCAGTCTTCCAACGACACGTTTCCCACCGCCATGCATATTGCGGCGGTGGAGCGCATTCGTGAAGCACTCATCCCTTCCATAACAACTCTGGCCGGATCGTTCCGCAAAAAAACCAACGAGTTTAAGGACATCATAAAAATCGGCCGCACTCATCTGATGGACGCCACTCCGCTCACTCTGGGCCAGGAATTCAGCGGATACACCACGCAGTTGGAGTACGCGCTCGATCGCATTAATAATTGCATGCCAAGAATGTATCAAATTGCGCTTGGTGGAACTGCAGTGGGAACCGGCCTCAACTCGCACAAGGATTTCGCCGTTAAAGTCGCCAAACAAATTGCCGACCTCACTGACTGCCCGTTTGTCACCGCGCCTAATAAATTTGAATCTCTCGCGGCGCACGATGCAATTGTCGAGACCAGCGGCGCTTTAAAAACCATCGCCTGTTCACTTATGAAAATCGCCAACGATATTCGCTGGCTCGGGTCGGGTCCGCGATGCGGAATCGGCGAAATTGTTTTACCGGCCAATGAACCGGGAAGCTCGATCATGCCGGGCAAAGTCAACCCTACCCAATCGGAAGCCATGACCATGGTTGCGGCACAGGTGATCGGCAATGACACCACCATCAATGTTGGGGGGTCTTCCGGGAACTTCGAACTCAATGTTTTTAAGCCGGTGATGATTTATAATCTTCTACAATCTATTCGCCTGCTGGCCGATTCCTGCCGGTCTTTCAACGACCATTGCGTGATCGGTATTGAACCTAATAAAGTACAGATCGAAAAACATCTTAATGGCTCGCTCATGCTGGTCACGGCTCTCAATCCACATATCGGCTACGACAACGCGGCGAAAGTGGCCAAGAAAGCCTATCAGGATAACAGCACTTTGAAAGAAGCGGCGGCGGCTTTGAACCTGCTCACGCCGGAGGAGTTTGACGAAAAAGTACGACCTGAAAAAATGACTGGCCCGAAGGAATGATATGTTTCAAAACTGGAAAATTTTTATAGGCATTGTAGTCGTGCTGACTGCTCCCCGCAGGGGCAAATAGCAAGGGCGTTTTTAGCCGAAATGAATTTTGCTAGCGGTAAAAATCCATTGCCCGACAGGTCCAGCGTCACGCTGGCCGGCTTCCCATCCTGCTGAAGAAAATGTATTAAAAGGGATTCTCACAGAGAAGAAGATTAGCTGTTTAAGTTGCCAAGAGAAGCGACTCCGAGAAGCACCCCGTTCTGGTTGGTCACTGCAATAAATTCCACACCATGTTCCGACATGATTTCCGCCGCTCTGGCCCGCAGTTCATTTGCCTTAATCGTCAGAAGAGGCTCCATATAATCCCGGACTTGAAGAGCCAGGCATATCCTGCGACTTGTGATTTTCCAGTAATTGACTCGCCGAGATAATGCCAGCCATTTCACCTTCATGCTGGACAAAGGCATGCTCGCAATCGTTGATGATCAGATATTCGATCGCATCAAAAATGGAGGTTGTAGAATCCAGGGTCGGTGTCGGCGTTACAACCTTTTCTATTGAAGGCATGGCAAGGGTCTCAAAAACCAGGGTGACTCTTAAAAACCTTTCCGTTTGCAGAATTTTTCCCGCTTACAACTAGAATATATAGACATAGGTTGTTTTCCACAATCCCACGAATGGGGTAGGAAAAAACGGCTCAAACACACTGAAAAACCGGTATATCCATACAGTATCAAGTGGATATCAGCTTTCCTCTTCTGTTACGACTCGGTTACAAAATCAAATAAGGCCTTTTTCTTCTTGCATTTAAGGGATAGAGGGAGAAAAATAGAATTACATTGAACCATCTACTATCTGCCCACGTGTTAATACCATGGATATTCTCAAAAATTTAGAGGCCTTGCAACAGGCCCCTATCTGCCGTTTTTTACAGGAAACGGAATTAAAGCGCATTTTTAACGCCGGAAAAAAGATAACCCTGAAAAAAGACCAGGTACTTTTTCCAGAAAACTCCGTTCAGGAAACCCTGTTCATCATTCTTTCTGGAAAAATGGAAGTGTATAAAAAACAAAAGCAAATTGCCATTCGAGAAGCTGGTGATTTTCTGGGAGAAATGGCCCTGCTGGAATCCAAACCCCGCTCAGCCAGTGTCCGGGCCCTCACTGATGTGGATGTGCTGGAAATCGATAAAAAGACCTTCATTGATCATTTTGTTTCAAACCCACAAGTAGTCGTCCCTGAAAAACCCAGTTTTCAGAGAAAAATGGTAAAAAAGATCGGTG